>JBDRBG010000015.1:0-45263 GCA_043823005.1 Candidatus Omnitrophota bacterium
AAAAATCTTTTGTAAACGTAGGCGTGCCTTTTTTGTCATCAACGGCAACAAGTTCTTTTTTCCCCTGTTTTAACTGCTGAACAATTTTATAAACAAATTTTTTGTCCAAATCCCAACCGCCAACCATCCAACCGGCTCTTACTATAAAAAAGTCCGTTAACATATTCTGAACTATTTTTTCTCCTTCAAGTTTACTTTTTCCGTAAACATTAATAGGATTAGCCAGATCAAACTCGTTATGAATTCCTTTTGTTCCGTCAAAAACAGCACCGGTACTTATGTATAAAAGTTTTGCTCCAAACTCCTTACAAGCTAAAACCACATTTTCCGTCCCTAAAGTATTAACCATATACGCATGTTCCGGATCTTTTTCGCACAAATCAACATCTGTTTCAGCCGCAAGATGAAAAACATAATCCGGCTTTTCTTTTTTTATTTTATCCCAAACTTTAGCTTTATCTCTGACTTCCAGCGCCTCAATATCAGGAATCCGCTGATTAATATCTGTCTGGATAACTTCATGCCCTCCAGCTAAAAGCATGGGAACAACTTCAGCGGCAAGCATGCCAGCCGCGCCAGTTACTAAAATTTTCATATTGATATCCTTTCTTTGTATTTGTAAAAAATCCCCCTAGCCCCCTTTTTCAAAGGGGGGAACACATCCTTTTCATTTTTCAAAAGGGGGAACACATTCTTTTCATTTGTCAAAGGGGAAACTCTTACTTTTTTCTCACCCGCTGTCCGCTTCTCCCCTTCTTTTCCCCCCTTTGCAAAAGGGGGCTAGGGGGATTTATCTTTTCTAAAGTTTCTCTCAAATTACTTAAATCCTTAATTTTAAAACAGTCATCATATTCTTCTATCCTGTTTTCTAAATCCGCTTTTCGTTCTACAAAAAATACTTTAGACTCTTCCGCCGCCCTACGGTCACTTTCAGCATCCCCCACGTAAACCGCTTCATTATTTGCTAAATTGTACCTATTCAAAATGTCAGTAATAACATCCGGTTTTGTTTTGGGGCTTCCGTGCGCCTCTTTAAAACATTTATCAATATTCCTTTCCCGCAAAATGCTGTGCAATTCTTCTTCAGGTGTTCCTGAAGCAATAAAAAAATTGTAACAAAAATTGGGTTCTGTCAAAAATTCTAAAGCTCCTTTCACGAAGGGGGCAGACAACACTTTTTCTAGAACTATTTTAGAAAAAGCATCTCCAAGCTTAAGCTCTTTTTCTTTTGAAAGAGATCTTCCGAGAATATTTTCATAAAAATAACGAAACTTTACATATCTCGAAATCCCGGCATTTAACAAGTGATACTCCACTATTTTTTCTATTTTTTCCGGATACTTGGAAAAGAGTTCTCGAAAAGCTTCTGTTTTTATATCAGCCGACTCAAGTATAACACCGTCAAAATCAAAAATAACAGCTTTAATCATACGCTAACACCGCCCTTACAGGAGCGCCATCCCCGTCTTTTATTTTTAACGGCAAACATATTAATTTGTAGAAACCTTCTTCAGCGTTCTTAAGGTCAAGCCCTTCAATTATATAGATATTTCTGCTTAAAAGCATTCTATGCACCGGATGTGATTTATCTAGAGAACCTTCAATAGACATCCGCTCTGTCCCAACAAGGTTAATATTGTTTTTGATTAAAAGTTCAGCTTGTTTTTCCCGGAGGGCATACTTACCTTCAATCCCCTTTAAAAGCACGGCTTTAACTTTTTTTTCAATTATTTCCGGCCAAAAATCTTTTTGTTCAAGGTTGGATACTTCAGTCACAACCGAGTTACAAATGAGTTCCTTTATCGCAATTTCATTTACAGGTTTTTTCCCGTCAAAAATATGACGCGGCGCGTCAATGTGAGTACCTGTATGGCTTCCAAAAGAAATTCGAACTAAATTACACGAATTTCCCTTTTCGAGAGATTTAAACTCGTCAATTTTAATGTCTGGATCTGAAGAGTACTTATCCATTCCATCACAAATAGGTTTCGTTACATCAATATACTTCATTTCCCTCCCAAAGCGGTAGTGTCAGGAATTGTAGGACCTTTTTAAAACCATGTCATTCTGGGCGAGGCCAAAGGCCGAATCGAAGAATCTGTTGGTTAAGATCCTTCGATTTCGCCCCTTACGGGGCTACACTCAGGATGACACTTTACTCTGTTCCATTCGCCAAGCTCAGGACAGGCGAAACAAGCGGGATGACTTTGTTAGAATGTCCCTAAAGCATCAAGCAAATTTTTTACCGCGTCCATTTCCATCTTTACCCGCGCCTCCTTAGCATAAGAACCTATATGCGGTGTAAGAATGACATTGTCCAATTCTTTTAACGGCCCTGAATACGGTTCATTGTCAAAAACATCTATGGCCGCACCCGAAAGATGCCCACTCTTCAAACTGGTATATAAAGCTGTTTCATCAACTATTCCCCCGCGGGATACATTAACAAGCCAGCTGCCTTTTTTCATCACATTAAGTTCTTTTTCTCCGACAAGCGGACTATTCTTCCCACTCGATGGTACATGCAAAGTAATAATATCCGACTCTTTCAAAAGCGTTTCCAGGCTTTTTCTCTCACATTTTAGATTTGCGCATCCTTTATCCTCAATATCATAATATGCTATTTCGGCTACGTCAAAACCCGCAATTAGCTGAGCGGTCTTTTGCCCTATACGTCCAAACCCTATTATCCCGATTTTCTTTCCCGAAAGCAGGTTCCCCATGATTTTTGTCCAATTCCCCTGCCGTAAGGACTCGTCCATTTTATTAATCTTGCGCAATAAACTTAAAACTAGTCCTAAAGTTAGTTCAGCAACTGCCAAAGTCGGCCCATCAGGGGTATTACACACCTCAATCCCTCTTTTAAGAGCAGCCGCGCTATCCACATTGTCCATTCCCGTGCCGCAACGCGATATTACTTTCAACCCGGATAACTGCTGAAAAACAGAATCATCCAACCGTTCTGTTCCTGCTACAATACCTACTGCCTCTTTCGCCAAATCAATTATTTCAACGGCGTTCATTTTGCGTTTATAAGGGTTCACAATGTAGTTATACCCTTTTTCCTTTAAAAGTTCGAGCGGCGCGCTATCAAACTCGGCAAAGGTTGTCGTGCTTATAAAAACTTTTTTATCCACATGCATTCTTAAACTCCTTTTAATTCCATTAAAAATTTTTCAGGAATATTTGAATTCTCATTTAGACAAAAGAACCTATTAACGACGCGCATTTGTTCTTCTTTATCCATCTTGCCCTGTGATTCTTTTGCAAATACCCCCGCAACTATACTCCTCAGCTTTTCCGGACTATTAACGGTTTGTACCATTTTAGTATCTACAAATCTGAGCGGCGATAAATTTATCCATTCGGGCACATTTACAATTAAAACACGGCATCCAAACGCAAGAGCTTCGACAGCCGCGCTTGATTCACCCGTTACAGCAACTAAAGCTTCCGGGAGAAAAAGTTCAAGAGCCCCCTCTTTAACCTTAAAATTCGAATCTTCTTTTCGCACTCCAGCAAGATTAAAAACTTTGTCTAAATCCAAAAACGGATGCGGTTTTATCCAAACTTCAACGTCTTCCATGTCCTTAAAAGCCTCATAACTCATGGATAGAATTGAACTTGATTCTTCCGGACTTATTGAAAGCAGCAATATAATTTTTTTCTTTTTCACCGCAGAAAAATCCTTTTCTAAGGTTTCTTTTAAATACATATAGCGCAATGCTTCTACAATCTTAATTTTATTATCCGGCCAGCCTGATTCCCCCATATACTCCCAAGGCAAAGAACCGTTACACAAAATTTTGTCAGCCTGCGGCATAGGATAATCCGTATCTTTTTTTAATTCATCCGAATGATTGAAAAAATTTAAGTGCATTTTAGGTACCGTTCCTGATTGGCAGGCAAAAAGCACTGTTTCTTTTCTGACGTCATTACGCGCGGCAATAAGGGCTTTTTCCCATGAACGCATTTCACAAGGATAGATACATTTTGCCGGACGGATAACATTGAACAGTCTTTTAAATGTATAGTACAAAACCAGCCCGTAATATCCGTCGCTCCCCGCAAATGAAGAATACCAATCGTTCTCAAAAAACGCGTAAATATTGAACCCCTCAAAATCGCTTGCTTCTCGTATCTTTTTTTTTAAAAAAAGAAATTTTATACCGCCTGCCGCTGTTTTCCAAAGAGCTTTTATTTGCGTGCCAAGAGAAACAAACTCTTCAAGCATAAAAAATCCATTACCGTTGCGGGCAAATATCCTGGCATATTTCAAAGATTCTTTAAAAGAAACGGCTCTATTGCGCACATACATAGAAATCCATACTACGTTTCCGTTGTTCGACTCTAAAGCTTCCTGCAAATGGACATAATACCTATTTTTAAACTTGCCGTTATCCGCAGACGTTTTATCGAAATCAGGATACGGCGTCATTATCATTATCGGTGCAGTGCGACGAGTTTTATCCCGTTTTTCATTTAAAAGAACAAAGTTTTTCTTAACCTGAAAACTTCGTACCAATATCGACAAAGCTTTAGATACTGCAAAAAAAACATGTTTAAGGTATAAAAAATTTATCCCGTCATAAATGTTTTCCCGCAAATAAACATTATGTTTTGAACGCAAAACTTTAAAATTAATTCTTTTGTTCCTACTAAACTCAAAAAGCGCTCTTTTAAGTTTACAACTGCGTCCGGAAAACATTATTTCCGATATTTCATGACGAACAATTTCTGAAACTATTGAATCCATTTGCACAAGACGGTTAAATGAATCAGATTTGTAAACGTTCTTTTCCGAAATACCGCTTAACCACCAAAAACTCAGATTTTTATCTATACCAAAAATTTCTTTCAAATTCCTGCCGCATAATCTTATTTTTCGAGGAAACTCAGACACAAACTTTATATATTTGTCTCTTACCGTTTTGTCTCTCGCGTTTATTATCTCAACAGATGGAACAATTTGAGTTTTGTAACCTTTTTTCTTAAACTTTTCTTCGACAATTTTTATTATGGAAGTTTTTGAAGTTAAGGGAAACAGATACACCTGATCTGAGGACGTTTTACACACACGAAGATTGACCCTATCTACATCTATAAAAGCATCAAAAACCAAAAAAATGTTCATATTAAGCATATTCCCAATAATACAGCTCTGATAACTCGTTAAACTTCCTAATGCCTTCTTCCTCACATTTGTCCGCAATTTTAATCTCTGCACAAGAACTCTTAGGTCGAATTTCATCCTAGATAAATATTTCAAGATTATCCATCATGGAATTAACATATACTAATAGCACCTTTGCTTTACTCATGCAAAATATTCCTCTCTATATTTCTCCGACAATTGTTCGAACATTTTGTTGCCCTCTTCGTCAAACTTTTCAGCTATTTTTATATTTCCCCATTCTGATTCAGGAAAACGTGCATACAATGAAAATGTCCTCTGAAGTCCTTGAAGTTCCTCATAACTGATTGTATCCATTTCAAGCGGCACGCCGTCTAAAAGTTGATGCACTTTATAATCTTTTTCCAAATAACCTTTTTTAAGACACTTTTCATGTAAAACAGTTCCTTTATATGGCGTAAACAAATAACAATTCATTGTTCTAGGATTAATTCTACTGTTCAATTTAATAGTATCAAATACAAGTTCCCTTGTTTCATCAGGAAACCCAATTATGTTATTCACCGTATAGGGTATTTCATATTCTTCCACTATTTTTAAACATTTCACAATCTTTTCATTTGACGAATGTCTCCCTAAAATACTTACACGAAAAGTTTCATTGCCATGCTCGATACCAAATTGAAGACTATTACAGTTCATCCCTTTTAAAATTTTTATTTTCTCTTCTGTTACTGTTTCCGGCCGTGTCTGACACCAAAAAGGAATACCTATATCCTTATACATTTCGGCAAATTCCTTAAGTTCATTCACCGTTTTAGCTAAAAAAGTTTCGGAATTAAAATTCACATAATCTGGCCTATATTTTTCTACAAGATGCTTCATCTCCCTCATAATAGTATTCGCACTCTTTTTTCGATAATATATACCACACCCATTTTCATGAAAAAGTTTCCTTAAACTAGGCGATTCACAATAAGTGCAGTCATACGGGCATCCCCTATCAAGTTCAACATGGATCATTGTAAATACTTTTCCAAACATAGGGCGATAAAGTCTACCCTCTTCATAGATATCATAATCTATTGGCGGAAGTTTATTTACGTCTGTAAGAGGCCTTAACGGATTTTTAATAATCTTATCTTGTTTTTTTATCCAAAGATTCCTCACCTTGGAATAATCTTGCCCATTGGACATTTTTTCACAAAGCTCAACTAAAGCTTCTTCGCCTTCTCCAACGCAAACCATATCAACCGTTTCATTAGAAATAACTTCATCCGGCGAAAAAGTAACAAAAACACCTCCAGCGATAACTGGAATTTTGAAATCTTTTATACTCTCAAGCAAAGAACGACTAAGGTTATACGTATCTTCAACCATCGTAATCCCTATAAGATCAGGCCTATATTCTTTAATTTTTTTAGACAAATCTTCATAAATATCTGTTTGCTTAAGAACAACCCCTTTATCATTGAAGTTGAATGGCTTTAACTGCAAAAGATCCACTTTCTTTTTTTCAAAATTCACATCATCCGTTTTATAATAAGTCGCATCAAAAAGATCTACTTCAAATCCTTTTTCCTTCAAACACGCTGAAAGAAGCGAAACGTGTATAGGGACAAGTGTTGCCATCATAATATTCGGATAAATAAACATTACTTTAAATTTTTCGTTCATCTTTTCACTCATTCTAATTCCTCCCCTTAACATTTCTTGTATTATTATCTCCCTTTTCAACAAAGGGAAAATGTTTTGATTTGTGTAGTTCTTCTATACACTGCAACAATCCTTGCCCCATGTCCAAATAATATGAACTTACGTATTTACGTCCTATACGCGGATTAAACGAATACGGCGTAATCTGATAATGTATGTCCGACTTTTCATTTCGAAACTCTATCGGCAGATCATCTCCTAAAATTTCGTTTATCATTGTTAAAAGCTCTTTTGACTTTACGGGATGATGTCCCGCAATAATAACATTTTGGTTAACAAAATTTTCATCTAATATTTCTACACTGCATCGCGCGGCATCTTCTACATGAATATATTCGCGTATTTCGTCGCCGTTACCCCAATATGAAATCTTTTTTTTCGTTAGTATATTTTTCAAAAGAGCATATATGGGGTTCTTCTCATTCGACCTGGGCCCATAAAGAGACCCATAACGTAAAATAGTATATGGAATATCGTATTTTTTTGAATAATCTTCAATATATAGTTCACAAGCCTGTTTACTGCTTTTATAAAAGGATCCTGCCTCACTATACACATACACTGTTGACGCAAAAATATACCGTTCGATTTTTTCATCTTTTAGAGCATCCAAAATATGGGCGTTTCCCAATATATTCTGCCGTATAGTTTCCAACGGTTTTTCGCTTGCTTCATCAATATCTGAAACACCAGCAAAATTGTAAACAATAGAAGCCCCGCGAACAGCATCTTTTACCGCTTCTGAATCCAACACATCCCCTATTATTATCTTCTGTCCGGATTTAATATGCGGTGAAGTTTTTACATCAAAAATCACCACTTCATATCCCTTATCTAAAAGGTTATCAGCAACATAACTCCCCAAAAACCCGCTTCGACCAAATACAACAGCTTTCATAACAAATCACCCCTTAATGAGACTTTGGTTTCAGAGCACTTGCGTGCTCTGAAACCATTTAGTCGAATTAATATCCGAGTGCCTTGAGGTAAATTTGCCTGCCAAATTTACCTCAAATCCTAGGGCGCCGGACTCTTTATTAGTTAGCCGGTTCTCCAGTTAACCGGTTATTTCTAAAACTGGCTAACCGGTCCACTGGCCAACTGGTTAACCAATTTATTCTTCCCAATCCAGATAACAATCAGAATATGTCGTATCTTTTTCTACAGTAAAAAGCCGTACTTCACATCATCTAACGTAGAGTACTTTTTGGACACTATATACGCCTTTTTTATATCCAATTCTTCACTTACTCTTTTCAATCTTTGTAGATCCTGCCGCGTAGGTTTAATTTTCACCTCTATTGCCTCTTCCTTGTTAAGGATAAAATCAATCTCCACTCCGCTTTTCTTTTGATAGTAATTTAATTCGCCTTTAAGATTTAAATTTTGAAAAACATTATTTTCAAACAGAGCCCCTTCGTCAACTCTAGTTAAATTATTTAAAAGCCCCGAATCACAAAAATAAACCTTAGACGCATTCCGTATCTCCACATCTCTGTTTTTTGTAAAGGGCTTTACGAGTTTGATAAAATAAGTGCCCTCCAGAAATGACACATATTCATATATAGTCGAACGAGAAACTCCCAGAATTCTAGACAACTTTTGAATATCTAATTTTGCCCCTGTGCGCTGCATGAGTAATAAAATAAGATCCCTCACAATATTAAGGTTTCTAAAATCTCCCAAGTTTGCAATCTCTAACTGAAAGTACGAAGAAAAAATATCTTCCAACGCCATCTTCTTTTCCTCAAAAGATTCTTTTATTACAACACCCGGGAACCCTCCAAATAAGAGATATTCTTCATAAAGAGTCGAAAAACTATTAACAATATTTTCACTAATTTTCACTAATTTTTCGGGAAGCATAATTTTTTTGTTTTTTAATTTCAGAAACTCCATAAAATTTAGAGGATATAACTCAAAAATATACTTTCTTCCCGATAAAGACTCCGTAAAGACTTTCTTTAGATAAAAACTACTTGAACCAGTCAGAAAAAATTTCACCTCATAATGATCATGCAAATATTTCACAACATTCGGCAAAGTTTTAACATATTGTATTTCATCCAGAAAGACGTAGGCCTTTTTAGTAAAATTTATTCCGGCAATTTCCAGATTCAATTTTATTCTCTCATAATCCTCTTCTTCAAAATACTTCTGTACAATGGGATTCTCTAAATCCAACATAAGTTTATTATCTGAAACAATACGCTCAAAAATATACCTTAGCAAAGTAGTTTTCCCGACTCTCCGCATACCAGTCACAATAATCGCCTCCGGCGACTTAAGGTACAGTTTTATTTTTGAGTATAACTCTCTCTCAATAATCATAATGCCTTCTCCCTCAAGATTAGTTTCGCCTCAACCACACAACCTTAAGTTTACACTTAGCAATGCCATTTGTCAAGTATTACTTTGCACATGGCATTGTTCTCCTCAAAACTCCTATTTTTCCGCTTCGTAGGTGAAACGACCTGCAACCGGCAAATTGGCCAACCAGCTATTTTTCCCAATCCTGATAACAATCAGAATATGCTGTATCTTTCTCCAAAATCGCGCCCCAAAAACCTTCATAATCCGTCAGCTTCCAGAATTTTGACCATAACCATCTTAATACCGGCCACTTTCTTGGATATTGGTAATAAACTTCGCTATGCGTTACGCGCCAACCCGAATGAAGGAATAAAAGAGTCCAATCCTCCGGGTTTAATTCAAAAATATGTTCTTCCTCCGCCCGAATCGGATGACAAAAACCGTTACGCAAATGATGCAATCCCACACGGCTTTTTTTTACATATGGAACAGTTAACAGAATTCTTTCGCCTTTAGATTTTTTTGCTAACCGCCTAAAAAAAATAGACGGATTATGTAAATGTTCCACCATTTGAAAAGAAGCAAAAAGATCTATGGCTCTATCGCCTAAAGACAAGTCCTCCGCACGCGAATGTACCGCTTCCATCCCTCTGGCCTTAATACGTTCTATCGCCCTTTCATCCAGATTAACACTTATCGTATCAATATCAAAGTTGTCTTCAGTAAGTTTCGACAAATAACGCATATGCGTACCCGCGGAATCCCCTACATCCACTACTGTCAGTCTTCCTTTCGGCAAACTCTCTAAAGCTTTGAGCATCAGCAAGCATTGAAACGCGTGTAAACCCCTTCTTTTTAGCCTTGAAACGGAGGTATCAGTTTTTTCACTAAATCCCTGCCCCGTTATCTCTTCATCCGGAACTATCATTCGAAGTTTTTCAAGCAAATCCACGCGTTTAGCTTCCCTTACTGCTTGTTTCAAGGAAAACTCCCGCAACCACCAGACTACAGGTTTTACATCTACTCCCGCATCACCCAATTTCTTTTTAACAGCCGATATCGACATAGTCTCCTTCGGGTTAGTTAAGGGCGCGTCGCGAAGCGCCCCTACGATTTATAAATACCTTGTATTGAAATTATCACTTGTTTAAAATTATCAATAAAACGCTTCATATCTTCACGAGTTCCAACACTAATTCTAATGCAATTTTTAAGGTTTTCGTCCGTAAACCCAGCTTTAATTAGTATTTTTTGTTCTTTCATCGCTTTGCCGATTTTAACACTTTTTTCATAAGAACCAACATCAATTAACATGAAATTGGCATAACTCTTAAAATACGGAAAACCCAATTCATCGAACTGAGATTCAAGATATTTTTTCGCGGTTTCAACTTCTTTTAAATTTTGTTCAAGCACTTCCGGATTATCCATAATAATTTCCGCGAATTTTACGGCAAAAGCGTTTGTCTCATACATGGGACGCACTTTATAAAGCATCTCGATTATTTCACTCGCACCCGCAACATAGCCCACCCGGGCTGAAGCTAACGCCATAGCTTTTGAAAACGTTCTTGTTACAATTACATTGGGAAACTCTTTTATCAACCCTAAAGCCGTAACCGGATAAAACGGATAATATGCTTCATCTATCAAAAGAACACTCTTATTTTCAAAACAGCAATCTGCAATCCGCCTTATATCCTCCGGCGGCAAAATTGTTCCCGTAGGACTATTCGGATTTGCAATACACGCCAGTTTGGGTTTTGATTCACATATTTTCTCAATTACGCTATCTACGGATAAAGTCAAATCTTTGTTATAATTCACTCTTTCCAAATCCGCTCCGAATATACCCGCATACACGTAAAACATCGCATATGTAGGATCTAACAAAACCACCCTGTCCCCTTTGCCAACAAAAACTTCAAATGCCGCTTTTATTCCGGCATCTGATCCCGCAGTAACATATATATTATCTTTTTCGCAATTCAAGCTTTTCGCAATTTTTTCCTGCAAGATGTCAACCTCTGGATAAGCAGTTAAAAAATCCGGCGTTATCTCTTTTCTCAGGTTATTAATAAATTCCTGAGAAAATACCGCTGGCGCCTCATTTTTATCCAACCGAAGATAATCTAAACGTTTTTCAGATGAGTTTTTAACACGTGAAACTTTCTTTAAATGTTCTTTTATGGGTAACTCCATATTACAAACTCCTATATGGTAAACTGTTAACACTAAATCCATTTTTCTTCAGCCAAAACTCTACCTGCGGCATTTGCCACTCAAAATCAACGTCACATCCACCCCATTGTTTAATGGGATATATTTTACGGCCCATCCATTTTTGAGGCAACATGCCTTCTTCTAAATTATCCAGACATCTCGGCCGGACAAGAGATAAACATACATCCGCGAAATATACATCACCTTGCGCGTCACGGTCACAGTTTATTTCAATATCTTTCCGGTAGTTTTCAAACGGTATAAACGGTTCAAGAAGGCCGTCTTTACCCTCACGCCTAGCGCGTACCGGAGAAAACATATTATATTTTGACACTGTCACAACAGAATCGATATCTTCTCTTTCCCTTAAAACTCGGATACCTTCTTCAATTTGTTCCGGCAAAACACACGGCGCGTTACAAAAAAGAAGAAGCATGAATTCTATTTCGTTACCCAACTTCTTAATGTATTCATACCCATGCCGAAAAGCGTCTTCACCTAAAGCTTCTTTAGTACAAAGATAATCCGGCCGATCAATTACATTCACATTATTTTTTCGCGCCACTTCTTTTATTTCAGCGGAATCCGTAGACACATAGACTTCATCAACTGACGGCGCGTTCTTCGCCGCAAGAAGCGGATACTCCATTAAAGGCCGCCCCAACACCGGATACAAATTTTTTCCCGGAAACCCTACGCTTCCTTCTCTCCCCAACAAAAGTGCCGCTATCATTGTACTCCTTTTAAAAATGACAAATGACAAAATTCAAATGACAAAATAAATTTAAATATCAAAATCCAAATAACAAAGTGTAAAGGAAGAGGCAGGCCTCTTCCCTACAGACTAACCAATTTTCTTACTTCAAGTGCTCTGTACGAACATTTCCGACAGGCTTCTATTTCGTGGGAACGTCCTTCTTTGTGAAGAGCGCGGAAATTGTTCATTTTTTCGCTTAGCCACTCTTTTTTTAGATCTTTATCCCGAACGTTTCCCATTTCCATTTCCGAGGAATCATCCACTCCGTGCAAAAGACACGGCAAAATAGTCCCATCCCACAATATTACCATTCTCTGCCAGAGGAAAGGACATGCCCATTCGGCTTCTTTGCCCTTATGGCTGATACTCGGGCCTTCTTCTCTTGCGTCTAAATATCCAACTTCATCTGCTAACGGTTTCCAAAGATCCAAATATTCCTGCCAATGCTCTTTAATTTCGGGCATCATAACGGCTTGTATTCGTATTTTTGGATAATCTACGTTCAGTTCTTCTCGAACTTTTCTTAAAGTTACTATATTTTGGTAAACTGTTTCAAAACTAGCACCAAGCCGGTTTTTCTCAAAACTTTCTTTATCCCATCCGTCACATGAAACGGAAATTCGATTCAGTCCCGCCGCTATGAGTTCTCTGCTTTTCTTTTCATCAAGGAGCATGCCATTGGTATTAAAATACATATCGATTATCCCTCTTGACTTCGCATATTTAACCATTTTCGGCAAGTCTTCGTGAAGCAAAGATTCGCCTCGCAAGCTAAATTTTATTGAATAAAGATCGTTTTCAGTTCCTTTGTCAATAATCTCTTTAAACAAATCAAAGGACATTTTTCCTTTTTTTGCTTCGCCCCACTTGTTATGCGTTGAAGCACAATAAGAACATTTCAAGTTGCAAATGTTGGTAAGCTCAATATCAAGATGAAGCGGAAACTCTCCGACTTTAGATTCAATCGGATTATTTATCCATTCATGCCTGTATTGACTGAACTTCTCATTAGTCGAATCCAAAATACTCTTTTCACCTTCAAAATGAAAATTTGAATTTGGTGTTATGCTTACTTTTTTCATTATCTTCCTTTTATTCTCGCTACACGTTACACGCGCATTAATATAACGGACAGGCACAGGGGCCTGTCCCTACATCATCAACAACCCTGCTAACGGGAGAACCGGCTAACCGACACTATTTGTTATTACTTCTTCTCTATAAAGTTTTGAATATATCTCACTTCCAGCTTTAAGCACCGCATGCGTTCCCTGTTCAACAATTTTTCCATGGTTCATAACCAAAATTCTGTCAGCGGTTACAACCGTTGAAAGCCGGTGCGCAATTAAAATAACCGTATGATCATGCGATACATTTTTAATAGCTTCACGCACTTTTGCCTCCGACACATTATCCAACGCACTCGTAGCTTCATCCAAAATTAAAACCTGGGGACTAGCATATATGGCTCTGGCAATTGCAAGCCGCTGTCTTTGCCCGCCGGAAAGTTTCAAACCTCTTTCGCCTACCGGGGTTTCATATCCTTTTGGAAAACTTTCAATAAATTCATGCGCGTTTGCTAATTTACAAACTTCAATAACTTTATCCCGGTCATATTCCCTTCCGAAAACAATATTATCTTCAATAGTCGCATTAAAAATAAACGTTTCCTGGCTCACATAGCCAATATTCTTAAGCCAAGAACTTAATTTTAAATCTTTAAGTTCTATTCCGTCTATCAGAATGCTGCCTCCGGCAGGCTCAAAAACACGCAAAAGGAGATTCATTACAGTGGTTTTCCCGCTACCGGAAGAACCGACAAAAGCGGTAATTTCTCCTTTTTTAATACTGAAATTTATGTTTTCCAAAGTCTTTGTTCTCGCGGGATACGCAAAATTGATATTTTTAAACTCAATACTATCGTCAAACTTCTCCATGATAATATCCCCGTCTTGTATCGTATCCATTTTTTCCTCGGCGACAGAATGAAGAACTTCTACTATCGGCAAATTCCCCAATATCCCGATCCTTAAACTCCCCAATTTTTTCAAAGACGGCATAAACCTGTAAAACGCGTAAGCGAACGTAGCCAAGAGTGATAATTGTCCAAAAAAAGCTTCACCCTGAATTCTTTTGAATGCAATTATAAGCCCGCAAAGCATGACGATAGCAAAAATTTCTACGGCATTTAACGGAATTTCATGCCAAATCCTGTCTTTGAGAGACGGGCGAAAATAAGACTTCATAGCTTTAAAATATTCAGCCGCCCACCTTTGCTCCGACATGAAAACTTTTATTTGTTTTATACCGCTTACGAATTCCACAAGCAATGTGTTCTGCGTCTCACACGCCTCTGTTCTTTTCCTTCCAAGATTATAAGAAACTTTTTTCGCGATAAAATTCGTAAGAAGATAGAATAGGATCCCGAACAAAAACACGATGGCGGACACTTGGGGAGAGATCGAAACCAATATGATCCCGACCATCACCAATTGCGCCGCTAAAGCTAAAGCCTCTCCGGCATACTGAAGAACTCCGCCCATTGTAGAAGGCGCGGAATACGCGCGAAAGAGCATTTCGCCCTGTTTGTGATCCAAAAAATATTGGTAATCCGCGTTCATATATTTTTTAAATATTTTTTTCTGGACGTCATACCATATCGTATATCCTGCGTGATACGTGAATATCTGGCGAGCGAAAACCAACAGACTCTTTACGATGGTTATCGCTATCATAAAAAGTGATATCGCGACAATCTTGTTCTGAATCGGAATGATCTGGATCAAACCGGAAAAGAAAGACAATATAAAATTACCATCCGCCGAAACCGCTCCCGGGTCTAAAACAGTTCCAAGAAGCCCGAATAAAACCGCGATATTCGCCCCTTCAAACACCGCCGAAGCCACAATCAGCAGAAACATTCCCGCGATAAATTTCGGATACGGCCGGACAAAATATAAAAGCGTACTAATTTTCGGCTGTTTTTCGTGTTCATTCATAATTTTTAACCATTCCCTTCAGATTCACTTTAAGCGTATCATTATCCACGCAACAAACGAATCTCAATTAAAATATTTTTACCGGCAAATCCCTATTTTTTATCTTTTTTCCTGTTCCGAAACATCACTTGCGATCCTTTTGCCGCTATAACGATCACCAGTACCACTAAAAAAAACAATACAACCATCTTTTTAGTCATCCTCCGACCATGCTCCTCTTTAAAGGGCTTCCTTTCTCTATATCCCTCCCCGCGCGCTTGCCCAGAACATCTTTAAAATATTTCGGTTTAAGCCCCTTATCCGGTCTTAAGGATCTTATATTCGCCTCAGTAAACCTTTCCCCTTTTTTAATATCTTCTGCAACAAACAGAGAACGCCTAAAAATACGGCTTTTCTTCTGCCCGGGAGTAAGACCGTAATGCACACCTCCAAGAATTTTTTCCGACGCGCCTATTCCGTCCGTCCGTATATTATCAACAAGTTTCTTAAATTCCTGCGGCTCAGTGGAAAAAAAGCTGTCAGGGGTTTCTCTTTCCCTTGAATCGGTAAAATGTTTTTCTATCACACACGCGCCGACACTTACCGCTGAAAAGGATACTATCATCTCTAAGGTATGATCAGATAGACCTATCGGAAGACTAAATTCTTTTCGCATATCCGGTATGGTTCTCAAGTTCATCTCACATGGATCAGCCGGATATCCGCTCACACATTTTAAAAGAACAATATCCTTCGCGCCCGCCTGTTTCGCTGTGTCGACAGCATCTTTTATTTCTTCTTTAGTTGCCATCCCCGTTGAAAGAATAAGCGGTTTTCCTGTCCGTGCCGCGTATTCTATAAGCGGCAGATCTACAAGCTCAAAAGATGCTATTTTATGCGCCGCCACACCAAGTTCTTCAAGAAAATCCACTGCTGTTTTATCAAAAGCAGTTGAAAAAAATATTAGTCCAGCTTTATCCGCTTCTTTTTTCAACCGCTGAAACCATTCCCACGGCGTATACGCTTTTTTGTAGAGCTCGTAAAGTGTCTGACCGCTCCATTTTGGATGCTCGATCTTAAACCATTCCTTATCGCTGTCTAAGGTCATAGTATCGGGTGTATATGTCTGGAATTTTACGGCATCAGCGCCGGCATTTTTTGCCATTTTTATAAGCTCTATGGCTTTATTAATGTCTTGACCATGATTTGCCGATATTTCCGCGATAAAAAAAACAGGATGTCCCACTCCTATTCTTCTCTCAGCTATGGTTAATTCTGTGTTTTTCATATATGACTTCATTCTCTTTTTCTAACACTTTCACATATCCGGCTTTTCCGAAAGCCTTTTGTGAAGCTATGTTATCCTTTTTTATTCGCGCGATTATTTTATTTTTTGCGTGTTCCCGGAAAAATCTTTCTGTACCAAACTTAATTATCTCAAAGCCATACCCTTTTCCGAAAAAATCAGAATCAATACTAACGCTAACTGATGACACACTCGGCTCTAGCTGTTTACAATCCTCAAATCGCACTGAACCTATTTTCTTTCCATTGCGTTCCGCGATATATATCTCCGCGTTCTCCTCACTTATCTTATCGGCAAGCCAATTCTTGTGCTCTTCTAAAGACACAGGACTTGTATTGAAACAGTTCTCTTTTACTCTTGGATTATTTCTTATTTTCCAAAGCACATAAAAATCTTCAAGTTTAGCTTTTTCGAGTACTATATTTTTGCTCATTTTATTTTTCTCACAATTTCAAAGGCTTCGGCATTCAGTATTTTCTTCTTCATTTTTATCTAAGTTTTTTCAATAAAGCTTCAACAATCCTCGCGCTTCCCTTACCATCAACATATTTTTTACCCACAATACTCTGCCGCAAACGTTCTCCCCGCCATCTGAGCTTGTCTATCGCATCGACTATATTTTCCACAATATTATCATGATACTGCGAACCCGCGTATTCCAGAAATCCTCTATCATTCCACGCTTTCAAATTACGTTCCTGATTATCGGCGAAAGATATACCTATTGTCGGCACTCCTACCCGGGCAAGTTCATAAAGCGTCTGTCCCCCTCCGGAAATACATATGTCCGCGACCTGCATAAGGTTTAAAATCTTTTTGGCCGAAGTACACTTTTCTTCAGGCTTTATGACGTAAAAATTAAGCTCCGACCGACGTTTTATACTGTCGATCATGTCGTATACAGTATCGGAATATTTTATCCCGCCGAATATAACAAGAACATTCTTTACGTTTTCGCATATTATTTTTTCACCTATATCTCGAAATTCTTTTCTCTGCGGTATATATTTCGTTCCCAAAAGATATTCCTTGTCGTTAGAGCACGCGTATTTAAGCTCCGGCGCGTATATGCCGCCATTTACAACTACACCTTTCGGATAATCGATACGGTTATTATCATCGAAATAAACAGCAAGCTTTACCATTTTCATGATCCGTTCATAAAGAAACCTATCAGCAATATACGAATCGATTATCGCTATATCCGATCCATTTATACGATCACACAACGTCTTTTCATCATCTATCCAATCAAGAATACAATACTTTTCTTCACAAAAAAGTTTGGCAATACTTTCATCGCCATTGATAATAAAATCCGGAACCAAACCCCTTTCTTTGAATGCTTGATAAACTGAAAGACATCTGGTTACATGTCCGAAACCTTTCTCTCTACCGCCTTCAGTTATGATCACTGCTTTCACAATAGCCATCCTTCTATATTATTTTCTTCTGTTCAACATTCTCATTAAACGCTTTCACATCAGGACGCGTTTTAAAAAAAGCAACGATGTCAGATGCTGAAAAAATATTCTTATTACCTTTGAAATTTTCAAATATTTTCCTCACCATAGTAAGGTCGCTTTCTTCGTCCACTGTCCATCTAAACGAAGAAAGATCTTTGTTGTTCTTTACGCTGAACATATTAAACTCTTCGGGGTGTTCATAGAAATACACTGTTACATGTTCCCTCTCATGTGCTTTTTTCGCCACGGCCCAAATTTTCGCGAGCGCGGGGAAGGAGAACACTTCAGTATCCAGCCCTCTTGGATACGTTCTTTCAATTACATTGCTCGCTCCGTCATACTCATCACACTTTGACAAATATTCCGCCAGCACTTTATCGACCGTAACCGGATCTATTAACGGACAATCCGCGGTTATTCTAACGACTACGTCGGCGTTATTTATACTCGCGGCCTGATAATATCGATCTAGCACGTCATCCTCACTCCCGCGAAAACAATTTATACCATTTTTCCCGCAGAAGTCTTCAACAGCATCATCTTCAGACTCTATTGTTGAGGCAACAACGATCTCATCCACCATATAGCAATTTCTTATACGGTTTACTACTTGCCACAACATAGGCCGTCCGGCAATATCCATAAGTATCTTGCCCTGGAGCCGCGTTGATCCCATACGCGCCTGTATTATTGCCACTATCTTCTTATTTTTCATTCGAGCACCCTTTACTCGCTTAATAACCGCGTTTTATCTCAAGTATTTATTCGTTACTTCCTTAACTATCCGAACAACGTCTCTAACGTCATCATCCGACATCGCCGGATATAAAGGAAGACTTATAGCTGACGCGTAATAGCTTTCCGCTTGGGGATATGAAACATCTTTATATCCGTTCTCACGATAGTAAGGATGATAATGCACGGGCACATAATGCACCTGTACACCTATACCCTTCGCCCTAAGCTCGTCAAAGATATCTTTACGCGACTGTTGATTTTCGCCCCTAAGTCTTATCACATATAAATGTCGGGAAGAACTTACATCTTCGGTTTCTTCGGGAATATCAAAAACAGGACTATCACAAAAGGCATTATCGTATACCCCTGCTATTTCTTTTCTCCGCTTTATGAACCCATCAAGTTTCCTCAGCTGTGAAGTTCCCAGAGCACACTGTATATCCGTTATACGATAGTTATAACCAAGCGCCCTCATCTCGTAATACCACGCGCCGTCACCATCCGGACAGTCTTTTGTTATTCCATGACTCCTGAATAAAACAAGTTTATCGTAAAGCGCTTTGTCATTAGTAAGTACAGCTCCGCCTTCACCGGTGGTTATATGTTTTACCGGATGAAAACTTAGTATCGTCATGTCGCAATATTCACATGAACCTATTTTTGAGCCTTTATATTCCGCCCCAAGAGCGTGCGCGGCATCTTCAATGACAATAAGTCCGTATTTTTTTGCTATGGTGTTAATTTTTTCCATATCACACGGATGCCCGGCGAAATGCACGGGTATGATCGCTTTTGTCCTAGGCGTTATTTTCTTTTCTATCTCTTCCGGATCAATATTTACAACCGCGGAATCTATATCCGCAAAAATCGATTTTCCTCCGCAATATAAAACACAATTCGCCGAAGCCGCGAATGTTATAGGGGATGTTATCACCTCATCACCTTCGTTGATACCGGCACTAAGCGCCGCGATATGAAGCGCCGCCGTACCGCTCGATACAGCCACAGCATATTCAGCTCCGGTAAAAGCGCAAAGAGCGTCTTCAAATTCTTTTACGCGCGGCCCCTGAGTTATCCAATCGGAGCGCAACGCGCCAAGAACCTCTTTAATGTCTTCTTCGTCAATATATTGCTTTCCGTAAGGTATCATCATCCATCCATTTCTTATTGTTGTCACTAGAATATTCAAAACCTTCCACTACAGAAGGAGTCTTTTTCTGCACAAATCTCTCACCCAAAAACTGAGGTAATATAACATATCCGTCGTCATATTCTTTTACTTCACGCGACTCATCTTTGGAAATAAGTGTCTCATGGAGTTTTTCACCCGGTCTTATTCCTGTTACTTGAATCTCACAATCAGGATCTATGGCTTTCGCGAGATCCGTTATTTTCATTGACGATATTTTGGGAACAAATATTTCCCCTCCCTCCGCCTCGGCAAGAGCCCTGACAACAAGATCTACGGCTTCTTCAAGCGTAATCCAAAAACGCGTCATACGTTCATCGGTAATTGGGAATTTTTTTACTCCTTTTTTTTTAAGGTCAAGAAAAAATGGTATTACACTTCCTCTTGAGCCCATAACATTACCATATCTGACTACTGAAAATATGATCTCTTTCCCCGCATAAGCATTAGCGGCAATAAATATCTTTTCCGCGACAAGTTTTGTAGCGCCATAGAGGTTAATGGGATTGACCGCCTTATCCGTCGAAAGAGCCACAACCTTCTTCACTCCCGCGTCTATCGCCGCGTCTACAATGTTATCCGCGCCCATCACGTTTGTTTTTACGGCTTCAGTAGGATTATATTCAAGAGCCGGAACCTGTTTAAGCGCGGCGGCATGCACGACATAATCCACGCCTGAAAATGCTCTTGCAAGCCGGCTTCTATCTCTAATGTCACCCAAAAAAAATCGAATAGGATACTTCTCTTTCGGAAAGAACTTAGCCATTTCAGACTGTTTATATTCATCTCTGCTGAATATTATTATTTTTTTCGGTGTGCATTTTTCCAGAAGGGTCTCAGTTAATTTTTTACCAAAACTGCCGGTTCCCCCCGTTATGAGAATAACTTTGTCATCAATAACTTTTTTCACTATTCCCCCTCTTTGTTAATCGCATATTAAATTTTGTAATAGCTCTTTCTGTTCTATTTATATATTTTTTCCTTTACGCATTTTACAGTTTCAGTCTCTCCTGCTAAAACACTCCTAAACATATCAATCCCTCTATCGTCTTCAAACGTGTCAAAGCTCCTTAAAAGCCGCTCAGGAATGTCTTTTATGGGACTATCTTCATTGGCGATAATTCTCTCAACCATGTTCAATAATTTTTCAGAATCATTGAAAACTATCCTGTCCGTAAACAGTTCCCTGAAAGGATGGTTATATCTCGCCTCATCAAGATATAACCCTTCAATCCCACAAATTATCGCGATAGTGGCGGATGAACACATGCCTTGCGTTATAACAATATCCGAAACACCTATCACCTCGATAAAAGACCATTTCCGGTCATCAAGAATATGCACATTCTCAAAAGATGCCAATTCGGTTTTAATTTTCAAAAATCGTTTAATTCGTTCTTTAGATAAATCTTTATACCTTTCTATGCTTTTCGGTTTTATCAACACTGTATCATTTGTATTCTTCCGTGCAAAGTTTAACGCGGTAAGCCAGAAATTAAGATAATGTTCCTCCGTCATCTTACACCTAGAACGAAATGATTCATCAAGAAAACTTACTATTTTTCCTCTTTTATCAACTTTCATTTTATTCAAAATTTCATTCCGTCGCCGCGCTACCGATTTTACAAACCGCTTAAAAACATAACCCGTTGGTTTTATTGTTGTTTTATCCCCTTCCACTCCAGTTACATGTGCCAAACCCCAAACAAAATAATTGTCACAGTTTAAATACGCCTTTCCATATTTGCTTGTCTTTATGGCTGTATCCGACCAATGCATTAAATTGTATTTCGATCCATACGCGCGGCAGATAATTGCCTCAACAACATGTCCCGGGGAATAAAAATTATGCCCTAATTCCGATCCGATCTCATAATTTGAAAATATTTTCTCATACGGCAGAGCGTATCTGAGAAAATACAAAAACATAGATGAAAAAAGCGAATAATTAGGTGACTTTAGTTCTCTAAATAACGCTGAAGAAGCCGAAACAATGTATTTGGGAATTATTCTTCCAAAAAAAATATTGATCCCTATCGATAGTTCCTTAATATTAAAATTTGCGTACTCTGACCTTTTCACGTCATTATACGACTTAACTCTGCTGCTTTCCGCGGAAAGTCCTCTTGAGTAGAAAACTACATCTTCTTCTTTAATCGTCTTATTATCAACAAAAAAGTCGTCATGAAAATATTCTCCACCTGTGTCATATAACCCCCAAAGGGCTTCCCTCATAACTTTGTATTTCTTTTTTTTCGGTGAAAATTTCAATCCACGGCTTAAACTTATTTGAAGAACAATTATATTTTTGAGTATTATCCCGACGCCTTTAGATACCGCACCCTGGCTCTTCTTCCAATCAACCGTTTCCAACCGACCGAACTTTGAAAAATACTTTTCCGCACCAAACCGATTCAAGGGACTATCTTCCAAAACAAGTTTTTGCCCACGCTTATAATGAGAAAAATCGTCCAGTTTTTCGAATAATATTGAAAGATATACGCTTATGAATTTTTTGAAAAAGGTATCAAAATCATCCGTACCAAAAACAACATTCATCTTTCTTGTAAAAAATGTATTTTCAATTCCGTTTTTAGAAACAAATCCTTCCGCAATCTCAACAAGATCAGAGTGAAGCCATTCATAATATTCACCTTTTCTCTGAGGGAAAACTTCACCTTGCTCGCGAAGGTTTAAGAGCATATTTCGCAAGAATACCCGACCGACATAAGACCGAATATTGTTCTTCATGTTTTTTACTGTTTTTTTTATCATTATTGCACCTTAAACTTCACTAATCACTTTCGTTATTGTGTTAACCGCCAAATTAATATTGTCATTTCTTTTCTTGATATTCAGGTATTCACTTGTAAATCTTTCATCAGGAGGTGCTGTCCAGCAATCTCCCCTTTTCAGGGAGGATCCTAATTCTCTTAAAAACTCATCTATCTCATCGTACAGATTCGCTCGTGACTTTATTATTTTTTTCACGTCTTCAGACATATCCGATCTCGAATAGATGAAAATGCCGCCTTTTCCCACGGATGCCTCAAAAAAACCGGTAGAAACCCAGTCAAAAATAAACAAGTCTGTCTCCGGAACCAAATGATAAAGCTTGGTTCGGACGGGGGCAATAGCTTTAATATTGTCAAACCCCTTATCTTTTAGATACTGTTTAAAAAGTTCATTTTTGCTCAACCCCGGAAGCAGTTTCAGCGTAATATCATATCTGTCCTGAAATTTTCCCAAAACATCCAGAATACGTTTGTTTATTTCCCATAATCTGTCATCTCTGTAATCAGGATCAGGCCATCCCTGCTGATGGTCATTATTGAAATAATCTCTCAACGCGAAAACAATCTTCTTTTTTTCTTTTTTTTCTGCGATCCATTTTCCTGCCTCCTCCATATAAGGAGATCCCACTACATGTACATCCATAGAATAATCCGCGTAATTGTCGGCAATGAAATCTTTCATCTTGTCGCCATAAACCAGATAATGATCAGCAAATCTCAGGTCAATAAACGGCCATCCCGGACCAGCGGAACAAGTCCCTCCGTGGATCCAGCACGCCTTTGGAATCTTTTTCTTCGCGGCTGCCTCTATCAGAGGAGCGTTTCCCGTACGATTCGGCGTGTAAGTTTCCTGAAGAATGAGGCGCATTCCCTTCTTTTTCAGCAAATCTCCAAGGTGTTCATAAAGATCATAATATCCTTCCAGCATCCCGATAAAAAGCGTTAACCTTTTTTTTATCGGCTCGAAGAAATCAAAATTTTCATAAGCGCACAAACGGTGGACTTCAAGATCCTCGGCGACATGATCCCTGAATTTACTCCAGTGATACCTTTTGCTTTTATTTGCGACCTTGATTCTTTTTAATCTGTTCCTGTTTATTCTGACGATACCGAAACCTGCTTCTCTTAAACCATCCAGGACATATTCTGAATTCTTACACTCTCCCACTAACAAAATGCCTTTTCTCTCACCTTCATTATCAGTTGAAGCATATCCCTTGATCCACAACAGCACCCCTTTGCCACATAGCAATATCTCTTTCGCTACTTCTTTTAGTGGATTCAGCACATTATTCGTCCACAGATCGGAAAATATATTCTCATCTTCCATGCCCTTAAGCCCTATCCAGTCAATATCAGCGTACCTTTTCCTGAAATCTTTATCGTCAAGTATCTGCCCGTAAACCGATTCCCTTTTATTGGCCAGAAGAGTGTCATCGATCGGTTGCTCAATGTGTCTGAAATAAACAACCTTATCCGGTGTCTCTTTCATTAATATCCTGTCTAGTTCAACCGTTTTAATGTACAGATTATCGAAAAAACCCTTAAATTGATACGCGCTGTGAAAAAAAGGAGCGAGGTTATCTCTTCTAAAACGATCATCGTATTCCCGAACCATTATGTCCAGGCGTTCCATGAGAGCGTTAAAACTTTTCTCTGTCGCAAGATGCATTTTCCGCAAACCAGCATGCCCCAAATACTCGGATGGGGTAACGCATTTTATGCCTTCTTTTTCCAGTTCATAAGAAGCTTCCGGAGATAAAGCTATAAATGAGTTTTCCACTGTGTTTCCTAGAAACTCGCGCGTCAAAGCTTTATCGGCTCTTTTCTCAATAAATATCAATCTTTTCATATCTACACCGTATTCGCAGCAATTAAACAACCACTTGTTCAATGATTTTCGCAGCATCCTTTATTGCCACGATGATACCGTCTATTTGTTCATCACTCATATTCACCATAATGGGAATCGCTATGGCGCGCCTTAAAAAAGAAGTTGATCGTTTCCACACTTCTTCCAGATCTTTGCCTTTATATTCAGGATAATCATCATAAATATGATTCCACGTGCCGGCAAAATGCCAGTCCAGAGCATCCGGAAGGTTCTTTGTCCCAAATCCTTTCTCGACAAGATATTTAGCGAACCTTTCGGCCTTCTCTCTTGTCTCAACAAAGAATATTAGTGCATCCGAAGCGTCCCCGTCCGAATTCGGCAAAGTCCTGAATTCTATATTCTCTATACCCTTTATCCCCTCTTTGATAAGCGCTTTATGTTCCTTCTGTTTGCCGAGAACATAGTCAAGTTTGTCCAGCTGTGCCAGACCGATCGCGCCCTGAAGTTCCATTATCTTGTAGTTAAATCCCCAAGTTGACCTTGTATCTTTACCTCTTGAAACCGCCGGGTTATATTCATGTCCGTGATCTGAATATTGTCTGGCTTTCAAGAACAACTCTTCGTTATCCGTCACCAACGCACCGCCTTCACCGGTCGTAACGATCTTGCCGATATCAAAACTATATATTCCGGCATCACCTATAGTGCCGAGCATTTTTCCTTTATAGGTCGCACCAAACGCCTGGGCGCTATCCTCAAATACGGGAATATTATGTTCGGCGGCAACAGCCATGATCTCATCCATTTTGGCCGCTACGCCCGCCATATGAACCGGGATTATTACTTTGGTCTTGTCCGTGATCTTTTTTTTGAGGTCTTTCGGATCCATATTCAGCGTATCATCCACCTCAGCAATAACGGGTTTTGCCCCAAGTTCCAGGATCGCCTCGACCGTAGCAATAAATGTAAAACTCTGGGTTATCACTTCGTCACCCGCGCGTACTCCCAAAGCGAACAAGCCTATCTTAAGCGCAGCGGTGCCGTTACACACAACATGACAGTATTTGCTTCCTGCTCTTTCCGCTACGGCTTTTTCGAATTCATCCACTTTAAATACATTGTTCCTTTTAGCATCCAACCCATACCTGTAGAGAACACCTCCATTCTCAAAAACAGAATCACAGGCCATCTGTTCCTCTTTTCCTATTAATTCAAAACCCGGCATTTTTACTCCTCCCCAGGATCACGATAGAATCCCACTTTATGTTGTCAACCAGTTCTATTATCTCAAAATGCTTTTCGGCCTCTTTCATAAGATCCTGCCCGCTTTTAACAAACCCGATGGGGCCTTCGGGAATATACAAACTAACCAAAAAATACCGGGTGTGTCTGGAAATGATCTCTAATACATCTTTCCAGTTTTCCACGTAAGAAAAGACCTCTCTCCCAACAACAAGACTGTTTTCTGTTTTCTCTACTCCAGATAAAAACTCTTCAAGTTCGTCTGTCTTCTTAATATCCATGCATAAGAAATCTATGTCCGGATATCTTTGTTCCGCCGCTTCCAATGCCGTTTTCGAGACATCAACACCTATAACTTTGTTGTTCTTCTTTTTCAGGAAATGTGTACATGACCCCTTTCCGCAACCTATATCTATTACAGAATCAAAATTATAATCCTGTAAAATGGACAAAACTATTTTACGCGACAGATTCCTGTGATCTTCCTGGTGCCAGGAATCAAAACCTTCTTTTGATTCGTCCTGATACATGCGCTCAAATTCTCCCACAAACTTCTTGTTTTCGGCATTGAATATGTATTTGTGATATTTTTCCATAACAATATACTCCTATGCTTTTTTACCCTGACGTTTTTTTAATATCTGTTCCGCCATCCAGAATTCAAACTCATCATCTATCTCGATGTTCTGTTCTCTCGAGATCTCCATTCTTTCCGCCTTATCAGCGAATAATATCCCCTTTTTGATAAGATCCGACTTAACAACATAAACATTTCCGTCATCGTAAAAGAAACCTTCCAATTCTTGACGCCGTTGTGTATATGAACCGTATTCTTTAAACTTACAGATAAATCCCGTAGCTAAATTATCCGCCCCGGACTCCTTGAACCTGGTTATACCGTCATCAATAAGCCCTTCATCTCTGACCGGTGAAGTTGGCTGCAAAAGCACTACCACATCGGCATCTATTTCCGTCAGAACATGCTGTAAAGCGGCAAGGGTCGTTGCATCATCGGTAGCCAGTTCCGCCGGACGATCCACCACTTCCGCCCCGTATTCTTTCGAGATCGCTGCTATTTCCGGATCTTCCGTGGAGACAACAAACCTGTCTATCAATTTTGATCTTTTCGCCGATTCGATCGTCCACGCTATGAGGGGTTTCCCGGCTATATTCTTTATGTTCTTGCGCAGTATGCCTTTGCTTCCGCCTCTTGCCGGTATTATTCCTAAAAACGATACTTTTTCCATTTTACCTTTACTTATTTTAAAGAATCATTTCTTTTAACATCTGTTTTATGCTGTTTTTGCTTATCTTCACCGGATTAAGTTCAAAGGCAGTTTTATAAATATCGACCGCATGATCGTAAAACAGATCATAGTCCGCTACTGCCACACCAAACCCGCTCAGGTGATCAGGGACATTCAGCTTTTTGATAAGTCTTTCTATTTTCTCAACGACTATTTGGCTCCTTCTTTTCCTGGAGAGGTTTGATACCCTTTTCCCCCGGTTTATGACATCATAAAGGTCGGCATAGTCATAATATCCGTTGTCATGATTTATCCTTGTTATTTTTCCAATAAAGACACCACCGGCTATTCCGTGCGGAACATCGTATGTCGCGCCCAGAAGATATGACATGGCACCGGTAGGACCGGAAGACGAATTTGACAAAGAAGCCATTGCCCAGTATGCCCCCAGCATCATATTGAATCTGGCCTTTATATCTTTCGGATCTTTCACTGTCTTGTATAAATTATTGAGAATAAGCCTGAACGCTTCTTTTGCATAAAACCTGCTTGCCGGGGTTGCTTTTACGCATACAAAGCTTTCTAAGGTATGAACTAAAGCGTCCAATCCCGAAGACACAGTAACACTCCTGGGGCAGCTTACCGTCAGTTCCGGATCAAGCACAGCCAAAACAGGATAATTATTCTCGGTATTTATTCCCAGCTTCTTTTTTGCGCTGGTATCGACAAAGACCGCGTTATAAGCAACTTCACTCCCTGTACCGGAAGTCGTCGGAACCGCTACGACCGGAACGGACGGTTTTATGTCCGTGGGGAAACCGCGATACTTTATCGATGGCCCGCTGTTATTAGCAAGCGTGGCAAGCCCTTTGGTGAAATCCATTACACTGCCGCCCCCTATACCTACGAAACAATCTACGGCGCTTTTTTTTCCTTTTTTGAACTCACCTTTTACTTCATCCAGGTATTCATATGTGGGTTCCCCTTTAAGTTGGTACACATGGACCGTGACTTTATTCTTCTTTGACAGATCTCTCAGCACTTTTTTAACGCCTTTGTTCTTGTAAACTGTCGGATCAATAACAATACCCGTTCTTTTAAATCCCATATCTTCTATTAAGTGAGGTAACTGACTGAAAATGCCTTTACCGAACATTGCCTTTGTCTTCAGCTGGAATGTAAAATCGCTGTCATATGTCATCTCGTTTCTCTCCTTAGTTTATGTACCTATCTTCCTTATCGTTTCTCTGTACTCTTCCCACTGCCCTACATCCAGCCATGACTTTTCGCTGACGGGATAGACCCCAACCTTGCCCATACCTTCTTCTTTGACAAGTTTCATGAGATCAGTAAAATGAAGAACTTCATCTTTTGGGATAAGGCTCAATACTTCTTTCTGGATAACATACATTCCGGTATTGACCAAAAGATCATATTCCGGTTTTTCAACCAGATTTTTCAGTTCACCGCCATCATTTATCTCGATCACTCCATAAGGAATCTTGAAATGATTCATTGAACTTACCAGTGTAATCTTGCATTTATTCCGGAGGTGAAAATCATAAATATCCCGATAATCGGCTTTTATGATAATATCACAGTTTGAAACAAAGAAAGTCTCCGGCATATCGCTAGATAACAATTGCAGCCCTCCCGCAGTTCCCAGCGAATCCTTTTCCCGGACATAATTTATCGCATAAGGCAAACTGGTATTATCAAAGTATGACTTTATCATTTCCCCTTTATAACCAAGGATCAGATGAAAGTCATTACAACCGCATTCATGAAAATTGTTCATTATTATTTCCGCAACAGGTTTCTCCCCGATCGGAACAAGAGGTTTAGGTAATATTCTTGTAAAAGGATCCAGACGTGTTCCCTTACCTCCCGCCATCATAACTACCGGAACATCTATTTTCGGTTTTTCTCTTTCTTGAGAACCCCCAAAGATGTCTTTCCACAAATGCACGTCTTTTATCTTCCCTTTATCATCAACTACGGACACCCATTCGATCTTATGTTCGAGCATAATCTTTTTGACATCCTCTATCGGATTTCCTTCTCTGACAACCAGCGGATCCTTGTTGAATACCTTATCAACTTTTTCTTTTAGGCTCCTGTCTGCCAAAATCCATCTTCGTATATCTCCGTCCGTCAAACTACCCAAAAGCTCCATATCGTCATTTACGATAAAAAGTACTTTTTCGGCGGCCTCATCCATTTGCTTCATGGCCTGTTTAACGGAAATGTCTTCTTTTATGAACAATTTTTGTATTTTTTCGTTCACTTTAGATCCTCCCAAAACAAATTTTCGTCTTTATTTTTATCCCAAATGAGCTCGCATCCTATCGTCTTAGCGGCATCAGAAGGCTGTATGCCCACCCCCGGACGTTTAATTTCAAACATATCCTCCCGGATCGTCTCACCTTTCGCCAAGTCCCTGGCGGCGACAAGGCTTTTTCGGGCAACTTTCATGATACTAAGTTCACTTTTGGTCGGTTTTTTCTCACCGCTGCCCATGCTTTTTTCTACATTTCTGATACCGTTCACCAGCCGGACAAGTTCATCCGGCTCTAAGGAGGCCTTGTGATCCGGACCGGGCATGTTACTGTCTAGAGTAAAATGCTTCTCGATGATCCGGGCTCCCATAGAAATCGCAGCCAGCGATGCTTCGATCCCGAGAGTATGGTCGGAATACCCCACAGACAGGCCGGTCACGTCACGTAAAGTTCTTATTGCCCTGAGGTTAGCCTCCTCATAAGGACATGGATAATTCGTGGTGCAATGTAATATGGTTAAATCCGCATGTTCGGCACTCGAGTCATGCGTATAATATCTTTGAATCACATCAATGGCCTTTTCTATTTCTTCGAGAGTGGACATGCCCGTGGAAAGTATAATGGGTTTTTTCTTGGTTGCTATGTATTCTAAGAACGAAAGGTTTGTCACTTCCCCTGAAGATATCTTGAATATGGGCACGAGTTCATCCAAAAAATCCGCACTTTCACGATCGAAAGGCGTTGATAAAAACATTATCCCTTTTTCATCACAATATTCTTTAAGGTCCTTAAAATCATCGAATGAAAGTTCCAATCTTTTGAGCATCTCAAGCTGGTTTTCACCGGTTCCGGGCATATTCCTCTTCTGATATTCTGCCTTTTGAGCATTCTTTGATACTAGTTTCTCCGCCTTGAACGTCTGGAATTTAACAGCATCGGCTCTGGCTTTCGCGGCGGCATCCACCATCTTTTTGGCCGTTTCCTTACTGCCGTTATGATTCACACCGGCTTCTGCGATTATAAATACTTCTTTATTCATTTGCTTTCCCTCTTACTTTACATGGACTTCCAAATGCCTTTGAACCGGAGGGTATACCCCTCGTAACCACGCTTCCTGAACCTATAATACATTCATCACCAATACTTATCACTTGATTGATCACTGATCCGGCACCAATATGACTAAAATCACCTATTTTTACCCCTCCGCTCAATACGGTTCCCGGAGAGATATGCGTAAAATCCCCGATCCGACAGTCATGGTCGATAGAAGAAGAGGTGTTTATTATCGCATTTTTCCCTATCTTCGTTCCAGAATTGATCGTAACCGAGGCGGCAATAAGAGAGCCTTCTCCTAGCTCAACATCAGGCGCTATAACTGTCTTCGGATGTCTAATAACAGGTATATCAAAACCGATACCCTTGATCTTTTCATATATCAATTTACGTGCCGTGCAATCTCCCACAGAACCTACGGCAATAAAGGCATTTTTCACGCCTTTATTGTAAACTTCCGTAAGAATCTCATCTCCTCCCAGAACCGGAACACCCATAATGTCGCTGCCCGGTTCCAATCCTGGATCGATTATTCCTTCTATCTCGTATTTTCCGGCTAACCGTATGGCGTCTATTACAACCTTGCAGTGTCCGCCTCCGCCTATGAGTATTATCCTGTCTTTATCCATCGAAAAATTCCTTTTTTATCAATCCTTCTCCAAGTTTGATCTTCTTCAGTTTGTCTTTGATCCTGACTGAGACATTTTCCGTACCGTAAGGATTCTTCATTTTCGCAAGAGACCCGATAAATAACGGGCTTAACGCCTTTTTTACAGCTTTCTTAATTTCTGAAGACGAATAGCCGCAGTCAATAACATTATCGGGCTTTATTCTTCCTTTCTGCCGGTCCCCTATATTCACAACCGGAAGCCTAAAAGAAGGCGCTTCAACGATCCCACTCGAAGAATTCCCCACCATAAGATCCGCATACTTCAATAGCGATAAATATCTGATCTGCCCGAGCGAGGTGAATACTTTCACATGTTTTTTATTCTTAGCGGCATATTTTTTTATCTTACCTGTAATAACTTTGTATCCCGTATCCGCGTTGGGCATAGTAAAGATAATCCTCATATCAAAACTATCAAGGGCACTTAACAGTTCCTCCATCTGTACCGAAGCGGTGTTTTTCTCGAGCGTTACAGGATGATAAGTAACCACCGCAGTAGGTTTTTCTATCTTAAATCCCAGACTATCCTCTAATTCCTTTTTCGTAAGCAGATCAAGACCCCGGATATTATCAAGCCCCGGAGCGCCGAAAGCAAACACCCTCTGGGGGGACTCCCCCATTCTTATTATTCTATCGGCATAAATTTTTGCCGCGGGAAAATGAATACTGGCCATCTTGGTTATGGAATGACGAAACCCTTCATCAAGCGCCCCTTCGGTAAGTTCACCGCCATGTATATGAGCAACCGGTATCCGTAGAACATAAGCCGCGATAGCCGCGGAAAACACCTCAAACCTGTCTCCCAGGATCACTACGATATCAGGGTTCAATTTTTTTAAAATATCCGTAAACCCTTTCATCCCACGGCCGATTGATTTCGTCATCTCTTCTTCTTTATCGGCAGAAGAAAGGATCTTCACTTTCCCGCTTATCCCGAAGCCGTCTTTCTTTATCTCGTCAATGGTGGATCCGAATTCAGGCGAAAGATGCGTGCCGGTTATGACGGTTTGAAGCTTAAGAGAGGGATCTTCTTCTACGGCTCTAAGCAACCAGTAGAGGTGGCCGTATTCGGCACGTGACCCCGTTACTACACAGATCTTCCTCTTAGACATCCTTCATCACCCCCGCTACCCTTTCAATATCTTCGGTTTTAATGCCTACACTACAAGGTATATTCAAAAGCCTTTCATGATAATAATCGGCCTTTTCAATGCTGTAGGACTGACAGTCCTTATACGGGATCTGACGGTGGTTGAGTTGCCATAAGGGCCTTGTCTGAATGCCGTTTTCGTCCAGCTTTTCCATCAACTCTTCCCTGTCAAGACCATACCGCTCTTTATCTACAAGCAATGAATAATACCAGAAATTTGAAAACCCGTAAGGGGGTTCTCCTATCAGATCAAGCCCTTCAACACCATCCAGCGCTTCTTTATAGAGAGAGAAATTTTTTCTCTTGATATCCACATATTCCTCTATTTTCTCAAGCTGAGCGCATCCTATGGCCGCCTGAATATTATTCATCCTGTAATTGTATCCGGTCTCGTTATGCACATATCTAACGGGATCGTTCTTGGCCTGATTAGTTAAATAATCAGCCTTACGGGCGTATTCGGGATCATCTGTTACGATCATCCCTCCGCCTCCGGTAGTGATGATCTTATTGCCATTGAACGAATAACATCCGATATCGCCTACGGTACCGGTCTTCCTACCGGCATATTTTCCTTCTCTGTAATAAGAACCCACGGATTCGGTAGCATCCTCTATCACTTTAAGTCCGTATTTTTCGGCCAGGTCCATTATTCTGTCCATATTTACCGGATTTCCGAAAATATGCACCGGAATTATGGCCCTTACCCGGGCTCCCGATGCTTTATTTATGAGATTTCCCCCTGTAAGATCACATTCATCTTCACAGAACCTGGCAAGTTTATCCGCATCGATATTTAGATAATCGTCACAATCCATAAAAACGGGATGAGCGCCAACATATCTTACGGTATTCACTGGAGCGATAAAGGTCACATCAGGAACTATTACCTCGTCACCTTCTTCCACCCCGGTCAGTATCAAAGAAATATGTAGAGCTGCCGTCCCGCTTGAACATGCGACAGCATATTTCGTTCCGGCATAGCGGGCCATTTCCCCGGCGAATTTGTCCACATAACTGCCTGCTGAAGACACCCATTCGGTATCTATGCATTCTTTTACATATCTAAACTCATTTCCCTTCAAAGACGGTACTGATAATGGTATAATTTGTTCGATCATAATTCCCTCTTAGCTGTTCCGATAAATGGCGTTATCCGGATCCCGGAAAGCATCTCCTTCAATCGCCGCTTTTATCTCTTTTATGCCGTCAACTATTGTCTTTGTTATATTAAAATCCAAACTTTTGTTTATTTTTGAAAAGTCAACCTTGTAATCCCGCGGATCTTCTTCCTTCTTCACATATTTTATCCTCACATTTGGTATGTGCTTTTTTATGTCTTCAACTATCATCTGTTTCTGGTAATTCTCATCTGTGCTTCCCACATTAAAAACATTGTGGTTGACTATTTCCCGTTCCGCATTAAGAACCTTTATACAGCCCCGGGCCAAATCTCCGGCATGACAATAAGGTCTCCAGAACTGTTCCCCGAAAACGACCAGTTCTCTCTCAAGAGCAAGTTCTTTTGTGAACTCGTTAACAGTGAGATCAAATCTCATTCTGCGAGAAACCCCGTAAGCCGTTGCAAAACGTAAAGCAACTGGCGTGAAAATATCATCTTTAGAGCTGTTTAGCAGGTGTTCTTCAAATCCCACTTTTAATTCGGCATATAACGATATAGGCTTTAGTGGGGAATCTTCGTTCACATACCCCTCAGAATCCTCCATCTTTCCGTAATTACTGCATGTTGAAGCAAAAATAAATCTTTTCACTCCCATTTTTTTTGCTGTTTCAAACAAGGATATGGAAGCGTTCAAATTAGTCTCTTTGGCAAGTTCCGGGTCTTTCTTGCATGCGGGATCACCCACAATAGCCGCCAGATGTATTATATTGTCTATGCCGGTTAATACTTTTATTATGTCCTCTTTGCGTCTGACATCTCCCTTTATAAACTTAAAATTCGGATTATTCTCAAAATGTTCAGGCACTTTATTCCCGTACATCAGATTGTCAATCACCTTTACGCTGAAACCTTCATCCAGTAATCTTTCTACGAGAATGGAACCTATAAATCCACATCCTCCTGTAACCAATACGTTTTTATTTTTTAGATCCATGGTTCTCCTTATAAAAATGACAAATGACAAAATTCAAATGACAAAATAAATTTAAAATTGAAAATTGAAATAACAAAACCATTTCGACAAATCGGAACAGGCATGCCTGTTCCCTACATTATTTGCTTTTCCCTACACTGCGGTTTTGATCTTCACGATAACCACCAGTGCAAACAATAGTCTTGGTCTTTACTTCTCCCTCTATTTCATTGAATTTCATAATGTCGTTTCCTGTAATTAAACCATTTTGCTCATTCTCTGTGTCTGTATTTTTTTCAAAAGGACACCAAACTGTTGATGGTCCTGCTACAGCTTGATCAGCAGATTCCGATATCGGGTCAATTTGTCCGAATTCCCACGTTTCAAAGAACTCAGCAATTATTGACATATTTGGTACACTTTGACTTTCAACAGCGTAACACTGTCCTGCCGACAACACCAAACAAAATACTACGAATAATGCTAAACTTACTTTAACAATGTTTTCTTTCATTTTACACCTCCTTTCACGCCCCTTTCCTCTTTTCCTTTTTAAATTTTGTTCTTTGTTATTCCTTTGTCATTTGTGCTTTGTTCTTTGTCATTTTGAGATCATTTATCATTGTATTTCTGTACCAATTCACCGTATTTTCCAATCCTTCATCAAAATTCATTTGCGTTTGCCAGCCTAGGGTGCCTATTTTGGACGAATTAAGCGCATAGCGGAAGTCGTGACCGGGTCTATCTTTGACAAACTCAATAGAATCGTTTGTTTTGCCGAGTATTTTTACAATCGTTTCCGCTATATCTATATTCTTTTTCTCTATGCCCGAACCCAAATTATACGCCTCGCCGATCACGCCTTTTTCTAAAATCATTTCTATCGCTTTAGCACAGTCTTCCACATAAAGCCATTCGCGTCTGTTCAAGCCTTTGGCATACACCGGAATCTTTTCATCCTTAAGCAATTTACATGAGGCAACAGGAATAAACTTTTCAGGATACTGCCACGGGCCGTAATTGTTGCATGGTCTCACAATAATTGCCGGTAAATTATATGTCCGCATATACGCTCTCGTAAAAAAATCAGCGCTCGCTTTACTTGCCGAGTACGGCGAATTCGGCGCAAACGGTGAATCTTCATGAAAAAATCCTTCTTCTATTTCCCCATAAACCTCATCCGTAGAAATATGGATATATCTTGGCACTTTTTTCTGCCTTACAATATTAAGTAAGTTCAATGTACCTTTAACATTCACATCCGCAAAAAGCGACGGTGTTTCTATTGAGTTATCTACATGCGTTTCCGCGGCAAAATGTACAACCACATCAATGTTACCCTGAAAAGCTTTTTCAAGTTCCTTCACATTGCATACATCAGCTTTTATGAACGCATAACACGGATCGCTCTCAACCTCTTTTACTCTATTTAGATCCGCCGCATAACTCAATGTATCAACGTTTATTACATTGTATTTGTTTTTTTCTTTTAAAAGACATTTAATGAAATGCGAACCGATAAAGCCCGCTCCGCCTGTGACTAAAACTGTTATATTTTCAGATTTCATGTTTTCCTTCCCATGTCGTGTTGCCTGCAACGTGAAACATTTACGGGCAGACGCAAGGCCTGCCCCTACATTAAAACGTATTATCTGCGGCTTTCAATAAAGGCCAATTTTTATCCTTTTCAGACAAAACCGGATCTTTTACCGGCCAATCTATTCCAAGCGCCGGATCGTTCCATAATATACCTCTATCATAATTTGGGGCATATATTTGACTGCACTTGTATAGTACTTCAACATTTTCTTCCAACGTACAAAATCCATGCGCAAAACCTTCCGGGATATATAACATATTCTTGTTTTCAGCAGACAAAACTGTAGAAACCCATTTCCCAAATGTGGAAGAATTTCTTCTTATGTCTAGCGCTACATCTAAAATGCTTCCTGATACTACTTTTATAAGTTTCGCCTGCGCCATGGGGTCTTTCTGAAAATGAAGCCCCCTTAACACACCTTTCGCCGCCGACTTTGAATGGTTTTCCTGTACAAACGGTTTTTTCATCCCAAAATCTGAAAAGGCACCATAACTGTAAATTTCCGCAAAAAATCCTCTTTCATCATGAAACACCACTGGTTCAATCAAAATCACTTCCGGAATTTCTAAACGCCTAAAATTAAACGGCATATTGTTCCTCCCCCTCTAAAAGACTTAAAAGATACGTACCGTAGACTGTATTGGTGTTTTTCGCCAAATCGTTTAACTGTTTTGCATCAATATAGCCTTTTCTGTAAGCAACTTCTTCTATACACCCTATTTTTAGTCCCTGCCGCTCTTCTATAGTTTTAATAAAAAGTGACGCGTCTATCAAAGAATCGTAAGTACCTGTATCAAGCCACGCGTATCCCCTGCTTAACGCTTTTGTTTTTAGTTCCCCTCTTTTGAGGTATTCATTATTTAGATCCGTAATTTCCAATTCCCCTCTCGCGGACGGTTTCAAATTCTTAGCAATGTCAATTACCTGATTATCATAAAAATATAACCCTGTTGCCGCCCAGTTGGACTTAGGATTTTTCGGTTTTTCTTCAATTGACAAAACATTAAATTTGTCATCAAACTCAATTACCCCGTAGCGTCCAGGATCTTTAACATAGTACCCGAATATAAGAGCTCCCTCTCGAAGTGATGCCGCTTCTTGAAGCAGATCCGGAAGACCATGTCCATACAAAATGTTGTCTCCCAATATCAGACTTACTGTGTCTTTGCCTATAAACTCTTCTCCCACTATGAAAGCTTCCGCGATCCCTCCTGGATTTTCCTGCACAGCATATGAAAGGTTAATACCCAAATCATCACCCGTGCCCAACAAATCTTTAAATCTTGAAGTATCTTTAGGTGTCGAAATAATTAAAATATCTTTTATCCCGGCAAACATTAAAACCGATAAAGGGTAATAAATAAGCGGTTTATCATACACCGGAAGCATTTGTTTACAAACACCTTTTGTTATAGGATAAAGCCTTGTCGCTTTCCCGCCCGCTAAAATTATACCTTTCATTTATCCCCCCCCCCTCACAATCTCCCCGTATTTTCCCCCTTTGAAAAAGAAGGCCAGGGGGATTTATTGTTGTTCCCCCACCCTACCCGCAATCATCTCAGCTTCCCTCTTAAACTTTAGGTATTCTTTCTCCTTAAGCTTCAAATAATAATACGTAAGGCGCAATTGTTCAGTTATCCCTTTCTGCGTCAAGATATAACTGATTTTTTTTAATTTTTGGTCATGGGTGGAAAAGCTTTGGATCCTCACAATGCCCTTTTTAATAAGCTCTTTGAGTAAATAGTTCGTCTTCCCTAGAGATATGCCCAGCTTCGCCGACAGGTCACGCTGAGTCACCCCGGGCTTATCATCAATCTCACGGATAAGATATAAAACTTCTTCTTTGGTTTGATATTGTTCATTCATTGAACAGTATTATACAGAGGCAGACATTTCTTGTCAACAAGTTTATTTGTGACAACATCCAGCATCATTCACCGTTTACGACGCATTGCCATACTTGCCTGTCCTGCCTATCTCGAGCGAAGTCGAAGGGATCCGACATCTCTCTCAAAAAAATATTGCACACACACCGCACTTATTGATCATTACGGTATGAGTCCAACAGTTTTTAGAGAAGGACAATATAGATTCTATTTTTTTGAGAGAAGAAAACCGTATCCACATTCATATTGCTTCTTCCGATTCACAATATTTTATTTTTTTAGTGTTGAACGACCTAATTCGAACAGTCTGGTGATTTCTCCAACGCCAAAGATCAACACAATCATCTAATTCTGGATATCTTAGTTTTATTGACATAGGCATTTCAATTTTTACTAATTTTTTCCAATAATTTCTTTTCATATAATATATCAGATGCCTCTTTAACTTTTATAAAATCAATACCAGAGCGTACAGCTATATCTAAAATTGAATTTGAACCGTCGGATAAATTTAGCACCCACAATAGTGCTGAATTATCAATACTTTTACTTTTTTGTCCCCCTATCGTATTATAGAGTCCTCTTCGACCTAATTGCAATTCACATTTTGGATTTAGATTTAAGTAAACCCCATTGTTTTCCAAAACGAATATTACTTTCATATATTTTTTTAAACTATCTGCCAAGTATTCAGGAGCGATGAAATCCAAATTGTCTGCGGATGTGTGATATTCAGAAAAACGACCATAAGGCGTTCTCATTAAAGAACCAACGTGCAAATCAAACCCTGGAGAGCAAAATTGTCGTTCATCACTGCCAAGAGGGAAAAAATCAATAATCTCATAAGGATCTTTTGAGTCAATTAAAACCTTTTCTACCACTTTATCAATTGTAGCATCACCACGCCTGGTTTTTTTATATGTCATCTTACCCGAATCTCCTACACAAGTCGCGACAAGCCCATGTTTTATTTTTGAGACTTTATCTTCATTGAGATTTAACCACATAATCGCGCCTATAGTTTCAGGAATGAATAAAAACCTATATGAATATTTTGAACGTCTACTCTCCATAAACTTTGCTAAAAAAGTTAAAAGAACTATCCCGCTTAAATTATCATTACATAATGAAGGATGACAAATGTAGCATGTGAATAGAATTTCATTATCGCTTTCTCCTTTTAGATACAATTCACCAAATGTTAAAAACCCATCTTCTAGTTTAGAATCGATAACAACTTCATACGTATTTTCTTCTAATTGCTCATACTGCCGCTGCGTTAAACAAAATCCCCAATTTTGTTCATAATATGCCGTTGCATAAGGAATCCTTTCAGGATAATCCGGTAGCGTAAAAAGATGTTCTTTCAGCTTATCCAATGACATTTTTTCATGAACCGGTATGCTATAATTTACAACATGCAAATTTGATTTTTTAAAATCGATAATTTTTCTTCCTTTATGATTTTTTACATAGGCATCTTTTATATTCCATTCTTTCGGAATTGTCCAATCAAAAACTTTTGTTCCAGTAGGAACTTCTTGAATCTTTATAGGCACGTATTCCTTAATGATATTTAATGTTTCTCTTGCCCCGTTTCCGGTAATACTGCGACAAATAGGATAAAGCGCTTCTGTTAATTTATACATTTTTTTTCCAACATCAATATTCATTTTTAAATTACCTCGCAAAATTTCTAAATATACTTAACTTGCTTTTTAGAAAGAATTAACGCATTCTCTTCCAGTTGATTAATAAAGTTTTGGGAAATCTTAATTGAATTTTCAATGCTTTGTGGAGTTATTTTTATATCATCGGCTTTCTGTTGACCACACAAAAAATCACCTGGGTTAGACGATGAATCAACCTTACAAAACATATATTGCGGTATATTAATATTAAACTTTTTGCTTAATGGATTATCCTTACCGCAAAATGATAGAAATAAAGATGATTTAATTTTTACCGAGCCTCTTCCAATTACCGATTTAGCGGCTTTGACGATTAAACTGTTACTCTTGTTAAAACTAAAAAGGATTGGTTTGAAAGGCAATCCCAGCCATTTAAAATGTATGATACCCATTGGCTGACGGAGTTTATCATAACGATTGGATAACCACGATGAAAAACCCACTTTCCCGGGTAGTAAGAGAAAAATATAGTTAAGGTTTCTATCTTTATTTTTTAACCACTGGTACAAAGATAGCGACACGACAAGCCCGCTTAACGACTCGTTGACTTTGTCTGGACCATCTAAATAGCTTGCTATAACAACGGTTTTGCCGGTGGTTCCCTTTAAAAACAGTTCACCCGTTCTCATTTTTCCGTAATAAAAATCAGTTTGAATTCTTACTCTATAGCGGCGTTGAGTTAATTGCCTAACAGCAGGCTTTGGCAAACAAAATCCCCAATCGCGATAATTAAACGGGGCCATATTTAATTGCGTATTAACATGCTTTAATAGTTCTTCGCGGGATACTTCTTCATCAACAGATTTAGAATATGAACGAACAAAATTTGGATTAGAATCATACGCAAATACAATTTTATCTTGTAATGTAGAAATAAGAGCATCGCGGCATTGCCATTTTTCCGGAACAATCCACCCCAATGAATGAGAACCTGATGGCCAATAGTTAAAACTAATGGGAAAATATTTACTTATCGCTTCAAAAACAGCATCTATATTTTCCGAAACAACGTCTCGCCTTAAAGCGGAAAGGATTTTAAGCCATAAAATGGGGTCGAATTTTGAGAGCGATACTTTAGTTAATTCTACATCAACTCTTTTTTTTTCAAGCTCGAAAGTATCTCCGGCGGGCCCGGTAGCTAATAACCATCTGTCCTTTTCCAAACGATCACAAATAAAATTAAAATACTCACGACAGTTTGCAGTATAAACACGGGCTCGGCCAAGTAGAGCATGTTGCCAAATACCGGCCTCCTCTGCTAATCGCCCTACTTTATGAGCGTTGGCAATCGCTTCTTTTGCAAGAATTCTTACAGCATAAACCCAAGAAAAAGGTTTTGTTTTTTTATTAATACTGATAAGTCCGTGAAAAAATTTGTCGTACCGAAAAGGAACCTGATAAAGCCACTCAGCATAATGAATAAAAGGTACCCAGTTGGGGCCAAGCCCAATACTACAGCATTTTGCGTCACTTTTGACAAGCCTAGAAAAAACTGAACCTTCTCCGTACGAAGTTGGAGGAAGATTTTCTAAAAATTCTTTTGCCCGCGGCCCGAAACCCGCAATCGACATCATCGGTTCAAGGGAACGAATAACTCCGGACTGTTTTAAAAAAAAATTAGCAAATGGCCCGATTTGCGACTGAGTTGTTCTCGGATCAAAAACAACCGGATTTGTTATGGTGCTTTTGCCAAAAGTATACGAGTAAGCAGGGACAAGCGCGGTACCTTCTTTTCCCAAAACTTCTTTAATAGCGTCAAAAAATAGTTTATCAAGTTTTTCCTGTGTGTTGACGCTTGAGGGCGGAACACCAACCATGCCAAGACTAGTAGTAAAAAAAACGGTATCACCATTCTTAATGCCTGATTTTTTTAAAGATATAACAATGTCATTATGGTTATATATCATCTCTTCTCAATTTTTTTAGTGATGCTTCTCACGAAACCTTCAATGCTTCTAAACTCATCCGATTCTGTATCTTCCGGGGTTAACGAGATGCCAAATTTATCCTCCACAGCAAGAATAAAGTTAATAATGCCGAATGAATCAATATGCCCAGCATCTAAATATCTATATTTTAATATACTTTTCTCATCCTGATATGGTATAGGCGAAATACTGCATAAATAGTCCGTTATGAACATATATATTTTCTTCTCTAATGGCTTCATAATATTTCGCTCATTTTAGATTGGTAACCAGCATTTCTGTTTATGTGAATCTTTGGCTCTATGAAAAAGGGTTAATCCTTTTTCAGCCGGTTCAAGACCGAAAACGTATTGATTTTTATAATTTTTTTTATTTTTAAATGCTATAAGCGCATCCCCGATATCACTATATACATTCGCAAAAGCTTCGATAAACCCCGCCGGATGACCGGGATTCATTCTATTGTATCTTTTTTCATTACAAACAAAAGTATCGCCGCCCCGCTCAATGATCTTTTTCTCCCCGTTGACATAACTGAAAAGCATGGTTTCCGGTTCGGCTTGAAACCACTCCGCTGATGCTTTTTCTCCGTAAACACGAACTCTTAGGCCATTTCTATGGCCAATGGCTACCTTGCTCATCCAAAAATTTCCTGATGCTCCGTTATCGTATTCTAGCAGTATTTCAACATCGTCTACAACCGAATAACTTGAAAAACTCTTCATTGTCGCAAAAAGTGAAGAAGGTTCCATTCCTGTCAAAAAGAAAGCCATTTGATGTAAATGCACGCCTAGATCAAGACAGATTGTTGGGATATATTTATCTTGAAGCCGCCATACTTGAGGGTATTTTGTACTAATGGGAGGCCTTAGAAAAGATTCTTGGGGCATTTCCAAGCGAATATTAATTATTTTGCCAAGTTCACCCTTGGAAATCCTATGTTTTAATTCTCTGATAAGCGGATAACCGCTATAATTATAGGTTACGACCAAAAAGTGTTCTTCAGGATTATAAATTTCTTTTATTTTCCGAATATCTTCCATTGTTGAAACCACTGCTTTTTCACTGATTATAGGGATATTTTTATCCAGCAAAGCACATATCATATCAAAATGAATCGGAGTAGGGGTTAAAACAACGGCAGCGTCAATATTGTTTTTTTCTTGTTCAATCAAATCTCGCCAAGAATCATAAAATCGTTTTATACCCCATCTATCAGCCGATTCCTGGTTTATTTGCTTATCTAAGCTAAACGCTCCGGCAACCAGATCAAATTTGGCATCCATTGAAGAAGCAACATAATGGGGGATTCCGGCTATGGATCCTATCCCCCCTCCGATAAACGCAAGCTTTAACGAATCGTTAGTCATAGTATCACCTTCTTTTTCGAAATACAATTCAGCATAATCTCAAAATAAAAATCATAACTCTCAAAAAACAACACCATCAATAATTCTTTTTGGCGAAACTCCCATATCTAAAATCTGGTTATATATTTCTCTATAATGGATCGTCGAGGCTATGAATATGTAGGTATCTTTATTTTCTAAAACAGCTTCAGGCGGTTTTATCTCGCATAATTCAAACTTTTCACCATGCCTTTTCTTACTACTATCTACAAAACACCTAATATTTCTATCCTTAAAGAAACTGCTTTCTTTTAACATCATTTTTGCATAATCTCCCGCTCCCCATATTATAACATCTTTATCTAAGTACCCGTTCTTTATGCCTAAACTATTTTTTATTGAATTAAGTCTTGGCCTTAAATGGTCATCGAAATTTATCAGCTTAGCGCCGCTTTTTTTTAACTCGTTAAAAAGAAATATCGCCATTTTAGCTATTTCTTCGTCAATTTGTTCAGTTTTATAATTCGCGCTTATTTGAAAACTGCATCCGATAAGTCCATATTCTTTTATTTTCTTTACAAAAGCTAAAAGCTCATCTTTATTGCAATTTTCTTCTAACAGCAAATATTTAATAGTAATCCCGCCTTTGCCATATTGATAATACTTTTTCAAGTTTTGTAATACCCTGGTTAATTTATCGGAACCTTTAATTTTATTGTAGGTACTTCCAAACCCTGCGTCAATGCTTGTTGTAATGGTAACTTTTCCTTCTTCTAAATACTTTGCGACACTCTTGCTATATATGCTCGCATTTGTAAAGATACTATTATGAGATGGGGCGAGTTCTTGAGTTAATGTTGAAAAAACCTCATAAAAAGAATCTAATAGAAGTGGTTCGCCTCCGCCCCACACAAGAGAAATATTTCCATCAAAAACATCTTTTGACTTTAGTTCTTTATATAAATGCACAATATCATAGTTAGATTTTTTACCTCCATAATACGCTTCATTGCAATATATACATCTTAGGTTGCAGACAGTATGATTTTCTATAGACAGATGCTTTATTCTAAGTTTATTGAATGGCTCCCACTCATAATACTCTAGCCAAGGACAGCCGCTGCAAGGAGTTTCTTTGCCACTATTGATGTCTTTATGCAATCTTTGTTTATACTCTAAAATTTTTTTAACGGTTATGTCTAAGTTAGAAGAAACCTTAAGTATATCTACATCGCCTCTCATTCGGCCATCTACAAAAAACCTTTTACAACAATGTCTTAACACATCCGGTCCGGCAAAAATTGAGTAGTGTAAACCGCTACAGCTCCAACTCTTTTTCATAACAAACCTCTCTCTAAAAGCTTTACCTTTGTTTTAAGCGGAAGATCCTTCGATAACATTGATCTAAGGAATAGCTGTGTAATGTAGTCTTTTTTTGTTGTGTTTGGAAGCATTTTAATATCGACTAAATATCTATCGTCCTTTAACTTTTTTACAATATATTTGTATAACCCGAGTCTTTTATTAAAATTTTTAGAATTAATATTCAAATTTTTCGCAATCAAAGTAGCTGTTAATCCTGATATGCCTCTTAAGTAATCTTGCGTAAACTTATTTATAACGTTATTGCCTTCATTTTTTATTAGAAAATCCATTATTTCAGACCACGCATTAAGGTAGCCATCAACATGCTTTTCGCTAAAAGTGTGATTAATTGAGTCATTCCTATTTCTTTTTATATAGATAACCTCATTTAATTTCAATATGTTTTTTGCGGAGTAATATATCTGAAAAATAATCGACGTATCTTCATGAAAACCTAATGAGAATCTAATGTTATTTTTAACCAATACGGATTTCTTTACCAAAGTATAAATTACAGATCCATCCATATTCATGCCTAAATAATGTTTTGTCAAATAAAATCTATCCGTGGGCATATCTTCTAAATCTCTTCTCCTACGTACTGGATTATTCCCTGCTAAATCTTTATGGTACGTCCAATTAAAAGTAATTGCGTCAATATTATCGTTATTGATTATTGTAAATAGTTTTTTCAAAGAAGTCTTTAGCAAATAATCATCTCCATCAAGAAAAAGTATATAACCTCCTTTTGACAGTTCAATTCCTCTATTTCTTGCAATGCCTGGTCCTAAATTTTTTTGAAGTTTGTCTATAGTTAAATTTCTTATTCCTTTAAAACTTCTTGCGGTAATAAAAGTATCATCTGTTGAGCAATCATCAACTAAAATTACCTCAAAAAGATGTTGAGACAATGTTTGATATTTCAATCTATCTAAAGCCGCGGTTATGTAGCGTTGAATATTGTACATAGGAATAATTATAGAGATCGCGATATTATTATCCATATTTTCCCTTACTCTTAACGATTATTCTTCTTAACGCAGCAGTCGCGTCATACTCCTTAAACTGTTCTCTTAATTTATTCTTCATAATTTTACCCATCTCATTTTTGGGCAGTTCCTTTACAAATTCATAAGCCATAGGCTGCTGATAGTCTGCAAGATGTTTATTGCAATAACGTCGCAACTCTTTTTCGTCGATTTTTTTGTCTGCTACGATAACCGCTAATATGGCTTCTCCGAAATATAGATCGTCT
>JBDRBG010000016.1:0-17353 GCA_043823005.1 Candidatus Omnitrophota bacterium
GCCGGAATGAATGATCCAATAAAACAAGGATTGAAACAAATATCTCAACGCCTTCCTTAAACCATAGAAACAAGCCGGAATGAATGATCCAATAAAACAAGGATTGAAACTAACTGTAATTTTGAAAAGGGTTGCCTGCTGTGCCTTTGCCGGAATGAATGATCCAATAAAACAAGGATTGAAACCGTAAGTCCACTATCCATAAGGGCTTCCAGTCCGCGCCGGAATGAATGATCCAATAAAACAAGGATTGAAACTACATACAAAAGTTTTGTGCATTGGTGTCAATTTTGCCGGAATGAATGATCCAATAAAACAAGGATTGAAACCCGGCCCCCGGTATTTCTTCAGCCGGATAACTTCACAGCCGGAATGAATGATCCAATAAAACAAGGATTGAAACCCCGTAGAGACGTCCCATTGGGGGTGTCTCTACTATGCTTACCGATTAAGAAATCTGAATTGAAAAATTAAAATCAAAATTGAAAATTTTTCTTGACATTGATGAAGTGAAGGTTTATCATGTTAGTTCAATCGTTACAAATTTCACGATTAAAACATGAGAAAACTATCAAGTAAAATCATTTCAAGGGCTCTTTTATATGTCAGGACATTGGATGTTCTTATAGGCAAAGAGAAAAAGACGGTATCTTCGGCAGAGCTTGCTGATATTACGGGTCTTACTGACGTGCAGATACGTAAGGATATTTCAAGCTTTGGTAAAGTCGGAACGCCGAGAGTCGGTTATGATACGGGAGAACTTAAAAAGACTCTTGAAGATTTTATTTTGCACAAGAATGTTATAAAAGTGGCTCTTTTTGGTGTAGGCAATCTAGGAACGGCGATCCTTAAGTATCCGGGGTTTGGTAAACAGCGTCTTACGATTGTCGCGGCTTTTGAGACCAATAAAAAGAAAATAGATAAACTCATAAACGGTGTCAGGGTTTATGCTTTAGAAAAAGCTCCTGATATCTTGAAAAAGAGCCGGGTAGATATAGGTGTTATCGCGGTTCCTTCTGAATACAGCCAGGATGCCGCTGATCTGATAGTTGCCAGCGGAACCAAAAGCATTGTTAATTTTGCGCCGGTTACGCTAAACGTTCCAAAAGAGGTGAATATAAGGGATATTGATTTATCTATAGAGTTTTTAGCGGCGTATTGCTATAACCAATAGAGAATGAAAGTAAACACAGAGGTCATAGAGGGGAAAAGTAAAAGTGGTTTTGCAAAAATAAAAGACAAGAACGGAGAAAAATTATGGATCCTATTTGTTCAGTTGAAAAAATAATAGAAAAAGACGGAAAGCGTATAGTGGTATGCGATGAAACACGTTCTAAACTTATGCCGATATTGCAGGAAGTTCAGGATAAAAAAGGTTATATTTCTGATGAGGATATGCAGAATATAGCAGACAAACTCGGAATACATCCGGTGGAAGTTTATTCGGTTGTTACTTTTTATTCTTTTCTTTCGGCTGTTAAAAAAGGAAAACATATTATAAGGATCAGCAATTGTATGCCGAATGAGCTGGCCGGAAGTAAAGAAATAGTAAAACTTTTCAAAAAAGAACTGGGCATAAAGATCGGAGAAACTACCGAAGACGGTCAATTTACGTTAGAGATGACAGGGTGCATAGGTATGTGTGATCAGGCGCCTGCTATTATGATTGATGATACTCTGATGGGTAATGTAACTGCTGATAAGGTTATATCAATTATAGAAGAACTTAAAAAAAACTAAAAAGCAAAGTAAGGAGTGGATTTATATGTCTAAAAGACAAGGACCAGTTATATTTAGCGAAATAGAACCGTACGCAGGTATAAAAAAGGCTGTTGAATTGAAAAGAAGCGCGGTTCTGGATGTTGTGCGCGATTCTAACCTGAAAGGAAGGGGCGGAGCAGGATTTCCTACGGGGATAAAATGGAATCTTGTCGCGACTGCTGTTGCGGATAAAAAATATGTTGTATGCAACGCGGACGAAGGAGAGCCCGGTACTTTTAAGGACAGGGTGCTTTTGACCGAATACGCGCGTTTAGTTTTTGAAGGCATGGTTATAGCGGGTTTCGCCATAGGAGCTCAAGCAGGATTTCTTTATCTGCGCGGAGAATATAAATCTTTTTTGCCCGGGATAAAAGATGTTTTAGCACAGATGACAAAAGACAATGCTTTGGGCGAAAATATAATGGGTAAAACCGGTTTTGGTTTCAATATAGAAATACGGTTTGGAAGCGGCGCTTATATTTGCGGTGAAGAAACCGCTCTTATCGAATCTTTAGAAGGCAACAGAGGAGAACCCAGAAACAGACCGCCGTTTCCCGTAAATACCGGGTTTGAAGGACATCCTACTACAGTAAATAATGTAGAAACATTCGCGAATATCGCGCCTATAATGATTCAAGGGGCGGATTGGTTTAAATCTATAGGCACGGAAAAATCTTCAGGCACAAAACTTATAAGCGTATCAGGAGATTGCAAAAACCCGGGTGTTTATGAGATTCCATATGGAACAACAGTAAATGAAATACTGAAGATGACAGAAGCAGAGGACACAAAAGCGGTTCAAGTCGGAGGAGCTTCCGGCGTCTGTGTGTCAAAAGAAGGTTTTGAAAGAAAAATAGCATTTGAGGATCTTCCGACCGGAGGTTCTATTATAATATTTAACGCAACAAGAAATATGGTACAAGTGGCAGAGAATTTTTTAAGCTTTTTCGAAGAAGAATCCTGCGGTCAATGTACGCCTTGCAGAGAAGGTGTTTCGGTGTTGTTGGAAGGTGTTAAGATGCTTGGGAAGGGAGAATGTCCGGAAGCGTATCTGGATGATCTGATCTCGCTTGCCGAAACTTTGCAAGTGGCATCTAAATGCGGGCTTGGTCAATCCAGTCCTAACGCTTTTCTTTCTATAATTGAACATTTTAAAGACGACTATAAATTATCAAAAAAAGCAAAAGAGGAGATGATATTCAATGCGTAAAGAACCCTTTGCAAAAAATACTTCAAGAGCGCCGATAAGTCAAAGGGCGCATCAGGGTAAAAAAAGAGATGAAAAGGCTATAGGCGGAACAGTAAAGGTTATTATTGATGACATAGAGATCGAAGTAGCTATGGGCACGACTATACTCGAAGCCGCGGAAGAGGTAAATATCAAGATACCTACGTTGTGTCATCATGAAGATCTTTGTCTTGCCGGTGTATGCCGGATATGTGTAGTTGAAGTTGAAGGACAGCGGACACTTCAGGCGTCGTGTTCTTATCCTATATTCAGTCCTTTAAATGTAAAAACATATTCTTCAAGAGTTCGTCGAGCCAGAAGGAACACATTGGCGCTTATTTTAAGGAACCATTACGGTGAATGTTATTCCTGTGCCAGAAATAATAATTGTGAACTTCAGGCTCTGGCAAAAGAATACGGAGTCAGGAGTTATACTTTTGGACATACAGCTGTATCCAGGCACAAAAAAGATCTATCCAGTTATTCTGTGGAAAGAGACATGGATAAGTGTATTTTGTGTCGTCGTTGCGTCAGGACATGCATCGATCTTCAGGAAGTAGGTGTTCTTGAGGCGGCGAACAGAGGCGCTGATACTAAAATTGTTACTTATCTGGACAAACCGCTTGATGATGTTATCTGTATAAACTGCGGACAATGTATAAACAGATGCCCTACCGGAGCTTTGAAATCTAAAGATCCTTCGGAAGAAGTCTGGAAAGCCATAGATGATCCGACAAAACACGTAATAATACAGACAGCTCCCAGTCCCAGAGCGGCAATAGGCGAAGAATTCGGACTTCCGGCAGGCACGTCTGTAACAAAAAAACTTAATACTGCTATAAAGCGAATGGGGTTTGATAAGGTTTTTGATACAAATTTTACGGCTGACTTGACTATTATGGAAGAAGGTACTGAACTTTTATTAAGATTAAAAGCCGCGCTTGTTGATAAGGATAAGGACGTTAAACTGCCGTTAACAACTTCGTGTTCTCCGGGTTGGGTGAAATATATCGAACATTTTTATCCGGATAAACTGGGACATGTATCTACGGCGAAAAGTCCGCAACAGATGTTTGGGGCAATAGTAAAGACGTGGTACGCTGAGAAAAACAATATCGATCCGAAAAATATTGTAAGTGTATCGCTTATGCCGTGTTCAGCTAAAAAGTTTGAATGTGAACGGCCGGAGATGAATGCTTCCGGGTATAAGGATGTCGATTTCGCTCTGACAACAAGAGAAATGGCAGGCATGATAAAAGAATGCGGGATAGACCTTCCTAAGCTTCCGGATTCGGATTTTGACGATCCTTTAGGTATAGGAACAGGTGCCGCGCTTATTTTTGGAGCGACCGGCGGTGTTATGGAAGCGGCAATACGAACCGCTTATGAACTTGTTACAGGTGAAGAAGTTCCTTTTGAGAAATTAAGGGTAGAACCTGTCAGAGGAATGGGAGGTATTCGTACAGCGGAACTTCCTATTAAAAAAGCAGTAGACGCGTGGAAATTTCTTGAAGGAGCTGTGCTTAAGGTTTTGGTCGCGCATGGTACGGCTAACGCTAAAAAAGTTATGGACATGCTTTCAGAAGGCAAACTTGATGATTATCACTTTATTGAGATAATGGCTTGTCCCGGCGGTTGTCTTGGCGGCGGCGGCCAGCCTATTCCGACAAGTCCGGCTATAAGAGAAGCAAGAGCCAGGGCAATATACGAGGAAGATGAAGGCCTTCCTATAAGGAAATCACATGAGAATCCTATTGTTCAGCAGATATATAAGGAATTCTTAACAGAAGGGCCTTGCGGCCATAAAAGTCATAAACTTTTACATACTTCTTATACTGAAAGAGGAAAATGGATAGGCGAAAAACCTTCCAAATAAATATGTAAAAGGAAGTATAAAAATTAAAAATCCTGCGGTAAGGAGTAAAACTCTGAACTTTAGGGGATTATAAGCAAAGGGTATGATTAATCCCTGCTTTTATCGCAGTTTTTTAACTCTGGTAAAAGCAGGGATTTTTGTTTAAGTATGGGGCTCTGTATCAGGAGATGCCCACAGATGTTGATTTCTTGACGGTAGTAAAAATAAAAATTCGGGGACATGCCTGTAGGAGACACACTTCAAGGGTAATAGACTAGTGAGAAGTGTGGCCCTTACAGGCGTGTCCCCACTATGTGGCTTTTGTCTTGAACCTCTCACAGATCGGGTAGTGATTAGGTCTGCAAATGCATTCATTATAGAACAGAAACCCGGTCGGGACAGGTCTCCTGTGGAAGTGTAAACCCTGGCAGAGAGTGAGTCCCATTAACTTTTATTTTTATTTGGCAAACTATACGCTAATAAGGAGCAACATGGATAAACGAGTAGGTTTTGTAGGGATAATCCTGGAAAATAGGGAGGAAAAATCAGCTAAGGTAAATGAGATCATATCAAGATTTGCTGATATGATTGTGGCCAGGACAGGCGTGCCTTATAAACAAAGGAATTGTTGTGTAATAACTCTGGTGGCAGGCGCTACAACAGATAAGATAGGGGACCTTACCGGCAGACTCGGTGCGATACAAGGTGTTTCAGTGAAGTCAGGGCTCAGTAAGAGTCGTTAGTCGTTCGTCGTTAGTGATTAGTAGGGGCGGGGCATGCCCCGCCCTGAAAAGTATAAAGTAAAAAATCTAGAAATCGTCTTTGCGAGGAGCGAAGCGACGCGGCAATCTCCTGGGGGAGAAAAGTAAAGACCTGTTCTATACAGCACACGAAAAGCAAGGAGAATAGAATGAACACACAAGATACTAATCTATGGATAAAAAACAAGATCAAAGAAGACGAAATTTTAAAATACATGAAAAATGGGAAGGATTTTATCCCGGATGAAGAGATAGAAACAAAGATAGATGTCTATAAAAATCCTGATCCTGTTTGGATAAAAGAAATATTTGACAAGTCTTTAGCAATAGAGACACTTAGTCCTGATGAAACAGCAGCGCTTATCAACGTAAAGGATAAAGATCTCTTAGATGAGATGAAGGAGGTTTGTCAGAAGATAAAGAAGAAGGTGTATGATAACAGGATAGTTACATTTGCTCCTTTGTATATGGGAAACTTATGCGTTAATAACTGTCTTTATTGCGGATTTCGTAAAGATAATAATAATTGTCAGAGGAGGGTGCTTAATATAGAAGATGTGAAAAGGGAAACCGAAGTTCTTGCAGGAGATATCGGGCATAAACGTCTTATCGTAGTCTATGGGGAACATCCGGAGACAGATATAGACTATATTGCATCTACGATTAAAGCAATATCCGGGGTTAAGGTAAAAACAAAGAACGGATGGGGGCAAATAAGAAGGGCTAATGTTAATGCCGCGCCGCTTTCTATAGAAGATCTCAAGGTTCTCAAAGAAGTCGGCATAGGGACATATCAGGTTTTCCAGGAAACATATCATCACAGAACTTATAGAAAACTGCATCCGCAGGGTACTTTAAAAGGGCATTATGCGTGGCGATTGTATTGTATGCACAGAGCGCTTGAAGCAGGAGTTGATGATGTGGGAATCGGAACACTTTTCGGATTGTATGATTGGAGATTTGAGGTTATGGGACTTTTGTATCATGCCCGGGAACTTGAAGAAACCTTTGGGATAGGGCCGCATACTATTTCCTTTCCAAGGCTTGAGACAGCGGCAAATACTCCTTTTACCGAAAGTACGGATCATTCTGTCAGTGATGAAGAATTTAAAAAGTTGATCATGATTTTAAGACTTGCGGTGCCGTATACCGGGATGATCATAACAGCAAGAGAAACAGCTTTAATTAGAAGAGAAACTATAGTGCTTGGCTGTACACAGACAGACGCGTCTACCAGGATAGGTATCGGCGCCTATAGTGACAGGTATAATGAGCAGGAAGGTGACCGCCAGCAGTTTATACTTGGCGATACCCGTAGTCTTGACGAGGTTATAGGCGAATTCGCGGATATGGGATATATAACGTCTTTTTGTACCGCGGGATACAGATGCGGAAGAACCGGTGAATGTATTATGGATCTTTTGCGTTCGGGCCAGGAAGGAAAATTTTGCAAACTGAACGCTATTCTTACTTTCAGAGAATGGCTCGATGATTTTGCTTCTGATGAAACGCGCAAAAAAGGTGAAAAAGTTATTAAAAAAGAACTGGATGAAGTAAAAGAAAAAAACCCGAAAATATATTCACAGCTTATTGATTTTTATAAAAGGATAGAAAACGGTGAAAGAGATCTTTATTTTTAATAGACTTACCGAGAGTATTTGCAGGGAATATTCATTCGTCATTGCGAGGAGGCCGTAGGCCGACGCGGCAATCTCAAAAAAGAAAAAATAACGGAGGAGATATGAAAAAAATATTCGCGCTGTTTTGTTTGTTTTTTGTTTTTGTCATATTTATGAGTCATGTTTCTGCGGCGGCTGAACAAGACCCTGCGATGAAAGAACTTATGCGGGAGATAAAAATGCTTAAAGATAGAGTGGCGGATCTTGAAGCAAAACTTAATGTTCAGGATAAAAAAATAACCGGACATGATTCAGAGGTAAAGGACCATGACGAACATCTATATCATCAAAAAGGAGTTAAGGGGATATTTGAATCAGGCGGATTCAGGATAGGAGCCGGAGCGACTTTTATTGTTCAGGGAACGCCTAATGCGAATAACGCATCGGGTAAAGAAGACAGCCGTGTTGACGGTTCTTATACAGTTGAGCTGGAGATTGAAAAAGAATTAGGTGATTTTGGCCTGGCGTATCTATTGATGGAACCCGGACAAGGACAGGGGCTAGACGATGATCTTTCTCTGTTTAGTTCTGTTAATTTTGATGCCGCGGATACAAGTTCACATTTATTGGTGTCGCAGGTCTGGTATGAACATTATTTATATGATAATCAAATCATTGTAACCGGCGGTAAGTTGTATGTTCCTAATTATTTAGATACGAATGAATATGCCAATGATGAGACAGCTCAGTTTATAAGCAGTATGTTTCGTAATTCTACAGTGTTGGATTTGCCGGATGATACCGGCCTGGGGTTGCGGTGCAGGATAGCTTCTGATATGTTTGATTTTTTTGATGTAGAGTTGACTTGTACTGAAGAGGACGCTGATTGGGAAGATGTTTTGAACCATCCGTTTTTAAGCGCTCAGTTTAATTTTATGCCTGCTGAATTTTTTGATTATGACGGGGATAAATGGGGCGGTAATTACAGGGCATATTTATGGTATAACGGAGGAGATCATGCTGAGCTTGTAAATACTGAAAAGACAAAAGCAAGGAACTATGGTTTTGGACTTAGTTTTGACCAGAAGATAACAGAGATCTATGGAGTTTTTGCCAGGGTTGGATGGCAGGATCCTGAAGTGAGTAATATAGAGTATAACTGGTCAACCGGAGCGCAAATGACTGGAGAGTATTGGAATAGAGAAGAAGATGTTTTTGCAATAGCAATAGGCCAGGCAATTTCCGGCAAAAAGTATGGTGATGCAGGCAATCCGAATAATAGTGAGACGCATATAGAAACTTATTACGCGTTTAAGATAAATGATAATCTGACTTTAAGCCCGGATTTTCAGATTATATGGAACCCTAACGGGGTTAGCAGTGATAAAGACGGTGATGATGATACAATATTTGTTTATGGAGTCAGAGGACAGGTAGGTTTTTAAAACATCAGATAAATACGCGATAATGAATAAAAAAGAAATATTAAAATATTTAAAGGGACAGGATGATAAAGGTCTTTTTAAAGAAGCAGATCGCGTAACCAGACAATATTGCGGGAATAAAGTCTTTATAAGAGGGATTATTGAAATATCAAACAAGTGTTCGCGAAACTGTCATTACTGCGGCCTGAGAAAAGACAATAAAAATATTATACGCTATAAAATGACGTTAGATGAAGTGATAGATGCTGTTGAAGAAATGAGAGGCAAAGGAATAAAAACAGTAGTTTTGCAATCAGGCGATGATCCCTGTATTGAGTGTGATGAGATATGCGCGTTAATAAGCGGGATCAAAAATGTTGATTCTGATATGGCGGTTACTTTGTCTTTAGGAGAGAAGTCGGTTGAGAGTTATAAAGCTTTTAAGAAAGCCGGGGCAGATAGATATCTTTTGAAACATGAAACATTTAATAGTTTATTATATAAAAAAATGCACCCCGGCCAGAATTTAGATGAACGAGTAGAGGCTCTGAAAAAATTAAAAGAACTTGGATATCAAATCGGTACGGGAAATATAGTAGGCCTTCCGGGGCAGACCATGGAAGACCTGGCAGATGATATTATTTTCATGAAGGATCTTGGCCCTCATATGATAGGGATAGGCCCTTTTATTCCGCAAAGCAGTACTTTGTTAAAAGGTTATCCGCATGGAGATCCGCGGCTTACGTTAAGAGTCCTGGCGCTTATCCGAATAAGTTTAAAATATCCGTATCTTCCTGTTACTACCGCATTATCTTCAGTTTTAAAAACTGCTCAATTATCCGCGCTTTCTACTTCAGCTAATGTTCTTATGTATGATTTTACACCGGAAAAATATAGAGAGAACTATTGTATCTATGATAACAAAATAAAAACAGAAAAAGAAGAATCAGAAAAAAACATTAAACTTGCCAATAAAATACCCGCTTATGGAAGAGGAGATATTGTAATTAGTGAATAGTTAAAGGATAAAGGAAAAAGGATAAAGTGAAAAGTTGAAAAATCAAAGTCGTCATTGCGAGGAGAAGCGGAGCGACGACGCGGCAATCTCTGTAAAATGCCAAAAGGGACAGGTGTGGGATTGATTCTGGGACAGGTGTAAGTTCAGTTTCAGAACCGTCCCTATTCTTCTTGCTTTTATTTTTACGCTTACACACCGTGTCTCAGAATGTTTTCGTGTGATCTCAGACCCCTCGCATAGCAAGCTTTTCAGCGTTACTGATTTTTCTTTTGAAAAAATAAAATAAAATATATTTTGAAAATATTTTTTCTGTGTTTTTTTTGTTTACAAAAAAAAGAACTTATAGTTTAATAGAAAACTGGATGTGATACAAACATCATTGATTTTTGAAAAACAAACAAGGGATAAGATGCGATAAAGTGACTTTCACAAAAAGTGATATTCCGGAAGATCAACTTTATGGGAAACGGTCTTATTAAGATATTTAAGGTTCAGGCTTAAAATATATTTGGTTTTTGGAAATAAGCAGTATTGTATAATAAATAAAGTTTTTGAAATAGAGCCGTAAAGCGCTAAGCGTTTACTTTTGAGGCGATTAAACTTAACTTAAAATTAACAAAATCTGTTATTCTATGGCCATAAAAAGAGTTTTTGATTTAACGAGAATGTGGAAAAGCCTACCATTTAATAAGCCGCGCAATTAATTCCAAAAATACGACAATAAGGTTTTATGACTACAATCTAACTTTTGTTTTTGTATCTTTTTAACCTTTTTTTAACGTTCAGCCTTAGCATAGACACTAAAGAGTTTAGCGAGTAGATTCTATAAAAATGAAGCTTGTTTTAACGGACTATTACGGTGGTCCTTAAAAAAGGGGAACATATGCATTTTGAACCATGTGCCGGCAGATTATTTATAGGTAGATTTAATAAATGTGATGACCTTTGTAATGCTTTAACTGATTTTTGTGTTAAAAACAATATTTTGGCAGGGACATTTTTTGTTATAGGTGCTGTAACAAAAGCGTGTATAGGGTATTATTCTCAGTCTGAACGAAAATATGTCAATCGTATTGTTCGCGGTGATCTTGAAATCACATCCTGTGATGGGAACATTTCTTTGAAAGACAGCCAGATTTTTGTTCATGCCCATATCAATTTATCCGATTCTTCCGGCGCTGTTTACGGCGGGCATCTTATGGTCGGAGCAGAGGTGTTTGCTGCGGAGTTTTTTATCCAAGAACTGACAAATGTAAAACTTGACAGGGCTTTTGATGCTGAAACAGGTCTTGCTTTGTGGAACAAAGAAGAAGGGGGAAAATGAAGAACAAAAAAATATGTTTTTGTATGGCAGTGCTTATTTGTTTTTCAAGCGCTTCTCTTTTTGCACAGCCGTTAACTATGATAGAAAGACCGGGTGAATCTTTCAAGAACCAACCTTTAAGTGTAATATTTAGCCTGCCTTATTTTAAGAAAAATCCAAATGATCCGGATGAAGTAAAGGTTGACGCGCATATAACCGCTCCCAGCGGAAAAAAAATAATTATGCCCGGGTTCTGTGTTTCAAATGACAAATTTAAAGGGTCAACATGGCAGATAAGGTTCACTCCTGAAGAAAAAGAACGGTATAAATATTATATAGATATAGATTCGATTGTATTGAGAAAAACGAGTTCGACATATGAGTTTGATGTAAAAGATTCTGAGCTGAAAGGGTTTGTCCGGAAAGGAAAACACAACCCTTATTATTTAAGTTATGATTCCGGAGAAAAATTTTTCGGGATAGGGCACAACGTGGCTTGGGTATATAACAATAGTATAAATGTTTACGAAAGATATTTGGCCAAACTTCAAGAAAGCGGTTGTAACCTTACCCGAATATGGATATCTAATTGGTCTTTTCCTTTGGAATGGAAAAAAGTGGGAGAGTATGACGAAGAAGAGGCCGCGAAGCTGGATAAGGTCATCCAGATGGCAGAGGAAAAAGGCATTCATGTGATTTTGTGTCTTGATACATACGGTAGTTTTATGGACGAGCAGGGCTCGTGGCAGGAAGATAAATGGGCGATAAATCCGTATAATTCAAAAAACGGCGGTCCTTGTAATAAACCCGGAGATTTTTTCTCTGACCCGGAGGCTAAAAGGTTTTATAAGAACAGGCTTCGTTACATTGTTTCGAGATGGAGTTCATATCCGAATATCATGGCTTTTGAATTGTGGAACGAATATAACGCTCCAAAAGATTGGGTTAAAGAAATGGCAGGTTACGTTAAAACCCTGAATCCCCACGGACAGTTTATGACTATGAGTTTGGGGTATCCCTATGGAGAAGAATTTGACGAATCTCAGATCTGGGATCTTGACGAAATAGATGTTGTGACTGTTCATGTTTACGGTGATACGTCTGAAAAAGGCGCTGTTTCTTTTTTGATGCAAAGAAGCAGAGAATTGTCGGATAAATATAAAAAACCTTTTATTGTTTCGGAATTTGGAATTGACTGTTCTAAAGACGATAAATATTATGATCCTGAGGGCGAAGGCACTGCGCTTCATAATAGTTTATGGGCTTCTATGGTCTCAAAATCTTTTGGTACCGCGATGAACTGGTGGTGGGATAAATATATAAGGCCTAAAAATTTATATTCTCATTATGAGGCATTACTAAAATTCAGCAGGGATATTGATTGGGATTCCAAGAACATTGAATATGCCAGTACTTCTCCTGTGATGAAAGACCTGCCAAAGGATAGGTATGAGTATTATCGTTATAAAGATTTAACTCTAGCCACATTGGATAAGTGGCATAATATTTACGGCAGTGATTTTGAAATTTTAAATAACGGAGATGTTAAAGACGAGAAAATTCCCGGGAAATATCTTCACGGTGTGAGTAAACTGGAGATGAGGCGCGAACATGTTTTTGAAGTCAATTATCCCATTAAAGGTAAATTTAAAATACGGGTTGGAGTTGTCAGCCAGGGAGCGCGGCTTCACATGTTTTTGGACGGAAAAGAAAAAGTTGTAAAAGATTTCCCCGTAGGCGCCGGTAAAGGCCCCTGGAAGAAAAGTTTATATTTAGATAAATATGATATTTATCAATGTGTTTATGATACTGATGTTGAGATTGATGTGCCGGAGGGAGAACATATAATAAAATTGTTAAATACCGGCGAAGATTGGCTGGGAATCGAAAGGATTACTTTAACTAATTATATTGAAGGAGCGTACGCGAACGCGCGATGTTTAGGCCTTGTTGCCGGCGATGAGATTCTTTGCTGGCTGCAGAACAAGGATAATACATGGGAAAGTACGTTTAATAAAAAAGATTTGGAACCTGTCAAAAACGCTTTCTTTGATGTTGATGTTGAAAAAGACGGGTATCGTGTAATAGAGTGGTGGGATACGCGTAAAGGAGAACTTATACAAAAAGAGCAGGCGGAAGTTCAATGGAAACGTTTACGTGTAAATGTTCCCGAGTTTTCAGAAGACATTGCCTGTAAGATAAAGATGTGCAAAAGAGAACGCCGTCGAAGGAGTCGTTAGTCCTTTGTCGAGAGTAGGGGCAGTTCGCGAACCGCCCTGATAAAAATAAGTGAAAGGGTGCGGTAGGGGTTTGATTTATCAAACCCGGGATGAATTGTCATTGCGAGACGCGAGGCAGACAAACAAGCTTTGTCACATTGCGAGGGCTGGTGTTAAGAAAGCGGAGGGTAATCCCTTCCGTCATTGCGAGGGCCGAGGCAGACGAGGCCCGCGGCAATCTCAATTCGCAATCTCAAAAACACTTGACACGCAAACAAAAAAGAGATATACTTTAAACATCAGATACAGAGAAGGTGTCTGATATATAGAACAAGAGGCGTTCTCAAGAAGAACGTTTCTTTTTTTTTATGGCACATAGCGCGTCCGACAAATAAGTTCAAAGCAAGAATTTCAGGGATACAGACGTCCTTAAAAACACAAAAAAATTGTGTTTAAAGGGCGTTTTTTATTTTTAAAGGTTAGAAGGAAAGTAATAGAGGACGAAATCAGAAAAAATGGTATAATTAGTTGTTAATTCTGAAAAATTAGTTAAACTGATAATAACAAAAATAAATAAGGAGAGCATAATGGAAAAGAACTATGAAACAAAAGATAAAGGGACAATAGCTGATTGTTATGGGGAAAATGTATTTAACCTCAGGACTATGCGCAATTATCTTTCAGAAAGGGGCTATAAGTCTCTTGTATCTACGATAAAAGAAGGCAGTTCTTTAGATCCCGGAATAGCAGATGAAGTAGCGGATGCAATGAAGACCTGGGCTGTTTCAAAAGGTGCTACGCATTTTACGCACTGGTTCCAGCCTCTTACCGGAGCTACTGCGGAGAAACATGATTCTTTTATACAGCCGGATGAAGAAGGCGGTGTAATACTAAAATTTTCAGGTAGTGAGCTTATAAAAGGTGAGCCTGATGCTTCAAGTTTTCCTTCAGGAGGATTACGCGCGACTTTTGAAGCGCGGGGGTATACTGCATGGGATCCTACAAGCCCGGCTTTTATTAAAAACGCTAAAAATGGAGCTACCCTATGCATCCCGACTGCTTTTTATTCTTATCACGGAGAAGCTCTTGATAAAAAAACGCCTCTTTTAAGATCCAGAGATGTGTTGTCCAAACAGGCGTGCAGGTTAGCTAAACTTTTTGGTCTGGACGTTGAAAAAAAACGCGCTTATTCGACTTTAGGCCCTGAACAGGAATATTTTCTTATTGATAAAAAATTTCATGAAAAAAGGCTGGATCTTATTCAGACAGGAAGGACGCTTTTCGGCAGGTCACCGGCCAAGCATCAGCAGATGGAGGATCATTATTTTGGAGCGATAAAACCCCGGGTTATAGATTTTATGGATGAGCTTGATCGGGAACTTTGGAAAATGGGAATACCGTCAAAGACCAGGCATAATGAGGTTTGTCCGGCGCAGTTTGAGATGGCGCCTGTATTTGAAGAACAAAATTTGGCGGTTGATCATAATATGCTTACAATGGAGATTTTGACAAGGGTAGCTAATCGTCACGGTTTTGTCTGCCTTTTGCATGAAAAACCGTTTGCGGGTGTTAATGGTTCGGGAAAGCATAATAACTGGTCGATTTGCGGACCGGATGGAAAAAACTGGCTGACTCCCGGTGATGATCCTCATGAGAACGCGAAGTTTTTAACTATTATATGCGCTCTTATGAAGAGTATAGATACCCATGCCGAGCTTTTAAGGGCTAGCGTGGCTTCTGCCGGTAATGATCACAGATTAGGAGCGAACGAAGCTCCTCCGGCTATATTATCGATATTTTTAGGGGATCAGCTTACGGATATAATAGAGCAGATAGAAAAAGGCGGAGCTAAAACATCTAAAAAAAGTGAAAGCATAGCAATCGGGGTAACTTCTTTGCCGCCGCTTCCGCGTGACGTAACAGACCGTAACCGGACGTCGCCTTTTGCTTTTACCGGAAATAAATTTGAGTTTCGCGCGGTAGGGTCAAATCAAAGCTGTGCGGGCGCTAATGTCATCTTAAATACGATTGTTGCTGACGCGCTTGATGAGATATGCGCAAAACTGGAAACAGCAACAGCAAAAGGAAAAGATTTCAACATTGTCCTTCAGAAAATTCTGCAGGATATAGTGAAAAAGCATAAAAGGATACTGTTTAACGGTGATAACTATACTGCCGCATGGCATAAAGAAGCGGAGAAAAGGGGCTTGTCCAATTTAAAGACTACGCCGGAAGCTCTTGAATCGCTTAAGGCAGATAAGGTTGTAGCCTTGTTTGAAAAACATAAGGTTCTTTCAAGAGTAGAGCTTATGTCCCGGTACGAAATATATAAAGAACAGTATGAAAAAACAATAGAAATAGAAGCAACAGTAGCGTTAACAATGGCAAGGACTATGATAATTCCTGCTGTTATTAAATATCAGCAGATACTTGCCGAAACAATAGAAAAAATAGTTAAATTTAAGTATAAGGTTGAAAAGAGTAAGGATCTTCTAAGCGAAATATGCAGGGAAACGGAAAACGCATTGACCTGTATCGAGAAACTATCCAAGGCTATAAAAGGCGGGGATGCGGGGAAAACCATAACTGCTATGGACAAATTGCGTGATGCTGTTGATGCTCTTGAAGGGCTTGTTCCTAAAGATCTATGGCCTCTGCCGTCTTATGCTGAAATGTTGTTTATAAGTTAAGAAACAACATTTCAGCCTGCGGCATAACGTTTTTGTGAATATAAGATAGCCGAGTGGGTTGTGTCATTAAGACTGTGTCACAATACACCTTTTGTCTTTGCGAGGGAGCAAGAGCGACCGCGGCAATCTCAAACAAAAACAAAAAATGAAATTTATTAATTAACTACAAAGGAAGCAACATGAAGAAAATATCAGAGAAGAAATATTTTTCAACATTAACAAAAATAAGTAACGCTATAACCTCGGATCTGTATCTTGAGGATATACTGAAACTAATAGTAAATCTTACGGCAAACGTTATGAACGCTAAAATATGCGCGTTATGGCTGGTCGATGAAAATCGCCAAATCCTAAAGATCAGAGCTACTCAGGCAATGAGCCAGGAATATTTAAAAGAAAGGTCTTTAAAAGTCGGTGAAGGGATAGTCGGTTTAGTCGCAAAAGACAGAGAGCCTGTTATGATTCCGGATGTCTCGAAAGATGAAAGATATAAGGAAAAAAAACTCGCGGAAAAAGAGGGATTAGTCTCTATGTTGAGTGTTCCTATGATGGTCAAAGATAGACTTATAGGTGTTATAAATCTTTATACTGTTGAAGAGTATAAGTTTAATAAAAGTGACATAGATCTCTTAAGCGCGGTGGCCAATCAATCCGCGGTAGCCATTGAAAATACCGAACTTATGGTAAAGACCAAGGTGATCCAGGAAGAACTGGAAACGAGAAAGAAAGTGGAAAAGGCAAAAGGTATATTAATGAAAGAACAGGATATGACAGAGGATGAAGCTTATAATCTATTGAGGAAAACAAGCATGAATAAACGTATATCAATGAAAGATGTCGCGGAAGCCATAATACTTTCTTCAGAGATTAAAAGGCCGGCAAGAAATAACAAGAAATAGAAGTAGTTTTAGCGGAGAAATGCTGAAAACTTGGAGAAGGCAATGACGCCCTTTAAAAGTTATAAATACTTTAAAGGGCGTTTTTTTTTAAGAAACTAAGGAGGAGTGATGTTTAAAAGTTTATGTTTAAAGTTAGTGTTTGTTTTGAGGATATGCTCTTTTCCGGTTCAGTTAATATCCCGGTATTTGATTATTTTGAGATAAGTCCGGTGATATCGTATTCCCTGGCTTTGTATGATCCATATGAAAACGAGTATTACGGCGGTGTTGTTGTAGCGATTTCTTATTGATAGTCTTTTAAAAATATGGGTTTTTGCACAGGGTTGTGCTTGAAAAATAAAGCTGTTTTTGACAAAGTTGTCCATTGAAATGGGGGGTCTTTATACTTTAAAGGCCGTGGTTCTGCTTTATGCGTATGTACAAGATAGTGTCAAAATAGTGTCAAAAATAATATGAAAGAAATAAGAAAGAAATTAACCACAGAGGACACAGAGGGAAAGAAAAAATTAAAGGAAAAGCTGTTTCTCTGTGTTCTCTAAAAGAGTATCTGCTAAAAGATATAAGGTGGGGAATAAT
>JBDRBG010000017.1:0-28471 GCA_043823005.1 Candidatus Omnitrophota bacterium
GGAGGGATAATGAGGAAACGTACTGTTTCACGGGAAATAGCTCTTAAAGTGCTATATGCCAATGATATTACAAAAGAAGAGATAGAGGAAACTGAGCGCAAATTCTGGGAACACAACATAAGTAAAAGCAAAAGCATCAGAGATTTTTCCCGTCATCTTATTGATGGAGTGATATCTAAGCGCGAGAAGATCGATGAGATCCTGGCAAAATGCGCTACCAATTGGAAGATAGAACGCATGGCGACCATCGACCGGAATATATTGCGTATAGCCGCATATGAGCTTTTATATGACAAAGAAACACCTCCGAAGGTAGCCATAAACGAAGCTATTGAAATAGCCAAGAAATATGGAGATGAAAATTCCGGGAGATTTGTGAACGGAATACTTGATGAGATAAGAAAGGTGATGGATTGAGGATATGGAGAAACTAAAGAACGGTGACGATAATTTTGCGGATCTTCATGTTCACACAAATCTATCGGATGGGATCCTTTCTCCGGAAGAGGTTGTAGAACACGCCTTGCAAGAGGGGCTGAAAGCTATTTCTATAACTGATCACGACGCGGTAGACGCCGTAGATCCCTGCATTTTTTTCGCTGAGGATAAGGAAATAGAGATCATTCCCGGAGTTGAACTGTCCTCGGAAAACGGGGAGAGGGAAGTTCATATCCTGGGATACTATCTTGATCATAAAGATCGGGATTTTCTAAAGATCCTTTCCATTCTACAGGATAGCAGGGAAGAAAGAATGGACGGAATGATTTCCTTATTAAAGAAAAAGGGGATGGATGTTACCAGAGAGAAGGTTTTTGGGTCGAACTCTTCCGGAAGCATCGGAAGGCTTCATCTGGCAAGAATATTAAAAGAAGAAGGGTTTGTGAAAAGCCTCTCGGAAGCGTTTGATAGATACATAGGAGAAGGCAAGGATTGTCACGTTAAGCATCAAAGGCTTGACTATAAAGGGGCTATCTACAGCATACGAAAAGCGGGAGGGGTCCCGACACTGGCTCATCCGGGGGTGTCCTGCAAAGAAGAGGACATAAAGCTTTATGCGGACGCGGGACTTAAGGGGATCGAGGTCTATCATCCTAAACATAAACCCGCGGAAAACAGAAGATATCTGGATCTGGCCCAAAAATACGGCCTTCTTGTAACCGGCGGATCGGACTGTCACGGGGGCAAGAATAAAAAGAGTATGCTTTTAGGAACAGTAAGAGTCGACAGAGGAAGAGTAGAAGCATTAAGAGCGGAATCCGAAAGAATAAAAGACAAGGGATGATGGATGAGCTTTGAAGAGAAATATATGAAAGTGGCTCTTTCTCTCGCGGTTAAAGCCAAGGGAAAGACCTATCCCAATCCTATGGTTGGCGCTATTATCGTAAAAGGCGGACGGATCCTGGGCAGAGGATATCATAGGTATTTTGGCGGGGATCACGCCGAGGCCGCGGCAATTAAAAACGCAAAAGAAAACTGTGCCGGAAGCACGATGTTCGTTACCCTTGAACCGTGTGACCATCAGGGGAAAACTCCGCCGTGCACGGATGCAATTATCAAAAACCGCGTCAAAAAGGTGTTCATCGCGATGAAAGACCCTAACCCTATAAATTTCGGGAAAGGCATAAAAAAACTTAGAAAAGCCGGCGTCGAGGTTGTTCTGGGATCGTGTAAAGAGGAAGCTGAAAAGATCAATCGTAAATATATAAAATACGTTACAAAAAAACTTCCGTATGTAACGTTGAAGACAGCACAATCTCTTGACGGCAAAATAGCCGCAAGGGACGGCTCCTCAAAATGGATATCGGGAGAACTCTCCCGCGGATACGTGAAACGTATACGAGGCTCTTTTAGCGGGATAATGGTAGGGGCGAATACAATAAGAAAAGATGACCCTTTTCTTTTGGGGGTAAACAGATCCGGATATAAAACCGCGAGAATAACCGTTGATACACATTTAAATATTTCGAAAAACAGCAATATTATAAGAACGTCTTCGCGGTCGCCGGTGATAATAGGCACTACGGACAAGGCCCCGAAAAATAAAATAAATATGCTTAAAAAAATAGAAGGTGTAGAAGTCGCGGTCTTTAAAAGCCGTAACGGCAAGGTGCCTCTAAAACCCTTTTTGAGGCATTTGGCTAAACTGGGATTGATGAACATTTTAGTGGAAGGAGGAGGCGAACTTGCGGGGAGCCTTCTGGACGAAGGTCTGATAGATGAGGTCATGATCTTCATTTCCCCCAAGATACTGGGCGGGTCCCATTTTTCGATAAAAGGAAAAGGCGTCGGAACGATTAAAAATGCGCGGGACCTTAAAAACATAAAAACTAAAAAAATAGGAAATGATATTCTTTTAACCGGCAGTATAAAAAAATAGAAAAATGTTTACGGGAATAATAACAGAAATAGGAAAAGTAAAAAACATTGAACGGAAAAGTTCTGGGCTATCTATTACCGTCACATGCGGTGACATAGCCTCGGAGGCCGCGCTCGGAGATAGTGTTGCCGTGAACGGGGCATGTTTAAGTGTTATCAAAAAGGGAAATGGACTTACTTTTGATGCGGTCAAAAACACATTAAAAAATACCAATTTAAAACGTTTAAAAGTAAATGATCCGGTCAATCTGGAGGGAGCGATGAAACTGGGAGGCAGGATCAACGGACATATCGTTACGGGACATATTGACGGGGAAAGGATCATTAAACGGAATTATAAAGGGTCTAATGAAAGCCGGATCGACATAGGGCTATTGCCCGGGGATAAGAAGTATCTCATTGAAAAAGGGTCAGTGGCGATAGACGGAGTAAGTCTTACGGTAGGAAAACTGTCAGGGTCTTTTTTTAGTATCTTTCTTATCCCGCATACGCTCGACAACTCGACGCTCGGGAAAAAAAGATCGGGAGAGCATGTGAATGTCGAATTTGACATAATAGCTAAACATGTCTCGGAGCAGGCAGGAAAAACAGGCATTTCTCAAAATATTCTCGAAAGAAACGGGTTTATCTGATAAAATGATCACAAAAGAAAGGGGAGTGTATGAAAAAGTTTATCGCGATCATGTTAACCGGTGTTATTTTTCTCACAGCTTCGATCGAAGCGCATGCTGTAAATAACCCGGCTACAAAACTCGGACGGGGCGCGGCGAATATTTTGACGGGCGTAATGGAAGTACCCAAAAATTTTATGGATTACGAAGAAAGAGATGGTATCCTTGCGGCGATGTCTGTCGGCGTTGTTGTGGGTATCTTTAAGACAATAAGACGCGTTTGCGTAGGGGCATACGAGACCGTTACTTTTTTTTACCCAATTCCGGAATATTATGAACCAATTTTGACGGATCCGGAATATTTTTTGTCCAATGATGAGTGATCAGCTTGCGTAATAAACGCAAAGAGCATAGGGCATAGAGCATAGCATATTGACCGATGCGCCCCTTATTATCCAGAGTGAGAGATCGACTTATTTTTTTTCTATTTTTTCCCGCCATTTTGTATTATACTGCTCGCAGTCGGGGCGTAGCGCAGCTTGGCTAGCGCGCCACGTTCGGGACGTGGAGGCCCTGGGTTCAAATCCCAGCGCCCCGACCATTCATTTTGGCCGCTTGAAAGAGTCTTGAGTCCGGGGAGGGGTTTTATATGCAACAGACAGAGCGGGTACGCGTTATATACAGTGGAAATGTTCATGGTGTGGGTTTCAGGTTTACAGCTGAGAGAGTGGCTTTAAAATCAGGGGTAACGGGATTTGCAAAGAATTTGCCGGATGGTACTGTTGAAATTGTCGGGGAAGGCAGCCGGAAAGATCTGCGGAATTTCATGGAAAACATACGACATAGCATGAGCGCTTATATCAGCGATTATAACCTTGAGTGGGAATCGGCTGAGGGCAAGTTTTCATCGTTTGAGATAAGATTTTAACTGTTCTGTTTTTATGTTTTAGGTGTTGAAGCGCAAAGCGAAAAACATTTTCTTATGAATTTTCGGGGAAATGAAATATATTATACTTTCTGATATACATGGTAATTTTCAGGCTTTAGAATCTGTAATAGGCTCTTTTCCCCCGGAAGAAGAAACAATGAGGGTATCTGCGGGAGATGTTGTAGGCTATGGAGCTGAGCCGGATGCTTGTATCGACAAAATACGCGCTTTGGGTTTTGATAATATAAAGGGGAATCATGATGCCGCTGTTGTGGGGAAACTGAATTTAGATGTTTTCACTAAACGAGCGATGGAATCTGTTTTGTGGACAAAAGATTATATCCTGCTTTCGGGGATTGATTATTTGAATGGGCTTCCGCTTGTCAGGGAATACAAATCTTTTGTTGTTGTTCATGGGACGCTTCACAAGCCCGAAGAGTTCAGGTATATGTCTAATTACTTAGAGGCTATGCGTACTTTTGAAATTATGACAAAAAATATATGTTTTGTAGGCCATTCACATGTGTCGGGTATTTTAACTCTGGATGCCGGCAGGATCTCACAGATTCCTGAAAATAAAATAAAACTACAGCAGAAGAAATATATTATAAATGTAGGAAGTGTAGGACAGCCTCGGGATGGTGACAATAGGGCAAGCTACTGCGTATATGATGAAGATAATCGGACAATAGAGATTCGCAGAATAGATTATGATGTAGAGACTGCCCGGAAAAAGATCCTGGATGCAGGGTTACCGGCAATATTTGGAGACCGTCTGCGCTGCGGCCGTTAAACAATCAAAATGAAAAGAGATATTATATGAAAAATGGGTTAAAGTCCGGTAATTTTATTTTTTTAACGGCAATTATTATTATGAGTTGTGCGTTTACAGGGTGTGCTCAAATTCGGGAAAAATTGATCAGAAAGCCTGTTGAGGAAGAGAAAAAAACGGTTACGTATCAGGCTGTTACGGAATATGAAGGAAAGCCGACCTTTGATCTGTATACAAAAAGATATATTTTCTGGAAAAATTGGCATAGAGAGCTTCTTTTTGTTTTAGAGAACACAAATCAAAAAAAGAGGATAGTTGCTGTGGAACAGGAGTTATCTAATCTTTTGTCTATGCAGAAGATGCTGTTGGATTCAAAAGCGGTTGAGCTTCAAAAATATATTGATGAGCTTGTGCAGATAGAAACAGTTTTAAAGAAAGAGCGAATAACCTCAGGTAATGTTGTGAGACTTCGAAAAAAGATCGAGACTTTAGGCAGGCAGATTCAGCAAAAATTTTCTTATAATAAAGTGGGAGAGTTTATAATCAGTGAATTTAGAACATAAAGCTGCTGTTGTTCTCAGACGGTTTGTTGTGGGCCCCCTTCAGACTAATTGTTATCTGTTTTCTGACAGCTTTTCAAAAAAAGGAGCTATAATTGATCCCGGTGAGTATACGCCGGCTATAACAGATTATATCAATGAAAGCGGCATTGAAATGTGCTGTATAATAAATACTCATGGGCATGCGGATCATATCAGCGGCAATGCTTTCTTTTCACTTCCGGTAATGATACATAAAGACGATGAAAGTTTTCTAAAGGATTCAGAGAGAAATCTTTCGTCCTTTTTTGATAAACAAGTTCATTTTGCAGAAGCCAGCCGGATATTAGAAGATAATGATACGATTAATATCGGAGCCTTGGAATTAAAAGTCTTACACACTCCAGGCCATACTCCCGGCAGTATTTCTCTTTTGTCCGACAATATTCTTTTCAGCGGAGATACTCTTTTTTGTGAAGGTATAGGACGAACAGATTTTCCGTATGGTAGTTTTCAGCTTGAGATTGCAAGCATAAAAAACAAACTGATGGTACTTCCTGATGATGTTAAGGTTTATCCCGGACATGGTTCTGAGACGACTATCGGGCATGAAAGAAAAAATAATCCGTATTTAAATAGTCGTTAGTCGTTGGTCGTTGGTCGTTAGTCGAGAGTAAGGGCGGGCCTCTGGCGGACGCATAGCTCGGAGCTCGCAACGACGGAGAAGGCCGTTATTGCGAGGAGAGAACGAAGTGAGTGACGCGGCAATCTCGAAAGGTGAAAAGAGTATGGCTGATATGAAAGAGTATATAAAACAGTTTATGGACTTTATTGAAGTAGAGAGAGGCCTTAGTCTTAACACCATTAAAGCCTATGATAAAGATTTGCGTAAATTTGATGAATATACAAGATTAAAAAGTAAGGATATTTTTAGTCTTAACCGGGATGATATCGTTTCGTTTCTTATTCAGCTTAAAGACAGAGGCCTTTCGGTTTCTTCTGTTGCCAGGAGCTTGGCCGCGATCAAGACTTTTTGGAAATTTTTATCGGGGGAACAGATTGTGTCTGAAAACATAGCAAGTATGTTGGAAACTCCAAAATTATGGAAGGTTATTCCCGAAGTTCTTAATCCAGAGGAGGTAGAACTTCTTTTGGAGGCTCCTCGAGGCAAAAAATGGATGGAATTAAGAGACAAAGCTATTTTAGAACTTATGTACGCATCCGGGTTGCGGGTATCAGAACTGTCAAATTTAAAAGTAATTGATGTCAATCTTGACGCGGAATTTGTGCGATGCGCGGGAAAAGGCGGGAAAGAAAGAATCGTGCCATTGGGCAAAGCGGCAGTAAAAGCGATTCTCGGATATTTGAATAAAGTAAGACAGGAATTATATAAAAAAAACAAAGATGATCATCTTTTTTTGTCAAGATTAGGCAGAAAGATTTCCAGGCAAAGTTTGTGGAAAATGATTCGGAAATATGCCGGAGATATTGGACTGAAAAAGCATATTACGCCGCATACTTTAAGACATTCATTTGCCACGCATCTTTTAGCGGGGGGCGCGGAACTCAGGGGTGTACAGGAAATGCTGGGACATGCGGATATTTCGACTACGCAGATCTATACGCATGTAAATAAAGATAGACTTCGAAAAGTATACGAAAAATATCACCCGCGGGCATAAATGGCAGAGTCGTTAGTCGTTGGTCGTTTGTCGTTAGAAGAGAGATTGCCGGGCTTCTCGCTAAGCTCGCAGCTCGCAATGACGGAGAAGGTCGTCTTTGCGAGGAGGCCGTAGACCGACGCGGTCCTCCAGAGGCGGATTCGTCCTTTGGAGGGCAATCTAGAAAAAGTAAAGGCCGGATTTTGATTTTTATTTATACTTATGGATCTAATCGTAACACATGAAAATGCTGATTTTGACGCGTTAAGTTCTTTAGTCGCGGCTAATAAGCTTTATCCCGGAGCGAGGCTTTTTCTTCCCGGATCACAGGAAAAAGCAGTACGCAGGTTTCTTGCGCTTGCAAAAGACATGGTCAGGCTTGAGACCGAAAAAACATGCAGGATGGATGATGTTACCAGACTTATAATTGTTGATAACAGGCATAAATCGAGGATCGGTACCGCAAGTTCGCTTTTAAAAAGAAAAAAAATAGAAGTTCATATTTATGATCATCATTCCAGGACAAAGAGTGATATAAAAGCAGATAAGGACATATCAAAAAAGGTTGGGGCTACAGTAACGATACTTCTTGAATTATTGTCAAAAAAAGGAAAGCTGAAATTAACTCCTTTGGAAGCGACTCTTATGCTTCTCGGGATATATGAGGAAACCGGATTTCTATCTTATTCTGTCACAACCAGACTTGATGTGGATATGGTCGGCAAACTTTTGGAACAAGGCGCTAATTTAAACGCAGTTTCATCTTATTTGAACAGAGAGCTTTCAGAAAGTGAACTTTCTCTTTTAATCGCGTTTCTTGAATCAGTGGAAATTGTCAACGTAAATGGGATTAATATTGCTTTTGCCGTTGCGAATGCGGAACATCTTGACGGAGAAATGGGCGCTGTAGTACATAAATTGCAGGATGTAGAAAATTATCCCGTACTTTTCGCGATGTTTCAAAGCGGCGAAAAAATAAAGATACTTGCCAGGAGCCGTATAGGAATTATTAATGTGAACCGATTGTTAAAACCCTTTAACGGAGGCGGACATCCCAGTGCCGCAGGAGCAAGAGTACAAGGGAAGAGTTCAGAGCAAATAAAGGGTGAAATAATTCGTTCTCTTGAAAGAGTTATTCATCCGGAAGTATATGCGCGGGATATTATGTCATTTCCCGTCAAAACGGTCTCTCAAGATGAAAATGCCGCGGATGTTTTACCGAAGCTGAAACGGTTTGGTTATAAAGGAGCTCCTGTGCTAAATGATGAAGGCGGACTTGTCGGCATGATTACAGAGGGGAACCTTAAAAAAGCGGTAAAACACGGGATGAAACATTCACGGATTAAAGGATATATGGCAACACCTCTTGTGTCTGTGCGTCCGGATGCGCCGTTGTATGAGTTAAGAAAAATCCTGACGGAAAAAGACAAAAGGCGTATTCCGGTTATAGAAGATAATAAACTTGTAGGAATAGTCACGCGGACAGATGTTTTGAAAAGAGTTCATGGCGGGCTGTTTTCCGGAGACGCGGAAGAGAAACTCAAAATGGCAAACGTGGTACAGCGGATAGAAAAGCTGTTGCCTTTGCAAATGCGGACACTTATTAAATCTATCGGCGAAGAAGGAGACAGGCTTGGAATAAATGTTTTTCTTGTGGGCGGATTTGCCAGGGATCTGATGCTTAACAGGAAAAATTTTGATCTGGACATAGTTGTTGAAGGCGACGCGATAAAATTCGGAAAGATTTTAGCGGATAAATTGGGAGGAGCGCTTGTTACTCACAAAAAATTCGGAACCGCGGCAGTGGTAACCGAATGGCCCAAATGGCTGAGATCTTTGCGTGATCATGACAGGAAATTTAAACTGGATGTAGCTACGGCCAGAAGTGAGGTTTATAAGAAACCCGCGGCATTGCCTACTGTTAAATTCGGTTCTTTAAGAGAAGATCTTTATCGGCGTGATTTTACTATAAACGCGATGGCAGTAAGTATTAATAAAAAAACATTCGGATTGTTTATAGATTTTTTCGGAGGGATCGAAGATCTTGAGGATGGAATAATACGAAGTTTGCATGATAATAGTTTTATTGATGATCCTACGAGGATTTTTAGGGCTGTGCGATTTGAACAGAGATTCGGGTTTAAGATAGAGAAGCATACAGAATATCTTATTCAGCATGCTATAAGCAGGGAAATGTTCAAGAGGACGGAAAACCAGAGAATAAGAGATGAACTTATTTTGATGCTTAAAGAGCCTGATCCGGAGAAAGCAGTTTTAAGGATGCGTGAACTTCATGAACTGAGGTTTATTCATTCTAAAATAGTCCTGAAGAAGTCGATAAAAAACACCTTCAGAGAAATAAAAAAATGTATTAGATGGTACAATGATACAGTAAAAAATGTTTCCGAAATTAATGTCTGGATAGTAAATTTTATGGTAATGCTGGACAGTCTTACCTTTGAGGAAGTCAGAGACCTTACTCAGAAATTTGTTTTTACGCGAAGCGAAAGAGAACGGATATTTTTTTATAAGAGATATTCGGATTTAATAATAAAAAAACTTGCCGCTTTTAAAAAGATGCGAGCGAGCCGTATATATGCTATTATGGAAAATGTGCCGTATGAAGTAATGTTGTGTGTTATGGCAAAAACAAGGTCTCTTAGAGTGAAAAGGCGCATAAAGAATTACCTTGTGAAATACAGTAAAGTAGTGCTTTCTGTCAAGGGAGATGATATAAAAAAAGAGGGCGTTCTTCCGGGACCGAAGTACAGCGAAGTCTTAAAAAAAATACTTTTCGCGAAATTAGACCGAAGGGTAACTAACAGTCGGGAAGAAATTCTTTACATGCGTAAATTGTTAACAGAAAAGACTAAAAAGTTTTGAGGAAAATAAATAATTGATAATAAATTAAAAATAGAAAGGAAATCAGGAATGAGTGATAGAATGGACAGAATATCTCAGCAGATGTGTAGAGAGATAATCGTTATATTGCAAAGTGACATAGATGATCCGCGGATAGAAGATGTTTCTATTACAAAAGTTGAGGTGACTAGGGATTTGAGGAATGCCAAAATATTTTATGTTATATCCGAGGAAAGGGAAGAAAACGCCAAAGATGATATTAATAAAGGGCTGAGAAGCGCGGCTTGTTTTATTCGGGGGAAATTGGCGGAAAGAATAGTTATGAAATTTATGCCAAAGTTATTGTTTGTCGAAGATCTCAATGAAGAGAAAAAGGAATCCATAGACAGGATTTTTAAGCAGATAGAGAAAGAACAGGATAGATAAGAAAGGGAAAAGCATATTATGATAAAAAAAGATATAGTCAAGCTAGAGGAACTTATCAGGGAAAAGGATAATTTTTTAATACTTACTCATGTGAATCCTGAAGGAGACGCTGTGGGCAGTCAAATTTCGGTTTATAAGATGCTTTCAAAAATGGGAAAGACAGCCGTTATGGTCTCTAATGACGCGGTGCCGGATAATCTGAGATTTTTGCCGGAGACAGATAAGATAAAAGACGGGATTCCGAAAGATTTTTATCCTGAAGCTACGATTATTCTGGATTGTCCTGTTGAAGATAGGATAGGAAAAATTTTGGATTATCCTAAAAAAAAATGTTTTGTTATAAATATCGATCATCATGTAAGTAATGATTATTTCGGAGATATTTATTGGGTTGAACCAAATGCGAGTTCAGTCGGTGAGATGATATTTTCTTTGGCTGAAGCATTGGATATAGGGATAGACAAGGAACTGGCTATGTGCGTGTATGCGGCGATTATAACTGATACCGGGATGTTTAATTACAGTAATACTTCCGCTGAGACACACAAAATAGCGGGAAGGCTTTTGGCAAACGGGGTTGATCCGAAATTTATGCATAGTAAAATATTTGAGGAAAAAGCAGTTTCCCAGGTAAGGCTGCTGGGAAATGTTTTGTCTACATTGGGAATTATAGAAGATGGAAAGATAGCGTATATAAGTCTCACCAGGGGTATGTATGAGGAAGAAGGCGTAGAGTTTATATCTACGGAAGAATTTATAAATTATCCCAGGGCGATAAAAGGAGTGGAAATAGCGGTTTTTTTTAAGGAAAACAGCGGGAAAAAAGTAAATGTGAGTTTTCGGTCAACCGGGAAAATTAACGTTAATATGGTCGCGTCCCGTTTTGACGGAGGCGGGCATAAAGAGGCGGCGGGTTGTATTCTGGAATGCGGGTTAGAGGAGGCCAGAGAAAAAGTATTGACGGAGGCGGTAAAAGCGCTGGAAGATGAATAGTCGTTAGTCGTTAGTCGTTCGTCGTTCGTCGTTAGTCGTTCGTCGTTAGTCGGAGTCCTTTGACAAGCTTATGGCTCGCAATTATCTGTCATTGCGCCTGCTGAAGGACGGGTCCAGTCTACCCGCCTTTGGCGCGGCCTCAGGCGGAAAGCGCGAGGCAGATACAGTGGGGACACGGCGTGTAAGCGTCTGTTGGCGAGTTCTAGATATGAAGTGTGTCAATTTCAGGTATGTTCCCGAATTTTTATTTTTATCTGTCTTTGCGAGGAGGCCCGCAGGCCGACGCGGCAATCTGTTTAGGGAATAGTAGATGGTGAATAGTGACTGGTGTCCTGAAAATAGCCACCAAGACACGAAGTCACGAAGGGAAAGAATTATTTCCTCTGTTATCCCCGAATCCGCTCCCCGTTTTCACGGGGACAAGCTTGGCGGATATCGGGGATCCAGAAAAAAGAGATTTTTAAAATTTGGTGTCTTAGTGACTTAGTGGCTCAAAAAACTGTCAACTTTTTCAGGACGATACAAGGAATAATATTTTGAGGAAGATGAAAGAAACAGTACATAATGATCCTTATGGAATATTGATTGTGGACAAAGAAAAAGGCATGACCAGTCATGATATAGTTGATCGGGTCCGCAGGAGATTTAGGATTAAAAAACTTGGACATGCGGGTACTTTGGATCCAAACGCTACTGGTGTGCTTGTCCTTTTATTCGGAAAGGCGACAAAACTTTCCAACTCTTTCTTGGAAGAGGAAAAAGAATATGAAGCTGTTTTGAAACTAGGGGAAAGGACGGATAGCGGAGATTGTGATGGTGTGATCGTAGAGACATATGATGTCAATGTTACAGAGCAGGATATTTCTAAGGCAGTTAAACATTTTATCGGTCAAATTGAACAGATACCGCCGATGGTTTCTGCTAAGAAGGTAAAAGGAAAAAGACTATATAAACTTGCCCGAAAAGGCATAACAGTAGAGCGGTCCCCCAGACTTATTACGATAAGGGAATTTGAAATAAAGAAGATTGATATGCCTTTTGTGAATTTTAGAGTAGTTTGCAGTAAAGGGACTTATATTAGACAGATAGCCGAGGATATAGGCATAAAGCTGGAATGTGGAGCTCATTTAACCGAGTTAAGACGTGTTAGGTCCGGAGGATTTTCTATAGGGCAGGCTGTTTCTTTATCCGATTTATTAAATATGAACAGAGAGGTACTGGATGAAAGTATTATACGGGTATAGAGATTTAGCCGGAAAACTTAAAAGTCCTATAGTGGCAATAGGGATGTTTGATGGTCTTCACATAGGACACAAACGTGTTTTAAATAAGGTTTTATCTTCCAGAATGCCGGAGTCGGACAAAGTTGTAATAACTTTTGATCCTCATCCGCAGATGGTTCTTAGCCCTAAAAAAGTTCCGTTGAGGATTATGTCGTTAGAACACAGGTTATATATATTTCAAAAAATGGGGTTTAGTTCTGTTGTTATACTAAGGTTTACTGAGTTTATGGCAAAAATGTCCGCGGAAGATTTTATAAAGAAAATATTGCGTGGAATGGGCACGAAAAGGGTCTATGTGGGAGAGAACTTTTATTTTGGAAAAAATAAAAGCGGGGATATAAGTACATTCAGGTCGGTTGGGAAAAAATACGGTATAGAGGTCATAACTGTACCTCAGGTTAAGATGAAAAGACGTATTGTAAGTAGTACCTGGCTAAGGCGGCTGATAACTTTTGGGAAATTAAAAAAAGCAGAGTTATTACTGCGCCGGCCCGTGTCTGTTTTGGGAAAAGTAGTAAAGGGAGATAAAAGGGGTTCGGTGTTGGGTGTTCCTACTGCGAATATCGATCCGCATCAGGAAGTGATTCCTCCTCCGGGTGTTTATGCGGTTAAGGTTGATATTAATGGAAGCCTTTGCGACGGTGTGCTTAATGTGGGATTTAAGCCGACTTTTTATGGAAGAAAGTTAAGAAAAAGAAAGGAACCTAGCTCTGAAGTTCATCTTATTGATTTTAACGGAGATCTTTATGGAAGCGTTTTAGAGATTTTTTTTATAAAACGTTTAAGAAAAGAAAAAAAATTTAAGAAACAAGACAATCTTGTTTTTCAGATAAAAAAAGATATAAAAGAAGCACAGGTATTTTTAACGTCAAAAAAAATGCTTTCGAGAATTGAAAGATATAAGTCATTGTAGAATAAAGACTTAATAATGACAGCTTCAATGGTTTGCTTTTTGATGTTTCAAAAAGCAAGTTTTTGTTTTATGCTATTTAAAGGGTTTACAAATAAGTAATTATGTGATAATATTAGTTTCCATATTATAAAACAAATATATATATATAGTATACATATAGATACAAAAGGATAGGAGGTGAGAGACAATGTCTGTCTTAAAAGAAAAAAAACAAGAGATCATCGGAAGTTTTAAGAAGCACGATACGGATACAGGGTCAGCAGAGGTACAAATAGCCCTTTTAAGTGAAAGAATAATTAATTTAGCAGAACATTTCAAGAAACATAAGAAAGATTTTCATTCGCGCAGGGGACTTTTGTTGATGGTAAATAAGAGAAGAAAGCTTCTTAAATATGTAAAAACAACAAACGAACAAAAATATAAAGAGGTAATCGCGAAACTTGGGTTGCGAAAATAGCTCAGACAAAGTTGCACGGTGTAATTTTAGTCGGGTTAAACGTCCATAAGTTACGAATAAACGAACAGAGGAAGAAATAATGGAAGAAGTAAAGATTAAGCTGGGAAGAGAAGAGTTAATAATAAAGACCGGTAAATTGGCGAAACAGGCAGATGGAGCTGTTACAGTGCAGTACGGCGGCACTATGGTGCTGGTGACGTGTGTATGTTCTCATCAGGCAAATGAAAAAATGGGATTTTTCCCTCTGGTCGTTGAATATAAGGAAAAGACATTTGCCGCGGGTAAAATACCGGGTGGTTTTTTCAAAAGAGAAGGACGGCCTACGGAAAAAGAGATTTTAACTTCCAGGATGATTGACCGTCCGATAAGACCGCTTTTTCCGGATGGAATGATAAATGAAGTACAGATTATTGCTACTGTTTTATCTTCAGACGGTGAAAACGATTCGGATATTTTAGCTCTTATCGGAGCATCAGCGGCTCTTACTATTTCAGATATTCCTTTTAATGGTCCTATCGGAGGTGTCCGCGTGGGGATGATAGATGATCAACTTGTAATTAATCCAACATTTACGGAACTGGGGAAAAGCGAATTAGATCTAGTTGTAGTAGCGAATGAAGAAAGTGTTATTATGCTTGAAGCCGGCGCTGATAAAATCAGCGAAGAAAAGGTTTTGGAAAGTATAAAATTCGGACACAAGGCAATAGGCGCTCTTGTCGAAGCTCAAAAGCAACTTCAAAAAAAGAGCGGCAAAGCAAAAAGAGAAGATGTAACGGTTGTTCAGGCAAGCGATGAGTTGTATCAGAAAATAAAGAAAAAAGCCGCGGATAAACTAACGGAGATTATTCAGCTTCCGTCTAAACAGCAACGTATAGAGGGCAAAGAACTTTTGAAAAAACAGCTTATAGAAGAAGAACCGTCCGGGGATGAAGAAGATTTAAAAGCTGATATGGAACTTGTTTTGAGCAAAATAGAAAAAGAAGTGGTCAGAGAGTTTATTCTTAAAAAGAAAAAACGGATAGACGGCAGACGGTTGGATCAAATACGGGAATTAACTTCGGATATAAATATTCTTCCCCGGACTCATGGATGCGGACTTTTTACCAGGGGCGAAACACAGGCATTGGCAGTTGTTACGCTGGGGACCGGTTCGGACGAGCAAAGGATTGAAACTTTGATGGGCGAGGGAGTAAAGACTTTTATGCTTCATTACAATTTTCCTCCTTTTAGCGTAGGAGAAACACGGCCGCTTCGAGGGCCGGGAAGAAGGGAGATCGGACACGGCGCGCTTGCGGAAAAAGCGCTAACTCCGGTATTGCCTTCAAAAGAAGAGTTTCCTTACACAGTAAGGATTGTTTCCGAAATTCTGGAATCGAACGGGTCAAGCTCAATGGCAACTGTTTGCGCGGGTTCTTTATCTCTTATGGCAGGAGGTGTTCCTGTAAGTGACGCGGTCGGAGGGATTGCTATGGGAGTTGTTACCGAGGGAAAAGATTATGCAATACTTACAGATATTGCGGGAGCTGAAGATCATTACGGAGATATGGATTTTAAGGTTGCGGGCACGGAAAACGGAGTTACTGCTATTCAAATGGATCTTAAGGTAAAAGGTATTAGTTATGAGATTCTGGAAAAAGGTTTCGCTCAGGCAAAAAAAGCGAGATTAGAAATACTAAATCACATGAAAAGTGTTATCAGTAAACCGATGGATGATATTTCGCCAAGCGCGCCGCGCATAATCAGTATAATTATAAAAGAAAATAAGATAAAAGATGTTATAGGTCCCGGAGGTAAAATGATCCGGAAGATTATAGCGGAAACAGGGGCTGATATAAATATCGAAGATGACGGGACATGTCAGGTTGCTTCCGCGGATAAAGAGGCCCTGGATAGAGCGGTTGAAATGATCAACGGAATTATAGCTGAGCCGGAAATAGGAAAAACATATAATGCTAAGATAACAAAGATTATGACTTTTGGCGCGTTCTGCCAGTTTATGCCTTCAAAAGAAGGGCTTGTGCATGTTTCAGAAATAGCGGATGAATATGTAAAGGATGTTTCTGAAGTTCTTGAAGAAGGGCAGGAAGTAAAGGTTAAGGTAATAGGCGTAGACGATCAGGGCCGGGTCAAGCTGAGCATTAAACAGGCAGATTAATTAGTCGTTCGTCGGGAGTCGTTGGTCGTTAGTTGCGGGGGATTAGTAGAAAATTGCCGCGGTTGGTGATATGCTTCTCCTTGCAATGACAGAAAGAGCCGTTTCTCTGTCTAAAGCGTATCCGCATCAGGAAGGCTGACAGCGAACTTTTGTTTGTCATTCAGGTTGTGTGTGTCACAATTCAAATTTTGTCTTTGCGAGGGAGCAAGAGCGACCGCGGCAATCTCGAAAAGAAACAAAAAAGGATAAAAGGCATTGAAGAAAGTTTCGGTAAAAATAAAAAGAAAAGAAACAGCTAGAGACCTTCCGATACCGGAATATGCGACACTCGGGGCCAGTGGAGTTGATCTTTATGCTGATGTTGACGAAAAAACTATCATACGAGCAGGAGAAATAAGGCTGATTTCCTGCGGCATTTATATAGAACTTCCACTTGGATATGAAGCAGAAATAAGACCGCGAAGCGGACTTTCTTTAAAACACGGAATAACACTTGTGAATTCTCCGGGCACTATTGACAGTGATTATAGGGGGCTGATCAGTCTTATAATTATTAATATGGGCAAGAATGATTTTGAAGTTAAAAGGGGCATGAGACTGGCTCAGATGGTTATTCGTGAGGTAACATACGCGGAATTTTTTGAAGTTGACGGATTGGAAGAAACCGCGCGAAGTCAAGGCGGGTTTGGACATACCGGGTTATAAAACCCAAATCATAAGACAGTAAACCGTAAATCCGGATGCACACTTTTAGAGTTGGAAACAGCACAGCATTTATTGTAAAACATCCAAACATATTCAATATTAAGATCTATTATGACCATACGAGAAGCATTGATATCCGGAGTGGTACAAGGTATAACAGAATTTCTGCCTGTTTCGAGTTCCGGGCATCTTGTTTTGGTGCATAATTTTTTTGGTTTTACCGAACCAAACATGTTTTTTGACATATGTCTGCATGTCGCGACACTTATGGTAGTTATTATCTATTTCGGACGTGATATTTATTCTTTGATACGGGACAAAAATATTTTTCTTTTAAAGTGCGTGACTGTCGGCACTGTGCCAGCGGTAATAGCTGGGGCTTTTTTTTCCAAACAAATATCTTCGTTTTTTTTAACCCCGCGCAGGGTAGCGTTTATGCTGATCTTGACAGGACTAACGCTTTTTGCGGGACAGATAATGCTTAATAAAAAGGGGCATTTGGGAAAAAGTCCTACAATAAAATCTTCAATTCTTACGGGGTTGGCACAGGCTTTCGCGCTTTTTCCCGGAATTTCACGAAGCGGATTGACGATTTCCATCGGCCTATTTAGCGGAATGAAAGCTGAGGAGGCGTTTCGTTTTTCATTTTTGCTGTTTATCCCGGCTATTACAGGGGCAATGATTTATAAAATAAGTACTGGTGATGTCGGGGGTCTGGTTCTGAATAATCTTACAAATTATGCAACGGGAATGATTGCCGCGTTTATAACCGGATTTTTCAGCCTTCATTTTTTATGGAAAGCCGTAAAGTTTAAAAGACTATTTATTTTTGCGATATATTGTTTTTCTGTGGGAATAATCGGAATGTTATTTTTAAGATAAGAGAGTTTTTATGGATCAGGAAAGAAGAAATGAAATTACAGCTGTTTTATTGTTCGCGTTTAGCCTTTTTCTTTTTTTAAGCATTTTTACTTTTAGCGGACAGGATCTGTCTTTTTATACAAGTGATCCGCATATAGTTCCTTTAAACGCGACAGGCATGGTGGGCTCATATGTGGGCGGAATATTGGTTTTTTTTGTAGGTAAAGCCGCGTATGTTATTCCGCTATTGATCATGGTGTGGGGGATTTCACGTTTGTTCCAGATAGAAGCGCATAAAGTTTCCTTTAAATTGTTTGGCACGATTGTGCTTCTTGTCGCGGTCAGTTCAAGCTTAAGTATGATGGCTGAGAAGTCTTTGATATCGGCCTTTGGGCAGGGCGGTTTGATTGGAACGCTTTCGTCTAATTTTTTGATCGGATATCTTGGCAGAGCGGGAGCCGCTGTTTTTATATCGGCAATGATTGTTTTATCCGTTCTGGTAGCAACAGAATTTTTGATCCTTCCTGTTTTAGCGTCAGCTTTTAATTCCGCTGTCAGAATATTTTCAAATTTTAAAACACGACTGGTTAAGAGTGTTCGGGCTTTTGTTCTGAATCTGAAAAACAGCAGAGATAAAATATCGTCCGAAAAAGAAGATATCGCGGAAAAGCTGGAAGGGATTAAGCGGCAAGTTGAAGACGCGAGAAGGTCTTCTTTTCCAAGGCGGAATACAGTTACGGGTAAAAACCAGGATTCCAGAATAAGCTCAGATCCTCAGATTGTAATGGCTAATAACAGGACCAGAAAAGTATCTAGCGGTTCGGCGCGTACAGCCCCTGTTTTTGACGGCAATACAGGAGAGGAAGTAGAGTATAAACTTCCGGGATTGGATCTTTTAAATATTGCGGCAAAGACTAATGTTAAGGAAAGAGAAGAAGTGCTTAGAAAAAGGGCCGCGGTCTTAGAGAAAACACTTCAGGAATTTGGAGTAAAAGCCAAAGTGGTGCAGATTAATAGGGGGCCTGTTATTACTCTGTATGAATTAGAGCCTTCCCTTGGCACAAAAGTAAACAGAATAACTTCTTTAAGTGACAATATTTCGCTTGCTATGAGATCCGCAAACATAAGGATAATAGCGCCTTTACCCGGAAAAGGGACTATAGGAATAGAAGTTCCTAATTCAAAAAGTGAACTTGTTGTTTTCAGGGATGTTCTGGAGACAGAAGAATATCGGGAAGAAAAATCAGCGTTGAAACTTGCTCTGGGTAAAGATATTTCCGGAGACCCCATAATTACCGATCTTGCTAAAATGCCGCATCTTTTGGTTGCCGGAGCTACCGGATCTGGAAAAACAGTATGTCTTAATTGTATTATTTCAAGCCTTTTATATAGTTCTACGTCTGAAGAACTTAAATTTATAATGATTGATCCTAAGAGAGTGGAATTAATGGTATTTGATGGGATTCCGCATCTGGTTTCCCCAATTGTGACTAATTCAAAAAAAGCTGCCGGCGCTCTTAACTGGGTGGTAAATGAGATGGAACGGCGTTATGAAATATTTGCTTCACAGGGGGTTCGTAACATTGAGGCTTATAAAGAAAGTAAAAAGAAGGACATGGAAACATTGCCTTATATAGTTGTTGTAGTGGATGAGCTTGCTGATCTTATGATGGTTTCACCTCAGGATGTAGAAGGGGCGATAATGCGCATAGCACAGCTTTCACGCGCGGCAGGTATACATATGATTCTTGCGACTCAAAGGCCGTCGGTTAATGTGGTTACAGGGGTTATTAAAGCTAATTTTCCGGCAAGGATATCATTTAAAGTAGCGTCCAAAGTAGATTCGCGGACTGTATTGGATTCTAATGGCGCGGAAAAACTTTTGGGTAGAGGAGACATGCTGATCATGGATCCGGGAGAAACTTCTCTTATTCGGGGACAATGTTGTTTAGTGGAAGACAGAGAGATACGAAATGTGGTAGAATTTATAAAAGAACAGGCAGGTCCGCGGTATGTTGAAGATGTACTCGCGAATCAGGACAGAAAAATGTCCGGCTCAGGAGAAGACAGAGATGAGCTTTATTCAGAGGCATTAAAAATAATATTGGATTCGAAACAGGCTTCGGTATCGATGATACAGCGGAAACTGCGTGTCGGGTATAACAGGGCGGCCAGAATTATTGATGAAATGGAAGAAGCCGGAATAGTCGGGGCATATAACGGATCAAAACCCCGTGAAATATTGATAAGTGAAGAGGAGCTTACCACAACAGGAGAGAGTGAATATGATGACGAATAAAGAGATTGGTAAAATTTTCAGAGATAGCAGGGAAAGCAGAGAGATAAACCTGGAAGACGCATATGAGATGAGTCGAATACATCCCAATATTATCAAAAATCTTGAAGAAGGGTTTTTTGATAAAATCGAGCGGCCTTATATACGAAGTTTTCTTAAAAAATATTCGGAATTTTTAAACCTTGATCCGGCGGATATACTGAAAAAATATGACGCTGGTTCTTTTCTGAATGTATCTGCTAAAGAATTTAGCGCGACTCCTGAAAAGAAAAAAGAGAACAAGCAAAAAAAAGAAAATCCGCCTGAGATTTTAAAGAAAAAAATTATAAACGCGGCAGTCGTTTTTTTTAGTATTATAACAGTTGTTCTTATTTTTGTCTTGATCGGACTTATAAGGGATCGTGTTGAAATCGCAAAAAACCGGAGACAGTTAGCTGTTGCAGATACAAAAAAAACCTCTATTCAGGATAAACAGAAGAGGACGGTTTTAAACGATTCGGCACAAAAAAAAGACAGCGTTATTAATGCTGAGTTACAAGTCAATCTGGAATTACAGGCAAAAGGTGAAGTGTGGGTACAAGTAAATGGAGGCGACAAGGTTCTTTTTGCCGGTATAATGAATAAAGGCGCTGTTAAAACGTGGAGTTCGAATAGTGACCTTACTGTATGGACCGGAAAAGCAAATATGCTTGATTTTACTGTTAACGGGCATCATGCTGGAGTTGTTGCCGCCGGCGTAGTAAAAGATATAAAGGTTTCGAAAAAAGGTGTGCGTATCGGAGATAATTGGGTCGCTCATTTTGGATAGGATCGATTGATGAATAGGATATATCTTTTAAGCCTTGGCTGTCCGCGTAACTTGGTAGATAGTGAAATATTAGCAGGACATCTTGAGAATGCCGGATTTGAAATGGTTGATGATCTCTGGGATGCGGATATCGGTATAGTCAATACATGCGGTTTTATTCAAGAAGCCAAAGAAGAGGCAATAAACATAATTTTACGTTTAACTGACCTTAAAAAAGAAAAGAAGATAAAAAAACTTATAGTATGCGGTTGTCTTGCTCAGCGTTATCCTTCAGAGCTTTTGACCGAAATAAAAGAAATAGACGCGGTTTTCGGCACTTCTGACATTTTAAAGATTCCTCAAAAAATATTGACTGTTGGGTCAGGCAAAAAGCTGAAAGAAGTAACAGCCATCCCATCTTTTTTGTATGATCATTCCCATACGAGAAAAAGACTTACCCCTGCGCATTACGCGTACGTAAAAATTCAGGAAGGATGTTCGAATCGATGTTCTTATTGTGTTATTCCGGACCTAAGAGGGCCTTTGCGCAGCAGGGACATCGGATCTTTAGAAAAAGAAATAGAGGCTTTAACGATTGATAAGAATTTAAAGGAACTTATTCTTATCGGGCAGGATACTACTTCTTTTGGCCTGGATCGTAAAGAAAACAGTGAACTTTCGGATTTGCTCGAGAAGGTTTCTTTTTTTATGAAGCAAGGCTGGGTAAGGGTGTTGTATACTCATCCCGCGCATTTTACCGAAAAATTAATAGATGTTTTTGCTGAAACGGATAATATCTGCAAATATATAGATCTTCCTATACAGCATATCAATACGCGTATATTAAACAGGATGAACCGAAATATCGGGCGGGATGAGATTAGTTCTCTTATTACAAGGTTAAGACAGAAAATAAAAGGAGTTGTTCTCAGAACTTCTGTTATAGTGGGATTCCCCGGAGAGACAGAGTCGGATTTTAACGAACTTTTGGATTTTTTAATGGAAGTTAGGTTTGATAGGCTGGGAGCGTTTATTTATTCTAAAGAAGAAGAAACCCGTGCCGCTGGATTTAAAGATCAAGTATCTTTTGGTACTAAAAAAAAGAGGTTTGATGAAATAATGAAACTTCAACAAGAAATATCTTATGAGAACAATTTAGGATTTATCGAAAAAAAACTAAAGGTTCTTATAGAAGATACGGTGCCGGATGATCCTTTCTGTTTTACGGGAAGATCTGAGATGGATGCTCCGGAAGTAGATGGAATGGTTTATGTCAAAGGTAAAAACTTAAGAATAGGCAGTTTTGTGGAGACAAAGATTAGCGGCATTATGGAATATGACCTTATCGGTGAGGCTGTATGAATCTTCCCAATAAGATCACGCTTACGCGCATAGGATTAGTTTTTGTTTTTATGTTTTTTCTTTTTTTGAAAGGGGTCGGTCCCAAAATAACCGCGCTTGGTATTTTTTTAATAGCAGCTTTGACCGATTATTTAGACGGATTTATAGCAAAGAAATACAATATTTCTTCGGATTTTGGAAAGATAATGGACCCGGTAGCGGACAAGGTATTAACTCTTGCGGCATTTTTGGCTTTTGTAGAACTGGAACTGGTTCCGGCATGGATGGTAGTGATTATAATCCTGAGAGAATTAATAATAACCAGCATTAGACTGATTGCTCTGCGGAAGCAGGAAGTTCTTGCGGCAGGAAGAGCCGGAAAACAAAAGACTTTTTCTCAAATGTTTTCGATTTTTGTGATTCTGGTGTTTATTATTATAAAGGAAGCCGGTGTGGGAACTTTTGGGTTTTGGAATTCAGGGTTTGAATACTGGTATAAACAAGTTATTTTTTTATTAATGCTCGTAACAGTAAGTTTGACCATAATAAGCGGGGTTTCCTACATGGTTAAGAATAAAAAATATTTACTGGGATTATAAAAAGTGAATAGTCGATAGTGAATGGTGAACAGTGCCTTGTCCTGAAAAAGGTAGGATGAGAATTGCAAAGTATTTTGCTGGAACGGCAAGCATTCCGTGCTCAAACAGTTTGCCTTCACTTGGTTCAGGCAAAAACTGCACTCAGAACGCTTGCCATTTCAGCAAAATAGCGGTTGGTGAATAGGGAAAAGGGAAAACATTCCATCTGTCTTTGCGAGGAGGCCGTAGGCCGACGCGGCAAACCCTCGTCCGTCATTGCGAGGAGAGAGCGACGAAGCAATCTCAGATAGAAATTAAAATAAAGGAAAAAGAAAAAATGAAAAGAATACACCAGATGATAGCTACTGTATTTGGTTTAGGATATTTTCCTATTGCTTCAGGTACAGTCGGAAGTCTGGCTGGTCTGGGTTTATGTTTAATGCTTTACAAATACATAGTATTGTATGTTTTTGTTTTTTTTATACTTTTTTTTATGGGCGTTGTTTCTTCTAACCACATTGAAAATGAGATGCAAGTCAAAGACCCTTCATGTGTAGTCATAGACGAATTTGCGTGTATTTTTCTTGTGTTTTTATTTGTTCCTATAAGTTATTCGATTGTTCTTGTCGGGTTTGTTTTATACCGCCTTATTGACATTATCAAAGTGCCTCCGATGCGTTTTTTGGAAAAGAAACACGGAGGATGGGGGATAATGATGGATGATCTTGTCGGCGGTATTTACACTAATCTTATTCTCCATGTTTTGGTCTATTCTAATATTCTATAAGAAAAGTCTGCATAAGAAAACTATGAGAAACATTTTTTCTTAGTTTCCATTGAATTAACCGCGCAATGCAAATTTTTCCGTTTTTTGACTTTCCTTTTTTTTGGGCTATACTATCAATGTAGGCTATCAAACATCAAAGCACAACATATCATAGTAAGAAATTATAAATAACAGAGCGGAATATAAAATTCACGAATTTTTTTTACATGTGATAGTGTCAAAAATAATATGAAAGAAATAAGAAAGAAATTAACCACAGAGGACACAGAGGGAAAGAAAAAATTAAAGGAAAAGCTGTTTCTCTGTGTTCTCTGTGGTTAACTTTTGACAATACGTTACATGTACGAAGGAGTTTTTATGGGTAGTTCGATAATGACAGTAAAAGAACTGGCAGAATATCTTAAGTTAAAAGAAGTGACAATTTATAAACACGCGCAAGACGGTAAAGTACCCGCGTTTAAAGTAGGATCTAAGTGGCGTTTTAAGCGTGATACTATTGATAGGTGGATAGAAAAACAAGAGGAAAGAAAATAAAGTTAAGTAAAAAAAGGTGCGGCAATGAAGGAGATAAATAGCTCAATTTTTGTTAAGGCGCCTAAAGATATAATTTTTTCAGTGTTGAAAGACATTGAGAAGTATCCTTTATATATGAAGTATGTGCAAAATATTGAAATAAAAGAGTGTTTGGATAATAGTAAGATTAGCAAATGGACAATCGATGTTGACGGAGCTGATGTTGTTTGGTTACAAAAAGATGAGTTTAATGAAACAACTAATGAATTGTTTTTTTCTCAGATAAAAGGGGATTACACGGATTATCGAGGAAAATGGTATGTTGAAGAAAAAGCGGGGAAATCGAGATTAACTATAAATATGAAAATAGATTGGGGAATACCCTCTTTTGAAAAGTTATTAGGACCGGTACTTGAACGTAAAATTAAAAGAATACTAAGGGCGATGATGATTGCGATTAAATTGCGTTCTCAAAAAAGCTTAATTAATATAAGGAGATAGAATTTGGAGAAAGCTTTTGCCTTTATTGTCCATCCGTTAGATATTGGGTTAGTAAGTGTTGCTTTTAACGAACCGACACTTATTAATAAGAAACTATCTTTGGTCAAAAAGGCTTTTGAATGGCTGCCGTCTTTTAAGTGTTCGGAAATAACTGGGATTTGTTCAATAAAAGGGACGAAGATAAAAGGGCATTTGATGTATTGCGCGTTGTTGCCGGAACAGATAATTTCTCTGGATGAGTCTTTTGTTCTGGATAGAGTTGTTTCTGCCGGAGAAATTGCCAGGGATTTAGGAGCCAGCCTTATCGGGGTGGGAGCGTATGTGGCGCAGATCGGAAAGAAGGGGGTGGTACTTGCCAGAAAATTGCAAATGCCGGTTACAACAGGGACACATTACACAATATGGATAACAATAAAAAGTGTTTTAGAAGCGGCTGAGAAAATCGGAAAAGATGTTACTAAATGTAATGTAGCAATAATCGGAGCGACAGGGAAGGTCGGAAAAATTTGCGGACAATTTTTTTCGGAAAAAGCTTCTCAAGTAACTTTAGCCGCAAGGAACCGATCTAAACTGGAATATATCAGGGAGGGTTTACTAACAAACATTAATTGTAAAGCGCAGGTGCTTATTGAGGATGATATTAAAACAGCAGTAAAGAACGCGGATATAAGTATTATGTCTACTTCAGTTCCTTTTCCATTGATTGATGTTGATGAATTAACTGCCAGGACAATAGTATGTGACATTTCCCGGCCGCGTAATGTATCTAAAAAACGGGTTGAGATGCGTAGGGATGTTTTAGTTATTGATGGGGGGATAGTTCAGCCGCCCGGTGATAATATGGACTTTAATTTTTATTTTGGACTGCCCAAAGGTTTAGCTTATGCGTGTATGGCGGAAACGATGATATTGACTTTAGAAGAGAAATATGAAAATTATTCAATAGGCGGTAACATGATTTTTGATAAAGTAAAAGAAATCGGGGCGCTTGGAGAAAAACATGGATTCAAATTAGCAAAGATTCGCAGTTTTGGCATTGAGATTGAAGAAGAGGTATACGAAAATATAAGAAAAAGAGCCTCTCAGACAATATTATGAATATTTTTATAGTATCAGCACTATTTGCATTTATATTTTCTTTAGTTATAGTTATATTTGTGCTTTTAAAAGGGAAAAAAAGTATAGAGAGAAATTCTTTTATTAGTGTAGCGCTTTTGGCCGGGATATGGTGTCTTTTTCCTTTTGCTGCTTCTTTGTTCTCTCCTGTTTCAGATGCGCTTATACTTGTTAGAACAGTATATATTGCGGCAATATTTACAGCCCCTGCTTTTTTAAGGTTTGGACTGGTAATGGTAGAGGCTGATAAGGGGAAATTTGAAAAAAATCTCATTCGGATAGTATATATAACGGCTGTTCTTTTTTTACCGTTTCTATTTTCCCCGCTCATGATTCATTCAATTATTAAAAAAGGTCCGTATTTTACTATGGGTGTTGGGCCGATTTATTCTGTTTTTATAGTTCTTTTTGCATTAACCTGTTCTTACGCGTTTTTCAGGCTATTGATAAAATTGAAAAGATCTAAAGGCCAAAAAAAGAACCAGATCAAATATGTCTTTATAGCATATTTTTTTGCTTTTTTAAGCGCTGTTGTCCATTTTGGATCAGCGTATGGATTGAGAGAAGTTTTTCCGCATGATATTTTAGTTATTATGTGTGTGGTGTTATTGTCATATGCTATTTTAGCTCACAGGCTAATGGACATTGAATTTATTATAAAGAAAACACTTGTTTTTGCGGGACTTTTTATGGCTGCTTACGCTGTTTTCTCGACTTTCGCGTATATCGGATCCATAGTGTTTGAAACCATAATACAAAACAGATGGATTGCTTTAATTCCGTCAGTATTTGTAATAGTTCTTATTTTACGTCCGCTTGAAACCTTTTTAAGGAATATTACAGATAAACATTTATTTCAAAAAAAATATGATTACAAAAAACTTTTAAGGACTTTTACGAATGAAGTGCTTTCTGTTCTTGATCTCAAAGATTTGCTGGCAATCACGGTTAATAAGCTTACGGAAATAGTCAGGCTGGAAAACGCGAGTATCCTGCTTTTTTATTCGGAAGATAAGGAATTCAGGGTCGAATCCAGCGCAGGATTACAGCTTGAGACGGGATATAGCCTGAAAGCGAGCGACACATTTATAAGGCATATACAGACTATTAAAAATTTTATACTGTTTGACGAAAACGATAAAATGAATTCTGTCGCAAGGAATGCAATGGACAAATTAGCTTCAGATTTGATTTTTCTGTTGAGATATCGGCAGGATATAATAGGACTGTTGTGTTTAGGGAAAAAGAAATCAGACGAGGAATTTACTCCGGATGATATAGATATCTTTTTGCCTCTGGCAAGAACGCTTGCTATAGCTATTTCTAACGCGAAACTTTTTTCAAAACTTTCCGAATCTCAGGCTCAGGCCGCGCAAACCGAAAAAATGGCTGTGATAGGTACGCTTTCAGCCGGAATAAACCATGAAATTTGTAATCCGTTAGGTATAGCGCGCGGTCAATGCGAGATGTTTCTTTTGAATATGGATGAAGGAATATATAAAGATAAACCTCCGGAAGAACTTTTAGCAAGAGTCCGGGAAATTATGAAAAAAGTAATGCATGAGACTGACCGCGCTACTATTATAACCCGCAAACTTTCTTCTTTCGCGAAACCCGCGAGAGGAGAAACTGACGGTATCGTAGATGTTGAAAACGAACTTAATGAAGTAATTTCTCTTATTGAGCATGACCTTAAACTTGAAAGTATTAAAATTGAAAAAAGTATGCCTAAAAAAGCGCTTTTTATCAAAGGGGACCGGAAACAGGTACAGGAGATCTTTTTTAACATTATACGTAACGCCGTGCAAGCGATGCAAGGTGGAGGGACGCTTTTGATACGTGTTGCATGTAGAGGAAAAAAAGTGAATATTATGATCAAGGATACGGGTGAAGGAATAGATAAAAAAAATCTTACCAGAATTTTTAATCCATTTTTTACGACAAAAGAACCCGGGAAAGGAACGGGATTGGGGCTTTTTATTGTTAAACAAATAGTAGAAAAAAATAACGGAAAGATAGACGTTGAAAGCGAATTAGGAAAGGGAACCGCGTTTTATCTTACTTTTACAAAGGCAGGGCACTAATAGAAAGGGGATTATGAGTAAACTAAGGATATTATCGGTTGATGATGAGGGTAGTTTTACGGAACTTTTAGAACAGTATTTTTCGCCCAGGGATTATGCTATAGACGTTGCTTCAGATGGGGCTGAGGGTTTAAGGCTTTTGAAAAGTAAGGAATATGATGTTGTCCTTCTTGATTTAAGGATGGTGGGAATTAACGGCGACGAAGTTATGCGTCAGATAAAAAGTTACAACGATAACATTAAGATTATTTTTGTTACGGCTTACGCGGATGCTGGCAGGACAAAAGAACGCCTTATAAAAGAAGGCGCGTATGCGTATGTGGAAAAACCTCTATCAAGTTTAAAAGATCTTGAAGCCTTGGTTAATGAGGCTGTTGGCAATGAATTGAATAATTCAAAAATAACGTAATAGTTCAATCCTGAAAAGAAAAAACACTCTACTATGTTATTACGAAAAATGATAGTATTTTTGTCGTTGAGAGAAGAGAAAGTGTTTTTTTTGTCGTTGCGAGGAGCGATAGTGTTTTTTGTCGTTGCGAGGAGCGAAGCGACGCGGCAATCTCTTTGAAGAATATCTAGAGATTGCTTCGCTTCGCTCGCAAAGACGCGGGGCAGAGCACTGGTTGCTTTAAACAACTGAACTGTTGCAAAATAACACGATGAAAGAGGGAAAAAGATAAACCACAGGGAATACAGAAAAAAAGGTATAGCAGCGAGATAGTTGAATGTATTGCCGAAAAAAACGCTGTGATTTTTGTGGTTAATTTTTGACTATAGGGTAAATGATAGTGTCAAAAATAATATGAAAGAAATAAGAAAGAAATTAACCACAGAGGACACAGAGGGAAAGAAAAAATTAAAGGAAAAGCTGTTTCTCTGTGTTCTCTAAAAGAGTATCTGCTAAAAGATATAAGGTGGGGAATAAT
>JBDRBG010000018.1:0-2314 GCA_043823005.1 Candidatus Omnitrophota bacterium
CATCCATTTTCATTATCCCACTTTTTTACGGTAACCGCGCCTATGGTATCACCACCGGCGCTCGCCAATAATAAACCAAATGAATCTCTTTCGTCGACTTTTTGTGTCGCGCTGACGATATGTAAATACCACCCTTCAGGAAGCAGCCCCTTAAAGAAAGCGAATAATTCTTTTGAATGATAAGGCTCTTCTCTGGGGGGTAAAGAGACCGAGACCGAAAGATTTCTTTTTAAAAATTCATGGTCATATTGAAAGGTATAACCATCCGGGGTCTCGATGATATACCCCGCTAATTCATTTTTATAGAAAACTTTTCCTTTCCTCAACGTGTTCCCCTCCGGATCTTTTTTGGATAATGTTTCTTTTTCCATGCTACGGTGTGTTCCTTTTTAATTCCAGATGATACCCCAGGAAACCCAGGACCCGCGTGATCTTATCCATTCTTACCGTCGTCTTCCCCTGTTCAAGCTCCCTTAAAAAACGCAAACCGACTCCCGCCCGTTTAGCGAACTCGACCTGGGTCAATCCGTTTTTCTTCCGCAGATCTTTTATTTGAGAAGAAATATTTTTCATATGTCGATACACTCTCCTGTTCAGTAACTATTAAAATATATCACATAAAGGGTATAATTACAAGTTTTTTAAATAAATTTATACCCTTTAAGGTGTATTTTTATTACTTTTATACCCTATGGGGGGCATAAAAGTAATTTTTATACCTTAACGGGTATATTTGGCTACAGCTGGATGCCTTTCGCCCATTCCCAGTTGGCGAGGTACCATTCCACGATTCTTTTGATGCCTTCTTCAAGGGAAACCACGGGGTTCCGGTCAATCGCCCTCAATTATTTGTTACATTTTGTTATCGGGATTGACAATATGTAAAGAATAGTGTATGCTTTTATTATGTTTATACATCGTGAAATTGAAAAAGACCTGTTAAGACTGGCTAAAAGTTATCCGATCATAACCCTTACGGGACCCCGTCAGTCGGGAAAAACTACACTGGTAAAAAACCTTTTTCCTGATAAACCCTATGTAAGCCTTGAAGACCCTGATGTACGTCGAATAGCGATCAATGATCCTCGTCGCTTTTTATCGAGATTTCCGCACGGAGCTGTTCTTGATGAAGTACAACGTGCCCCTGATATTTTTTCGTATTTACAAACTATCGTTGACGGGTCTGACAAGCCCGGCCTGTTCATTTTAACCGGTAGCGCTCAATTTGAATTATTAAATTCCATAAATCAATCTTTGGCGGGACGCACAGCTATATTACGCTTACTTCCTTTTTCTTCGAGTGAGATAAAAAATATAATTGATAAATATACCCTTGATCAAATACTGTTTACCGGATCTTATCCTGGAATATTCGACAAAAAGTTAAAACCCTCTGAGGCTTTAAGTTTTTATGTAAATACTTATATTGAACGAGATGCGAGACAACTGTTAAACATAAAAGATCTGAATCTATTTAATACTTTTTTGCGTTTTTGTGCCGCTCGGACAGGCCAGATACTTAACTTGTCAAGCCTGGGTAATGATTGCGGCATAAATCATAACACATCCGCTTCATGGTTATCTATCCTTGAAGCCAGTTATTTAATATTTCGTGTACATCCTCACCATAATAATTTTTCAAAACGCCTTATTAAAGCCCCTAAGATATATTTTTATGACGTAGGCCTGGTTTCTTATCTCTTAGGCATACATACGCCCGAACAATTAGAAACACATCCTCTGCGCGGATATCTTTTCGAAACCTATATTGTCTCAGAGATCATTAAATCCCGTTTCAACAGAGTTCAGGAAAATAATCTATATTATTTCAGAGATAACGTAGGAAATGAGATCGATCTTGTGTTGGATTACGGGAATACCGTATTCCCGATAGAGATCAAAGCAGGAACTACTTTCGCGGAAGATATGTTAAAAGGATTAAAATACTACTCAAAGCTCAATAAAGATCTCACACACAAACCATCTCTGATATACGGCGGAGAAAAAAGCTTCGATTATAAAAACTATTCTATAAATTCCTACCGGGATCTCGCGAAATTACCTGTTCAAGAAGGTAAACGGGGGCAGACCTCGCCATAGCACAAAAAAATGAACTTGAACCTCCCCGGGGAAAATGGGGAAAATGGGGACCTGTCCCTTATAACTGTAAATGCCCGCGGGATAAAAACCCTCGCTATTTCAGATTTTCCTCGGCGTACAGGGACAGCTCCACCATGCGTTCCAACAGCTGTTCCGCGGAAGCGCCGGGAAAATTCCGGTAAACAAGTTCCTTGGCGAAAAGCCGGCAGATATA
>JBDRBG010000019.1:0-30978 GCA_043823005.1 Candidatus Omnitrophota bacterium
TTCGCGTTGTTTGATTTTATCGTCACTGCTGTCAGTTTAGGCGTTTCTTTATCAAATTCTACGTTGCTTCCCTCGGTTATCTCACTCCCTGTTACGCCGTCGTTGCCAGCTAAATCTTTGTAATCTATTGTGAATACCACGTTTCCATTGGAAACATCATTCAATATAGTATAACTAGCCGTCCAATTTTTATCCTCCCCAATTATTATTACATCCTCTTTATCCATAATTGTCACTGTCGGTGACTGTATTGTATCTTGCGCTGTTATTGTGAGTGTTATTGTATCTCCTATTGCGGCATATGTCTGATTCGAATTATTGGACTTTATGGTTACTGAACTCAACTCCGGTGGTGTTTTGTCAAATTCTACCGGATTTCCGATTGTTACTTCATCAACCCTTATTCCCTGGTTTCCCGGGATATCGTAGAAATCTATTGTAAAAGTTATGTCCCCCTCCAGATCAGTATCTTTCATTATATACACTGTACTCCACATTTGACCGCTACCTGTAACATCACTGCTATTGCCCATTATCTTAACAATCGGACGCTGTAAATTTTCATCTGCTTCAATGGACAAGACCACTCCTTGCCCGGGTTTTATATATTGTCTTCCATTCGCAGAAACCAATGAAACAGTCTTTAGTTTCGGCACACTTTTGTCAAATATAACTTTATTTCCTGTTGTAACATTTGTTGTTGTCAGTCCGGAGTTGCCGACTATATCTTTATAATTAATCGAAAATAACACAGGTCCATTATCATCCTGTTCTGTCATCTTATATTTTGCCGTCCAATTCATCCCGCTTCCTGTTACTTCTACGTATCCTTCGTCTAAAGTTCCTTCCCCCATGATTCCTTTTCCTATCACCACTTCCACATCTTTTATATCTTCCACCGCTATTATATTTAAAGTTATCTCATCATTTACTTTCGCATAAGCCGTATTATTGTCATTATCTGATTGCATCACTGTAGTTAAAGAAGGAGGACTATTATCTACTTGAATGCTATTTGAACGGGAGTTTTGTGCGATTGAAAAATTGCCTGCTATGTCTTTTACGACTATTTGTATCTTTATACTTGTTGCTATTACTGTCGGCAAATTAAAGTTTCCGCTAAAAACTCCGTCTATAAGATCAAGGGCGCAATTGGTTCCGTCTTCTAATAGCATTATAAGATTATTGTTTTCATCCAGAACCCTGGCTTCATGTATAGTGCTTCCTGCTTCTGCTGTGCCTTCAATTTTTATTGTATTTCCGTTCTTTACTTTTTCCTGGCCGGAAGGCGGCACAATTTTAGGAACTAACGATGGTTCAGATTTATCTATGGTTATAGTAAGACTTTGCGTTGCATTGCCTTTATTCCCTGCCGCATCTGTGATCTTTACATCTAACACACATTCTCCGCTCCCGCCCAAATCAGCTAAAGCTTCTGACATGTTTAACGGCATTAAAGTATAATCAATTCCGCCGGCATCAACTGACAAGTTAACATCAGTTGTAAATAAAGCACCATTAACATAAAGTTGAGCTAAACCTGTATATTCAGAAGAAGGGCTGGTAAACTGCACTTTAAAACCTGTACTTCCTTTGTTAATAAAATTAGCCGGGGGATTCCCTGTCCCGATATCAATAAAATTAAGATCAGTTACAGGATCAGGAAGAATAGTGTCTTTTGTAATCGGACAGTTAACAGCAGGGCTTTTATTCCCGGATTCATCAACAATTACTAATGATAAATTTTTTACGTCGTCATTTACGCCTAAAAGACTTTTTGTTCCTGTTATGTAATATGAAATCCCGGCCGCTGTTATCTCTTGTGTAAGCGCAGGCGTAAAATCAACACCGTCTAAATATAAATGCGCAGTACCTTCCCAATTTTCAGAAGGGCTGATAAAATCTACTTTGAAATGAGTATTACCGGCATTTATATATCCTTCCCTCACAACAGTGCCGCCAAGCGCTGATATACTTACATTAGCAGGCTGATCAGGCGCATCTGCATCCTTGTGCAATATAACAGTCTGGGAAGGAGAACCTGCATTACCAGCAACATCTATTATTACAACCTTCAGGTTTTTATCTCCATCCGCCCCTAAATCTGCCGGTGTTCCATGAAAACTATAGCCACTACTGCCTTGCGTTACTGCTACTGTTTTTGGCGTGCTGAATTCCGCCTCATTAACATATAAATGCGCTATACCATAAAAATTAGTAGCCGGACTGGTAAAATCCACTTGAAACTCGTCATTACTGCTGTTTACATGGCCTGTCACAACATTTCCGCCTTTAGCAAACGCTGATATACTTGGAGGAGCACTTGGCGGAATGTTATCCGGTGTATCATTTTCTATCTCTCCATCAATAACTGTCTGGTTAATAAATGGTTTGCCTGCCAAATCTTTAACATTGTTTGTCCCAAGACTAAAAACAACCTTTATTCCGTCCTCCATCTGATCATTCGTAATATACGTGCTGTCATCATCAAGATCTACAGCCTCTAAAGTCAACATAACCTGTTGTGGAAAAGATAAAACAGACGCTGCTATTGTATATTCTATTGTAGATGTCCCCGGAGCCATAAGCGTCCATTTTTCCTTAGTCTCAGATGAATCCTCGTCCAAAGGCTCAGAAGCGGTTATTATCACATAATGCGGAGATTGAGTATTATTAATGCTTATGGTCTCAATATCAGGCGGATCATCATCCATATTATGGTTCGCATTTTCACCCAAAGCTGTTATAGGCGCAGTATAGTCAAAAGCTTTTCCGAATAGATCTTTGATCGCACCTGAAGTAACATCTATTTTTATTCCTGCTGTTATCTGATCATTTGTTATATAGGTTTTTTCATTCCAGGGATTGACCTCCTCCAAAGTTAAAACCACTGTATCGACATCAAGCAATTGAGCTTCTGCAATAACATACGCTATACCACCTGTATTATTTGTTATTATCCAGTTATTTTTATTGGTTGCGCTTGTTGAGTCAAGATATTCTGATGCGTTTATAGTTATTTCATTAGGTTTATCCGCATTATTTATCCATATATCAGCCGGGGCAATAGTAGGAGAACTATTATCCTTGATATGTGTACCTTTCGCCAAAATATCACCACTCACATCTACAACATTATTTCCCGCTACGTCCTGAATCTGCGAACTTAAAAATCGTACTGCTATGTAATTATTCTCTATCTGGCTGTTTGTAATATAAGTCAAATCATCTGTCGGATCTATATCTGCTAAAGTTAAAATTACTGTACCACCATCTGACATAAGTTCTGCGTCATTAATCGCATATTGATTTAACCCTTCAGTTTTATTTTTGTTTACAATAACCCAGTTACCCGCTGTATTGGCATAAAATGCCCTAAGTTTTTCAGATGCGGTTAGAGTTATTGTATTCCCCGGACGTGCTGTGTTATCTATACTGATATGGTTCGGGGCAAAAACCGGAGGTTCTTCATCTTTGACATGCGAATTCCCTAAAGCCTCTATTGTCCTATTTCCCGAAAGACTATTAGCAAAGGGATTTCCTGCTATATCTTTAAGATTGGTTCCAACTTCAAATACAAGCTCTATATGATTAGTTATTTGATCCTTTGTTATATAAGTTAATTCATTAAAAGGATTAACTGCTTCAAGTGTTAATTGTACTTTATATCCACTCTCTAAAAGTTCTGCGCCGGCAATATCATAATAATCGGCACCTGATTCCGGCCTTATTTTCCAATTACCCGGATTTTCAGCTGTATTTTCTGTTAAAGGCTCCAGGATCGGAATAGTAATAGTATTGGGCTGAACACTATTATTCACAATTATCGACAAATTATCAACATTAGGCCGAGTTGTATCTTTTTCATGCGCTCCCATTGCCTTAATGCTGGCGTCAGCAAAATTCTGGCCGGATAGATCCGTGATATTACTGTCTTCAAAGACCAGATAAATTCCTCCGTCTATTTGGCCATTCGTTATATAAGTATTTGGAACACTCGGATCGATCGTATTTAATGTCAATGTAACAGTATATCCATCAAGAGACAATTCAGCTGTTTTTATGTCATACTCTAAGTTGGAATTATTCTTAATGAGCCAATTATCTGTTACTGTTACAGTGTCTTTATTCAACGGTTCTGATGAAGTGATCTTTATTTTGTGACAGGGATCATTGTGGTCGTCTATTATATTTCTAACAATAACATTCGCACTGCTGACTGTAGGCGGATTAGTATCTTTTACCCAGTCATCTCCGGTTATAGGGAAATTATTATGCGCTTCTTCTTGTGCGCTAATACCATTTCCGCTTAGATCTGTTAATGCATCCGTATTTATTGACAAATAAAGCGTAGTAGCTCCATTTGCCGCCCAGCCCGCTATATCGCTGTAATGATCATCCCCCAAAGTAAATATTAATATATCATCCGTTATTCCGCTCGCTTTAGAATCATAGCTTGGAGATAAAGAAAAAGAAGTCTCGCCGTTTGACAAGCTAAAATAATTAATTATTACTGTTGAAATATTTATTTTTTCGTCAAATACGCATATTAATTGTCTGTCCGGATCCACATATTGAGCGCTTTGTAAAACAGGTGCAGTTGTGTCCTCCTCCCAGACAGCCGTTTTTACAAGAGCACTTGTATTAGTAATTCCGCTCAGATCTTTTACTCCCTGGCTCAGAATCCTTAAACTCATTTCAGTCACATCAACATCAGCATCCCATGCGGCAATCGCATCGCTTTGAGAAGTTGTCATCTCAAACGTTACTGTATTGCCATTATCTGTTTCAGTTATAGAATTAGTTCCTAAATTAATCTCTTCTCCCTGATCATTTATCAAAGAATATTTGTCTTTGTTATTTTTTGTAAAATCTATATTTATATTTTCATTAAAGGAACAGATCAGTTTCATTTGTTCATGTAGATAAGTTAGTGTAGAAATCTCAGCCGAGGTTGTATCTTTTGTCCAAGTAACAGATTGCTCTATTGACGAGCTATTATCCCTGCCGCTTAGATCTTTTATCCCTTCAACATCTATTGTAAGGCTCATGACAGCACTAGGATCAACCGCACTCCATACGGCTATTACATCTCTCTGTCCCTGAGATAAAATAAAAGTTAAAGTGTCACTATTAATTGTTTGTTTAATCCCGTTACTACTTGTTAAAGACAACATATTAGTTCCGCTTTTCAAACTAAAAGCTGCTTTATTTATTGAATCCAGTTTCATCTTTTCCGTGAATATACATGCCAGCTCTGGTTCATCCCCTGGATTTTGAGGATGAGTATACTTTGCTGAAACGATAGCGGGATCGATTGAATCTTTTACCCAATTAGCACCTGTTATCTCATGGTCCGCGACAAAACTGATCTCATTACCGCTCAGGTCTTTTACTGCTCCTGCCAGCATTAATAAATGCAGGGTTTTAATGCCATCAAAATCCCATCCGGCTATTAATTCGATCTGCCCTTCTAATAGAACAAAAGTTAAAGTTTTGCCATCAATACTTAAACTAACTGTATTTCCATCGTTTTCGCACAAAAACAAACCTCCGCCTGAACCATTAGATAATTTAAAACTATCGATTACTATTGATTGTTCTTTGATTTTCTCATCAACCGCGCAAATAAGCTCTCCTGTTGTATGATTATAAGAAGACTGGATCAAATTCGGAATACTTTCATCCTTGCACCAGTCAACATTCATGTCTGTTACTGCATTTATATTATTTCCGCTGAGATCCGTTAAAGCTTCTGCGTCTATATTAATATTTAATTCTGCTGTTTGGCCCGCACCTTTTGCCGTAAAATCCCATCCGCAAATTGTTTCATTCTGCGAATCACTTAATGTGAAAACTAAAATATTACTATCATCCGGCTGTGGATTTTGCTTATTGCTATCCTGTAATGTCATCAGTCCGCTTGCCTCAGGACAAGATAAATGAAATTTATTGGCTGTTACTGCAGCCATACTGATCTTCTCTTCAAATGTACAAGTTAATTCTTTTGTTGCATAAGCATATTCAATTGCTGATAATACCGGCTTTGTTTCATCTTTTACCCAGCTTATTTCTTCACTAGCACCCATCGCTACTATTGGGTTTTCACTCAAATCCTGCACTGCTCCTGCATATATTTCAATATATAATTTCGCAGTTTCTTCTGATGCATCCCATCCGGAAATTTCATCTCTGTGTTCTTCGGTTAAAACAAACGTCAGATCACTCCTATTATCTTCAAGATCAGTACTTAGCTCCCCAAGGGACAACTGTAAATACTCGCCTCCTGTTAATTGATTCGCCAGATAAAATTTTGTAGGATCAGTTTCACTAACATCAAGAGTTTCAGTAAAAATACAGGTTAAAGTTGAACTGTCATGTTCGTATTCACAAAGGATACTACCGTCATCCTCATCCAATTTCGGAGGAGTCGTGTCTCCAGCAACGTTTTCTGCCTGAACCCAGTTTTGCACGCCATTTGGTATACCTGCAAAATCTTTTACTGCGCCTGCTTCAAGAAATAAATAAAGCTCTGTGTTCCACGGCGCTATTGTATCTTTATTCGCGTCAGTCAAAGTAAACACTACATTCCGGCCCGTCACATTCACAGTATCCGCATCGGACAAAGCAAATACCTCACCTCCTGAACTGGTATGCGCTAATTTAAATTTGCTGTGATCAATAATGCTGTCAGGATCAATATCTTCGCTGAATATACATGTCAATTTCTTATTATCATACTCATAATTAAAAAGTCCTGCCGGATCCAGGACCGGAGCATCTCCGTCTCCGTGCCAATTAGTTATTGCCTGCCACGAAACTTCCTCTATACCGTTTCCGGGCATATCCCGGACAGCACCCTGCGCCATATATAAACTCAGCACATTAGCGCCTTGCTGCCATGATGCTATTGAATTCCGGGCATCATCACTTAGTATAAATGTCAATATTGCTCCCCCAATATCCAGGCTAAAAACAGGATCGCTCAGATCAAAAGCCTCACCCCCGCTTGCGTTTTTTGCCAGTTTAATGCCCTGTTTATTGATATTATCCGGGTCGATCACTTCTGAAAATTCCAGCACTAATGTTTTAGTATCATGAGTGTAAGTCTCTCCTCCGGCTGTTAAAACAGGCGGCTGGTTATCTTTTTCCCATGCGATTTCATTAGTGCCTGTCCATGCAATATCAATATAATTGCCGTTGGCATCACGGCAAGCTTGTTCTGATATATTCAAATTTAAGATATTATTGGCTATAAGCCCCCAATTAACAAGATCATTCTGATGCGTTGCGCTCAAAGTAAAAGTTATTTTATTAGCATTAACTACAGCATTGTCTTCGCTGCCCAGGGCAACTGTCCCTGCACCGTTATGCGATAACGTAAAACCCGATTTCACAAGATCATTCAAATTTGTATCCATATTTTTAGTAAAAACACACGTTAATTTACCCGTAAAATAGTCATATTTGGTATATTGAGGCTGTCCGCTTGCTTGCAAAACCAGTCCCGGGCAAAGAAAATCTTTTGTTATTATGATTATATTTTCTGCCGTTCCTTCGTTCCCTGCCGCATCTATTATTTTGACTGCTATTGTCTTGTTACCATCAAAACCCAAAGCATCTTCACTATCAATCCCGGTTATGGTCTTCGTAATACCGTTAGAGCCGTCACTTGCTGAAATTGAAACGTTTCTATACGCATACTTCGTGCCATTAACATATAAATATGCATTTCCCGCGCATTCTGTTTGCGGGGGGGTAAAGGATATATTGAACGTCGTATTTGTAGAGTTAATAATTCCGGGGACATCGTTTCCGGCTTTGCCGATTATAACAGTATTAGTTACAGAGCTTGGAGAAGTTGTATCATAGGTTACTGGTTTTATCCCTGAAGCTTCTGAAACATTACCCGCCGGATCAATAACCTTTATGAAAAATTTTTTTTGTCCTTGAGTTCCTAAAGACGCAGGGTTTTGGGTTAAATAAGTTTCATTTGTAATCTCATATGGCGTATCCCCTGATAAAACTATCTTTTTTATCAGGGGATTTAATGGTTCCCCATTTTCTACAGTATCATCTGATATATATACTTGCACTATGCCAAAATACTCCGGTTCATCCGGAGCACTAAAGTTGATCTTTAGCCCTGTATTTTCTGCGTTAATATATCCGATTTTCTGGATTGTACCGCCCAGGGCCTCTATGTTATCAAAAGCAACAGAAGCTAAAGCAGTTTTATCTAAAATATGACCCGTCCCTCCTGCATGCGAATATCCCGCATAATTAGAAACCAGATACTTATTGCCCGGTGCAATCTGCACTGCATTACCTGCTAAATCTTTTAACCCTGAACCAGCCGGTATCTCCAAATAAAGACTCTTAGCCGGATCTTCAGTCTGGTCGTTTGTAATGTATGTTGAGGATATATCCAAATTAATAGCGTTTAAAGTTAATGTCACGCTCTTTCCATCAGCAGATAAAGTTGTTTTTCCTACAGCAGGATTAAGAGAGAATTCGACTGCATTTGCATTGCAAAAACTCCAATTAGAAGAATCCTCGGCTTCTGCCTTATCCAAAGGCTCCGTCACATAAACATTGATCTCATTCGGTTGAACCTGATTATTTATTATAACCGCTTCTATCTCAGGGCCTTGATCATCTGATACATGTGTACCTGTTAATGCATATTCCAGTGTTTCCAAGCTGTCATTTATAACCGGATCATCAAAAAATACACCATATAAATCTTTTAGACCGGTATCATTAAAATTCACCTTGATACCGGATGCTATTTGTTGTGCCGTTATATATGTACAAAAATCATCCAGATCAAGAGCCTCTAAAGTTAAATTCACAATAGTAGAACCGTTCTGTATATCAAAAACCACGCTTATATCATTCGCTATCGTATATTTTGCTACACTTTCATCTGCCGGAAAAACAATCCAATTAGCAATAGATTCAGCCATAGTTTTATCCAAAAATCCGTTAAATTTAATACTTATTGTATTAGGTTGAGAAATGTTATCCACATAAGAATCATCTTCTAGAACCACAGGAGGCTCGGAAACTTTCGTATGTTCGCCTACCAGCGTAGATACTGATGTTGCGGAGTTTAAAAAAGAATTACCTGCAATATCCTTAATGTTTACAGTCCCATGAGCAATTTTAAAAGCATTGGTATCTATTTGGTTATTTGTAATATATGTTGGATCTCCTCCCGAAACCGGAACAACAGTAGGATCTACAGGGCTAAGTTTTAAAACTACTATTTTGCCTCCGGGATCAAGCGCCGCTTCTGTAACATTATAAATAAAAGTAGTTACTCCTTCAATTCTATGAAATTTCCAATTAGAAGCATTCTCAGAACTTGTTTTATCCATTTTTTCGTTTAGAGTAACTGTTATCTCGTGCGGATTCTCGGAATTATTAATGTATACCTCAGCTGCTGATACTGTCGGTTTTGCAGTATCCGCAATATGTCCTGTAGCAAGCGCGGTTTCATTTACGCTACTATCAAATTTTATACCGTATATATCTTTCAGGTTAACATTACCGGCAAAATCCAGTTTTATCTTGGCTGTTATCTGGGCATTTGTTATATAGGTTTTAGAATCAACAGGGTCAATCGTTGGCAATGTCAAGGTTATTGTCCTATAATCAGAACCTAGTGAAACACTATCGATCTTATATAATACACTCCCGTCATTACTCTTAAGTATCTTTTCCGACCAATTAGATTCTTCCTCTATACTGTCTTTATTTAACGGTTCATTTGCTACAAGAGTTACAACATGCGGATCAGCAGTATTGTTCACTTTAATGTTTCCTGAAGCTATCTCAGGAATACTCTCGTGCAAATAATTCGTCCCGCCTGAAGCAGTTATTGTAGCGCTGTCAAACACATTGCCTGCTGTATCCTGTACATTTGAAACCGTTACTTTAATTCCTGCTCCCGCTTGTTCATTAGTTATATAAGTATCAGTCTCAGCAGGATCCACATTAGCCAGAGTTAATGTAACTTCATCTACACCTGACAATTCAGCCGCTGCTATGTCAAATTCTGCTCCGGAATTATCCGTAACAATCCAAGTTCCGGATCCTACTGTGCCCGCGTCCAGGTCTTCGCTGGCAGTTATTATTATTTTATTTGGTTGGTTCTGGTTATTCACAGATATATTTGCCGGTAAAACTGTCGGTGCTGTTGTATCTATTATTATGTTGATCGGCTCTGATTCTTCACCTTTAGTGCCTCCTTGATTAACAATTGCTATTTTTAATTCTTTATCTAAACCTTCATGAGGAGAAAACATAGCTGTCATATCCCCTGTATATGTCCAGGTATTCGATCCGGCACTCAAAACTTGATCAGAAAACGCTACATCCGCATTATCTATATATAAATGTGCTTTATCTCCGGCAAAAACATCCGGAGCAATAAACGTTACTTCAAACCCCGTATTTGTATTGTTTATATAGCCTGGTTTTTCCGTGCCGCCTGTTGCCGTAAATGTAACATTACTGGGCGCTTCAGGCGCCTGATTATCTACGGTAAATGTCCTGTTAATCCCAATCGGGCAATCAGCATACAATATCTCTATTGTAGCTGTGCCTTGCGCTTCGTTTGTCGGCAAAAGTTCCCCTAAAACAGTAAAACTCCATGAAGTTCCGCTTCCGGTCATTTCCTGCTTAATAAGATCCACTGCTTCAGGAAAAACTTCCTTATCAAATATTACTGAAATGTATGCGGACTCTCTTGCCTCTGCGAATGTAACGTCTATTTCAACGTCCTGATCCGCGCTTACGCTAAGAGGTTCAATTGTAATGGCTGTTACACTCCCGCCGGGCTGTACGGTAAAATATTGATCAGATACGTCTGAGATCGATCGATAATCCGGATCTACATGAGCATAGTTTATTGTAACGCTATTTACTTCAGGGCTGGATAATGGATCAGTGGTTTCAAGTTCCAGACGATATTTAAAACCTGCCTTACCATTTAACGCGTCTAATGACATCGTTTCTCCTGATTCCGTAAAATATGTATCTGATGTGCCATCCGGCCCAATAAACCCGTCCCCCCAATCATCTCCATATTCACTTGCTGCAACCTGAAATTTATATGTATGCGTTATTCCTTCCGGAGCAGAACCGCTAATTTCCCATTCCAACGGCCCGTATTCATAGTTATCAAAAAAGAGCACTCCGGAAATAAACGTACCTTTTGTAATAACCTCGCCTTTCGCGGAACTCTCCAAAGGAGAATAACAATAAACCTCCCAGCCATTGCCTAACCCTTTATATTCATTGCTTCCTGTAGTAGCGATCTTTACGCCTTTATCGTCTCCGGTAATCAATGTGCTGTGATAGTATCCCATAACAAACTGTTTAACTTTATACGCTTGTAAATTCGCGGCTTTTTCAAACTTGCTATGCTTCGTTCCAGTATTATCCCCTAACTGTCCATAATCATTTCTGCCACATATATATACCTGTACATTGTCGCCATCAGCATATGTAACAGAACAGCTGTCTCCTCCGGCATTTACGTCTATAATATTCGCGTCTCCGGAAAAAACATTTATATCTCCCAGCCAGTCAACTATTTGGGGAAGCCCATAATATGAACTTGTCTTACTATCCCCGATCTGGCCATAATTATTTCGTCCCCATGTGTATAACCTGCATACACCCGCAGTTACTTCTACTTTAGCAATATTGTGCTGGTATCCCGCGCTGATCGCTTTAGCAGAACCAATATTATATACAGCTACGGGCAATTTTTGATCAGTAGTAGTACTACCTCTGCCTAACCGGCCGTAAGATCCTTCTCCCCAGGACCGGATCCCGCCGTCATTTCTTAACGCAAGAGAATGGTCATCTCCTGCCGCGATGTCAAGTATTTTAAAACTAGTCCCACCTACTTCAATATGCGTTAATTTAATGGGCCGAGTTTGTTGCGTTGTATTCCCTATACCCAATTGTCCCGAAGAATTCCTGCCCCAAGTGTATATTTTTGGTAAAATTTCGTTTGATAGCGCTAACGAATGCTCCCCGCCTGCCGCTATTTTTTGAATGAGCGGCAGAATATTACCGTCAATATCTGTTTCTATCTTAACTGGTTGAAGTACGTTTGAACCGCTGGTTCCGTTTCCTATTTGTCCGTAATTACTTCTTCCCCAGGCCCAGATAAAACCGTTTGAGTCCAATGCTAGTGAATGATATTGTCCGGCAGAAATGTCTGTAATAACAACCCCGGCTAATCCCTGAACTTTAACAGGCGCGGATCTTGTTATCTGCGTCCCGTCTCCTATTTGGCCGTAGTTATTTGACCCCCATGCCCATACTTTTCCTTCAGCGTCCAGCGCAAGAACGTGATATATGCTTACCGAAACTTTCTGAAAATTATTATTAACAAAAGAATTAGTATTATTATCTTCTATTATTTCCGGCTCATGGATACAAGGCTGCCATTCTTCTTTGCCCAGCTGAGCCAACCTGTTATCTCCCCAGGTTAATATATCCGCGTTATTCCTGATAGCTATTGAATGACTGCCGTAAGTCGAAAAAAGCTTAATCCCTGTTATCCCCGGAATTTGCGCCGGATATTTTTCATCACTTGTATCTCCAAGCCCCAATCGTCCGTGCTCATTATCTCCCCACGCCCATATATCCCCGCTCTCATTTAACGCGAAAGAACTCTTATATCCGGCTACAACTTCTGTTATAGTTTCAGGATCTAAAGCTGTTACTTTTTTTGGTTTATATTGATGACTTGTATCTCCGTGTCCTAATCTATAGTCATGTCCTCTTCCCCATGCCCATACATTGCCGCCATCATCCGCGCCAAGAACATGATAAGAGCCTACTGAAACAGAAGCCAGCCCCTGAAACTCATTACCATCTATATCTTGTTCTATTTTTTTAAGATATCTAGCGTTGTTTTCTGTGCCGTCACCTATATATCCGTACATATTATCTCCGCATGCCCAGACTTCTCCGTTACTGCGGACCAATATTGAGAAATTGTTTCCACCGCCGATATCTTTGAAATCTCCCGTATATGTCATCTGAACTGGATATGATTCATTTGTTGTCCAATCCGGACTTACAGCATGCTTATCATTCCTTCCCCATCCCCAGACATTTCCATCCTCGTCAATAGCAAGAGAATGTTCGTCTCCGCATGCTATTTTTTTTACTTTTTTATCAGCCAGACCGCCGCCGACCTGAATAGGCACATCACTGGCCTCACCTGTGCCTAATTGTCCGTAATAGTTTGACCCCCATGCCCATACTTTTCCTTCAGCGTCCAGCGCCAAAGCATGATAATACCCTACAACAAGCGTGGTGATATTATTTAATCCCGCGATTTTTTCTTCAAAAACATTGCCTTCTCCCCATTTCCATACATTTCCCTTATGGTCCACCGCATAGGATTTAGCCTGTTCCTCGTTATTCGCTGGTCTGGAGTATGCCGTTACTGCTATAATTTCGTTTGGTTGTAAAGTCAGTTTCGCGTCTGTCCATTCCCCTGACACTCGCATGTCCTCAAAAACCATACCTTCTGTCAAAAACTGTTCGTCTGTTGTGTTTGCTCTTCTCTGATAAAAATTATCGACTTCTATTCTCACCTTTACTTTATCTCTCAATCCTTCGGGAACCAGATAAACACCTTCCCAAGTATATTCGTTACCCGGGAACATCTCTCCGGTTTTTATAACCTCAGCATAATTTATTACTCCGTCATTAGGATTAACATCCGCGTATAAAGTCAAGGTCTTTTGCGACAGTATTTGCGGCGACTCTTCCCATGTGATCGTCTGTTCGCTTCCGCTGCACCATATTTCCGTCCCGTTGTTTGGATATATAAGTCCGATATAAGGCAACTGTATATAAAACATTTTAGACACGCCATTGATCGCAGGTTCATCTTCAGCCTCCACCTTGATCTTAATTTGCCCGCAAACAGAAAAAGGAATATTCCAGTTATATACATTATCAGCAGGATAAACATGGGTATTATCTGCCAGCGCTATCGGATAATATTCCGTATAGCCCGATTCGCTTGTACTATAATAGATCTTTACTTTTTCTAACGGATTCCCAGTCCGTTCATATGCGGTCCATTTAACCGACAAAGTGCCTCCGACATAAACCGCATCCTGGTAGCTCGGGCTTGTTACATTTAAAAGCGGGCTAACAACAATGTTTCCCGAAGAACCTTGACTTGCTGTTTCCACGTAATCACAGACTGTAATTGAAGAAGTGCCTACACTGTTTAAAATTGCCGAAAAAGCATAAACGCCGTTATCGCTTTCGTTAAAATAATAAGACGAGGGCAGTTCTGCGTTAGGATCATTTGATGTAATAGACATCGGGCCTTTATATTCCACGGCAAGGTTATTGTAAATATCACGCGCAGTAACTATTATATTTACACTGCATCCCTGATGAATGCTGGTTGCTGAGGCATTTACGGCAAAACTCCCAATTGTTCCGCTTTTCACTGATAGTGTATTCTCAATATTATCAAAAATGCTTGTCTTCCCAATACTATCTACAGCCATTATCTTAATGTCTTCTCTCTTTGTATATACAAGATCTGTTATAGTCGTAGCTCCATAAATAATAAGATTTTTCGGCTCAGCTCCGCCTAATGTAAGTGTCCCTGTCCCAAGCGCGCCGGTTTCATTAGTTTCAGCCGTAAGAGTTACTCCCATTCCCACTGTTGCTTCATCAAAAATGCTTTTCGGAGTGATCTTTATTGAAAATGGTTCACCTGCAACAGCTTCAGCAGGTTCTTCTATTTCATAATGATGTACAGGCGGAGGCTTATATGCCGGCAGAGAACCCCCTCCGCCGGAGCTTCCTACCTTTTCATAAAAATATCCTCCTTGATATCCGTTAGCGCAAATATATGCACCCTCGTTCGTTAAACCACCTGCGTCAGTAACGCAATTAGCTATTTGCCCGCCGCTGGCTAAACCACCGGACGGAATACCAGTCCCGCCTGCGCCGCCAAAACCGCCGTTAACGCTTATTATCGCTTTTTCGCCAAAATTTGCTTTCTTAGCATTAAGCACAATAGTACCGCCTGATCCGCCGCCGCCGCCGCCCGCGTAATCATACGTAGAAGTCCCAGTGTACCAGTCATAATATTTTAGGTATTGACAACCACTAGCTCCATTTTCGCCGTTAGCGGATAAAAAACCGTTTATAATTAAATCGTTATTGGCCTTAAGTTTTACGGATCCGCCGCCCCCGCCGCCTGATCCCACGCACAGTGTCCCCATATAATTAACATATTGTACACCCCCGCCGCCTGATCCCATTTCTATAGGTGAAGAATATGAACTAAAATAACTATTGCCGCCGGCGCCGCCTTGCTCATACCATCCTCCGTTTTGGCCGCCACAGACAAACCCTGCGCCGCCGCCGCCTTTAACATCATAGGTTTGCACACTTTCACCTTTACCTTCTCCTTCAGCGTTTATAAAATAGTATAGCCATGACAGCCATAAAGCCCTTCGTCCTCCGGGATGTCCTTGTCCATTCGCGCTAATACTAGCGCCTTCATCGATTGTAATATTACCCGCATTGATCTCTGTCTGTTTTCCCAATGTATTAGACTGTATTGTCAGAATTGCCTCGTCTGTTACTGTTAAATCCTTCCAGCCTGCACCAAGATCACCGATACTATGATTACAACACCATTTTGCATCACTGTTGATTGTTATATCCGAATTTGTCTTCGCTTGAATATCCCCTATTTCCCCTCCGCTCCCACTTGAAAGAAAGGTCCCGGGGTTTACGCTCATATTTCCGTTAAAGGCCCATCCTGTTCCATAATTAATTTCTATTCTTCCGCCTGCGCCGCCGCCGCCGTAATATGCATATACCGCTATCTCCGCATACACAACTTGTCCTGTTCCTCCGTTCGCGCTAATTGTCCCTGTCCCGTCTAAAGTCCCGGTTTCAATCACAATACTGCCGCCCGAGCCGCCGCCTGCGCCGCCTGTGAATTCTTCCACATCATAAAGATAATAATGACCTTCCCCATTAGCAGAAACAGTTCCGTTAATGGTTAAAGTGCCGGGAACATCAAATTTTATCGCGCCCCCGCCTGATCCTCCCGGAGTAACACTTCCGCCGCCGCCGCCTGATCCTAACACTGAATCTATAAGCGCATATTCCGTTCCTCCGGATCCTGCGTTGTCTTCTCCTGCGCCGCCTGTGCCGCCAAAACCGCCGCCGCCGCCGCCTTTTTTAGTCGACCCTGCCAACCCGCTGCCAGATCCTAGCCCATGAGCAAACAGAGCGCCGCCTGCGCGACCTGTGCCGTTAGCGCTAATACTGGCGCCTTCCTCAAGAATAAAATTCGGCGCAGTAATAACTATTTGATTTGTTCCCGCTGAATTGACTAAAACTTCGATGCCTGCTTTTATAGTTACAGCTGTATCCCATGTCTTGTTGCTTGCCCAAACAAAATGTTTCTTGCCTTCACCGCCGATAGCTTCTTCTTCACTGTAACCCTGGTTCCCGCCTGTTAATAATATATTACCTTCAAAATCGTTTATATATCCGTAAGAAATAAATCTTCCGCCGGATCCCCCTCCGCCATATATCGATGTATACACGGTACCACCATCTCCGCCTTTAAGAGAAACCGTCCCTTCACCCATTAACTTACTGTCTTGCCCCAGGACAATGCTTCCACCGGATCCCCCGCCGCCTGCGCCGTCCAGGTCATTTGTTCTTGTCTCTCCGTCCATACCGTTGACACAGATCTCGCCGTTTACTATAATCTCTCCCGCGTTCAATTTTATCGCGCCGCCGCCTGCGCCGCCTTTTGCGTTATATGCCCCGCCGCCGCCTGATCCCATGCCACAATGCCCCACTTCTGCGCTTATCTCATAAGCCGGCCCGCCTGCGCCGCCGTCATTACCCGGACCGTCTCCGCCTGCACCGCCAAAACCGCCGCCGCCGCCGCAGTACTCCTCCTCATCTGTAAACTTCCCTCCGCCGGGCCCCTCGCCGTCACTTTGAGCATTTCCACCGGGAAAACCTTTACCAACCGCGGTAATAACCGCTCCTTGTTCTACTATTATTTTATTAGCTGTTATTGTTATGACTTTGTCTCCCCCCTCTTCCGCATAGGAATCTAGGGTTAAAGTATATCCGCTTTTAACAGTTAAAATGCCGGAAATTAGCTGATCACAGCTCCATGTCGTATTTACAGCAATATCCTGGTCGCCAACCCCGGCAAAAGAAACAGAATTTATACGCGGGCATGACGTCAAAAACGCCATTATTATAATCGAAACAGTAAACCCGATTATAAACGCTATTTTTATTCTTGCCCTGGTATAATTAGTCATTTCTATTCCCTCTTATTAAAGCTCTCTCCGACCTTTTTTTGCCGCCTTAATAGTTAATTTGTCAGAAACGATCCGCCGCCGCCTCTTTTAACGCCGTCTCCGCCGTTTACGTTCCAGGTACCGTTAAGCCTGCCGTCTTGTTCCGAATAAATATATACTCTACCGCCGCCGCCACCGCCGCCTGATATTCTTCCATAACCGCCTGAAGCTGTTATCTCAACTCCTGTCGAGTCAAATTTATCCGCTAAAAGATAAATACTTCCGCCTGCTCCGCCTGCACTGTCAAACTGATATCCCAGAGAAATCCCTCCGTCTTCTCCGTCAGCAGTAATCTTTCCTTTTGCGATAAAACTTTCTCTGGCATGAAGCCGGATCACACCCCCTCCGCCGCCGCCTTTTGAGAACCAGCTTCCGGCACCGCCTGAACCTAATTCTAGAGGAGCTTTCTGGTCTCCGTAATAAGTTTTCGCAATATCTATTCCGGGCTGAATGCCTACTTTCCCGCCTATACCGCCGTGCGACCCGCCTGAAGCGCTTTTGTCGGTATATCTTCCGGGCGCTTTGCCTTTACCGTCTTTACGTACGCCGCCGCCCGCGTAACCTTTCCCGTCAGCGGTTATTCGAGCGCCTTTTTCCATAATAATGTTTTTTGCTGAAAAGTTTATCTTATACAAATCTTCATCGTCATTCTCTTTGTGCGTCAGAACGCCTCCTTCTTCTATTATCAAGTCCTCCATTATTGACTGCTCGTTATTATTGGCCTGTATAAGCTCGCCGCCTTTACGGATAATAATTTTAGTGCTGTACGGATTAATATTGTGCTTAAGAACTAGTTTTGATTTCTTTTCTCCTGTTCCGTCACCTATAACAAGTACATGAAAACTAATATCCTTGTCAGTATAAACCGTCTCGTTCTCATCCAATGTCACTGACGTAAAAACATCCGCGAATTCTTTTTCCGATTCTTCGAAACTCTCTTCTTCTTCATCTTCGTCCTGCTGACTGCTTATAGCAGATATCTCAAAAGCCTTATCTGAAATATCATTAACATGTCCGGCATCAGCATCAGATACTTTTATCATCACCCTGTTGGATTCCGGAAGGTTTTCCGGTATATGCCAAATAAGGTTTCCGCTGTTTTTCGCGTTTTGCGCGATAGGAATAAAGTTGTTGCCGTTATCCAGAGAATACGCGATATCCATTTCATATTTGTCTTCATATTCCAGAGCAGACCACAGGATTTCCTGATTAGCGCCTTTTCCCCAAATTTCTCCGCCGTTCGGTTCGACAACCATTATTGTCCCGGGCGCGTAATCAGTGAAAATTTCTTGTATTTTTTGATTTTCGTCTAAAGTGTCTTTAAAATGTACACGTAACTTTATTTTTTGCCCTTTATCAAAATGTCCGCGTGAAGCATAATAATACGTATTGTTCGCGCGCCCGGCTGTATATTCTAACCCTCCGTCTGTTGAAATATCCAAAGAAGCCTCTATTTCAGGATCCCATTTTGCGACAATAATACGTGTTTCAAAATCCGAGAACAAAGTCTTTGCCGCGTATACGCTATCTATGGTTCCGGCGTCTTTATCCACCATAAGGTCTCCGTTTTCCGCCAGTTTAACGCCTGAAAATTCCGCGAGATTCGTATCTTCTTCCTGAAACGCGGATATTACATACGGCGCTTCTTTTAAATGCTTGCGTGTCCTTATCCACTCGTAATAACCGGCTCCTGTAAGAGATGTTTTCAGTCCGGGATATCCTTCGGTTAACCCGGTTGTATCAGAATATTCAACTACAACTTGTTCTTCTTCAAAACCTTCACTATATCTTTTAAAAGTAATATCCGTATCTTTGGTTATAATCCGATAAGTATAGGCCTTATTGATAAATGCGGGAACAGGATCATTTGTTTTGATATTATCTCCGATTGCTATGCAATGTTCCGCGCCTGTATACGCGGATGAATACGCTATTTGCGATGTGCTGTCTGACCTTGTCAAACTATCTTTATTGCGAATAATACATCCACTGCCGCTATTTTTACTAAAACTCAGCTTAAATTCAATTATTCCGTCCTTAAGTTTATACTCTTTAGCCAAGAGTTCCGCATTTTCCAATATCAGCTTAGAATCACGTGTTTCAACAATACTGTCTATGCCTTTAATAACGTTCCATTTGTCCGTATCTATTTTTTCTCCGTCAAATTCATCAAAAAAATCAAAAACAGTGTTCCCGTCAGATATTGTTTCTGCCAATGGATTATTATAATAAAAATAGATATTTATCCCTTTAGCCGGGATATGCGGAACCTTCACCCAAAACACAGCATGGCTTTCAGGATAATTTCCGATTATATCGTCTATATAATAAGGAAGAAGCGTTTGGCCGTCAGAAGCAGTAAACCGTATATCTCCGTAATCTTCTCTGACTTTCCCCTGACAATCCGTATCATAAACACTTTCTCCTTCAGCCGGGGCTAACGCTCCCACTATCAGTTTGATCTGATAATTAAAAAGATCTTTTTCAGCCGGGTTATCTATTGTTAATATTTTTCTCTTTTTAAAACCTGAAAGTTCGGGTTCACCAAAAGAACCGATAACTCCCGAACCATCCGTATAACTGATCCTTACTTCATATAACTCGCTGTCCGGCCCGAGCCTGACTTTCCATTTCAAAAGGTTCCCGGATTCAAAATCGTCTGTTAAGCTTACTCCGTTGATCACAGGAACGTAATTATTGCCGTTATCCGCTGAAACCTGCAAAGTAACCTCTCCTTTAAAACTCCAGGCGGCTGTTATTGAAGTAATAGTCCCTTCTGTTTTAACAGGCTCGGATATCTCGTAAACATTACCTTCTTCTACTGCCTGAAAAATATAGTCCCCTTTATCGTCGGGCCGCCATACAAGAGAAGATTTGAAAATAGCTTTTTCCGGCACAGCAAAAACTGTACTTGCGGTTATACAGGCAGAAAGAACTAAAATACTTAATATAAATACTGTCTTCCGTAACAATTCAGTCCTTTGCGATAAAAATCCTCTCAAGCTGTCATTGCGAGGGCGCTTTAGCGTCCGAAGCAATCTCTTAGCCTTTTCTTGAGATTGCTTCGCTGCGCTCGCAAAGACAAGACTGATAGCGCTTTTTATTCCCAACAACTGAACTATTATCGTCTTTTTAAATTTAATAATCATTTTTCACGCTGCCTGATTGCAAAAAATTCATCTGATTCATCCTTAGTCAACACATCATTCGCGTCTGATATCATTATCCTGACTTTTTCGGAAATGAGTTTTTCCGGAACCTTCCAGGAATAAATACCCTTATTTTCGACTTCAGCTATCTCTGTATATGTCCTGCCGTTATCTGTTGTGTACCAGATCTTAATGGGATAGAAAAAATCATATTCCCAGGCTGACCATAAAATGTCTCTGGCCGTACCTGACTGCCAGACTTCTCTTCCGTTAGGGTCAATAAGAGTTATTATTCCGGGCGAGTAATCTATATCCATGTGTGAAAGTTCCGCGATTGTCCCGCCTCCTCTAAATCTTACTCTGGCCCTTATCCTGGTTCCTTGAGTAAAATCTTCCCTGGCAGAATAATAATAAAGGTTATTTTCGCACCCGTTTTTGTATTTTCCGCCGTTATCCGCTGATATATCCATAGAGATCCTGTTGCCTTCACAGCTGGCGGCAAGTATCCGCGCTTCAAATAATGTTTCATAAGAATTTGTAACATATTGGCCTTCCCAGCAGTCTTCAGCCAGGATTACGTTCCCATTCGGGGCTAAAACAGTGTTTATAAAAACCGGCAGATAAACTTTTTCTTCCGTTTGAAAATAAATTTCCTTATCAACCTTTGGTTCTATGTCCGCGTATTTACGGATCCAGCCTCCGCCTTCTGTTTGAGCCGGTTCAAAGACTTCTTCGGCTGAAGACATATTCATAGCCTGCGCGTTATCGTAATAAATATAAAGCATCATTCCTTCCGCGGGGATATAAGGTACTTTTATCCAGAAAGCCGCTATTCTTTCCGGAGCAATACCGGCACGCGCGTCCATATAATGCGGAATTATTGTTTCTCCGTCTTCCGCGGTAAAACGTACGTCCTGAAAATCCTTTTTCATGTTCCCTTCACAATGAATATCATAATGCCCGTCCGCGGATAAAGCGGATTCCCCTATTTTTAAATAGACCTGATACTCGTACAGGTCTGAAACTGATCCCCGAAGAAAAAAAGCTTTTCTGTATTTGAACCCTGAAAGCGCCGGTTCTCCGAACCCCGCGACTATTCCTAATGAATCCGTATATTTTATTTTTACTTCATAGAGCTCACTTCCTTCAGCAAAAACAGCTCTCCACTTGATTTTTCTTCCCTGAACAAAATCCTTAAGCGGCGTTCCGTTAATAACCGTATAATAATTCGTTCCGTCATCAACACTAAGCTGAAGCAAAACAGCTCCTTCACTATTCCAACTGGCTGAAATAGTCTGTATGTTTCCGTCAACATCTACGCATTGCGGCAGTTCATATACTTTTTCCATGTTTTCCGGCAAAAGAAAATCTCCTTTACCGTCCGACCGCCAGACAAGCGCTGATTTGTAAGTGACTATTTCCGCATGCAAAATAGATGCCCCTATACATAAAAAGACAGCTAAAAATGCAATTTGTATTTGTTTGAACTTATTTTTCTTCATCTTCCGGCTCCGTTGTTTGCTTCTCAAAAAAAACTGTCCTTGAAGGGATTTCGTCTCCGATACATATTTCAAGAACATATGTACGAGCCCCGCCTTCGGTAAAATCCGCTAAAAAAGCTTCTTCTTTTTTATTTTTCCATTCTTTTGCGTTCATGTTCTAACCTCTTTACCATCGCGTGATAATAAGAAACCATATCGTCCCTGTATTTTTCTTCAAGATCTTTTTTTATCGTCTCTTCGTTTTCCTGAACTAATCTTTTAACTTTATTTACCGCTTTTTTATTCATCATGTATGAATAACATGTAAATACGCTTAAACATAATATTGCTATTGTCCCGGCTATGATTAAAAGCCTGTGAGCGTATACTATGCGCGTAAAAGAATTTTTTATTCTGATTTCCTTTTTTATCTTACCGTCCAATTCTTGTTTTATTCTCTCCACAAATCGTTTTGATCCGATAATACCCGGCCTTATCACTTGTTTTCTGATATCTTCTGTTTCTTTATAAGTACTTTTTCGAGTAAACCTTTGATATAGTTTGATCTGCTCTTCCGGCACTGTCGAAAACCTGGCTAAGACTTCTTTACTATCTCCCTTAGGAACCATATACAAACTATAACTTGACCATTTATAGTCTTCCACTCTTACGCTGAGCTGTTCTTTCACCGCGATATTATGTATATACCGTGTCATCAGATGCAGATATCGCTCTTTTTCAACTACTGCCGCGCTGTACCTTCCTCCGAAAACATGTCCCTTGCGCTGGTATCTTGAATTGAAATACTTAGTATAAGTAGAAGTAATAACATGCATTACGTCTGAAATGATTGTATTATGAGCTATTTCCATCAGAAGATACACAGCTTTTGGAGTCAATATATACGCGAATAATTTAAACCCGTGTTGTTCTTTGTATTTTAAAAGTAAGGACAGATACTGCTCATAATCCGCGTCATCCTTAAAAAGATAATTATCATGGTCACCTCTGGTGACCACAAAATAAAGTCCTCCTTCAATATGTATTCTTGGAAGACGCGGCATTGTTTTCCTCCTTAAATTCAGAAACGTATTAACAAAACTTAACCACAGAAAGCACAGAGAAATTTCTTAAACTAATCGTTCTTATATCATCCGAATTCTGTGTTCTATTAAAACTTCCCACTTTTGAGATAATTTTTTGTAAAAAATTTTTTTGGAAAACACTAAGCATTTTGTTTTCCTGAAAAAATTTTTCCCCTCTGTGTACTCTGTGGTTTTCTTTTTTCATGTTTTCGCCTTATCTTTCACGCTATTATTAAAAAAAAGCCCTGACAAACTACTTGTCAGGGCCAATTATTTTTTATTCAACTCATTCGTTAAATAAAAAAACCCCGGCCAATTCTCCGGGGTTAAATCCTTTTTTCCAGGAATTTGGCGGCCTGACGATCCTTTTCATCTTTCAGAAAAGGACTCATGGCTTTGCGCCCTTACATTACTGTAAGTTTGCCTTTTTCAAATCATAAAATATTTTTTCATAGAGCTTATAACAATTAAAGTATACAGCATAAAAATAGCCATGTCAAGTGCCTGGCACCTTTTTTATATTTAACTTTTCGCCGTTTTTTCTTTCTATCAAAAAAACAACAAACTATTTTCCTTAACAACAAAATCACCCGGTGCCTGGCACTTTTAATAGGGACGTCTCCTATTTGTTTAAATAAAAAAGGTAGAATATTGTATGCTTAGCGTTTTCTGCAAAAGCTTTCTAGCAAAAGGGAACATCCTTTTTGCTTTTTTATAAATAGGTGACGTCCCTATTGTTCCTGTTTGAGCACTGAACGCTTCCCTATTCCATTATAATTATATATATAATATATAACTGCCTATAAACAAAGCCTTCTCTTAAATTTTAACTTTGGCTTGACTAAAAGGTCCTCATGAAATACAATAATATCACATTTGAGCGCGAGTGGCGGAATGGCAGACGCACCAGCTTGAGGGGCTGGCGGGAGCAATCCTGTGCGAGTTCGAGTCTCGCCTCGCGCACCAGAAACAAAAAACCCCGTTAATCGGGGTTTTTTGTTCTCTTTACACAGCATATCGCGTCTCGCAATAACTAGCCGGGCAAATTCACATATACGCTTGTCTCTTGCCCTTTTTGAGACTCTATCTCTATTTTTCCTTCAGAATCCAAAAAAGGCATTGCTGTTACAATACAGGAAATGTGAACTCCGGTTTTGGTTGTTTTCAAAACATCCTTTTCATATTTGCCCGCTCCTCCTGATATTTTCCGTAAAGAACACTCAGGAGTATGGCACCTTTCCCCAAAAAATATTTCATAACATTTTTTCCCGATTATTTCTTTTGTTTCTATACCTGCCATTTTTGAAAATGTCTCATTAGCGCGCAGGATATTAAAATTCTTATCTATCACACACATTCCATCAGCCGCTGTATTAAAAATCTGGTTAAGTTCCGCATAAGCAAAGCGAATCTTTCTTGCCATTTTCTTATGTTTAGAAACCGTCTTGTGAGCGTAAAAACTAAACGCGAAAATAATCAATATAGCAAGCAATCTCATCCAGGTTTCATGAACTTGGGGATGAAAAACCTGCTGAAGTGCTGAGCCTTCGTTGAACACATAAACATGAACAAAGGATTCAACCAGCCACAGTACTATTGAAGCGCCTATACCCGCTAAGATCATTGCGTTTCCGCGATGATCATTTTATATTTTTATACATTATAACCTTTTTGTTATGCGGAAAACATGTACATCTTATTGTACTATCATGCTTCTGTTTGATCTTTTCGGTTGTTTCCCCCTGTTAAAGCAGGCAAGAGAACTGTGGCAGTCGTACCTTTCCCCGGGTTACTTTTATATGTCAAAGTGCCTCCATGAGCCTTGATCATTCCATAACATACAGAGAGCCCGAGTCCTGTCCCGTTCTCTTTTGTGGTAAAAAACGGATCAAAAATATTTTCCATATCTTCCTCTGAAATACCGCCTCCTTCATCGACACAATCCACTCGCACGTTCCCGTTTTCTTCGGAAGTAACAATTGTTATGTTTCCTCCTTCCGGCATTGCCTCTGCGGCGTTTCTGATAAGATTCATAAATACTTCCTGTATCTGTTTTTCGTCTATACTGACCAAAGGAAGCGCTTTTTGAAACTCTGTCTTTATCTTGATATCGTTCATCATAAGAGTGTTGCCTATCAAACCTACAATCGCTTCCATAGAATCGTTTATATTCGCTTCCGTGACTACGCCTTTACTCGGCCTTGAAAATTTAAGCGTACGCTGAATTATATCCTGCGCTTGCTCACATTGTTCGATAATGATCTTAAGATTCTTTGTTTTATCCTTTGTCTTGGCCTGTTCCATTAATGAAAGCTGGGCTCTTGCCGTGATTATGGCTATAGGATTCCTTACTTCATGAGCCAAATCAGAAACAAATTTTCCGAGCTGTGCCAAACGCTGGGATTCTTCTACCTTTTTCCGTTCTGAAATGTCACGAAAAACTGCGCGGCTGCCCGAGAACTTTCCTGATTCGTCATAAATAGCAGAAACTTTCATCTCTCCATGGATCTTTTTACCGTTGTTGGATATCCAGACAAGAACACACTCTAACTCTCCTTTTTCTTTAAGTTCCTGTTCTTTTATATTAAAATCTTTGCGGTCCTCTCCTTCCAAAATATCTTTGAGCTTAATCTCCAAAAGTTCTTCTCTCGAATATTCTAACGTCCTTATCGTTGAATCATTAACATATATAAATTTACCGTCTTTATCCATAATCTGCATAAGATCAGAGGCTGTATCCATAAATGTCCTGAATTTCACTTCTGATTCTAAAAGTTCTTTTTCAAGTTTCTTTCGTTCGGTAATATCGCGCACAATAGCCTGCATTATCCCTTTTTTAAAATCCACTATGCTTGAACTGATCTCCACGTCAATCACGCCTCTGTCCGCTGTCTTAAAACGTGATTCATAAAATATAGAACAGGTTTCAGCTTCTGATTGAACTGCTTCTCTGGATCTATTCAATTCATCTTCAGCGTAAAGACCCAAAAACTGCATCCTGAGCAAATCTTCTTTCTTATATCCCAGAATTTCACAAGCTTTACCGTTTACATCATCCATTTTACCCTCAAAATTATAAATAAAAACAGCATCATTTGACTGATCAAAAAGCCGTTTATAATATTCCTCTTTGTTCCACAATTCTTTCACAGTCCGGCCATGATCCAAACTCTCTTTTTCAAGTGTCTTTATCCGCATCTCAGCGTCACGCAATTTTTTTACTATACCGTTAAAAACAACTGAAAGACTGCCTATTTCATCGGATCTTTCCATAGCTATACTATATTCCAGTTTACCTGAACTGATAATTTCAGTATTTTTATGAAGTTTTCTTATCGCTCCGCTAATATCTTTTAAAACATAAATACCTGTTATTAGCGCGGCAATAATCACAAAAAGGCCTACTGCCGCGAAAACAAATAAAAACGCGTTTTTTTCGATAAAATAGACTACTACCGCGCTAAGTACGGTAAAAATTATTCCCGCGCCAAGTAATAAACTTACTGTTTTTTGAGCTATTTTCATATTATCCCTTTCAACAAAAGTTTTCATTGCCCCGCTCACATACTATTTCCCCACGGGAACGACAAAAGCGGCGAAAATGATAAAAATACGCACTGACAAAAAAAGTCCGCTCCTCGCAGTCATGCTATGTCGCAATCTCTATTCACTATGCACCAACTACTATTCGCTTTTTTAAAGACCGCTTTCCAGATTTTTCACCACAGAGCCTCTGAGTCACAGAGCCATTCAAAACTCAAAAATATCTTTTTTTTCTCTTCTCGCCTCAGTTTGTTTCTCCCCTCTGTGTCCTCTGTGGTTAATTTTTTTCTTTTCTTCTTTTATCGAGTTTGCCGCGTCGCTACGCTCCTCGCAATGACAAAAAAGTTCGCTCCCCAAAATGACGCTACGAGGATTTCCTGACCAGTTTTCCTGGTTACCAGCCTATTTATACTCGTCCGGTATCTCTATTTCAGCTGACAGTGCAACTGATTTAACAATCGATCGGCTGTATTTTCCTGCCTTGTTTTTTTCAAGCAGATTAATAGTACGTCCCTTTGCCAATCGCGTACCGCCTGCATCATAAAGCAGTTCGATTTGAGGCCTCTTAATATCAAAAACGCTTTCTTTAATAACCAATCCGATTTCCCCTGTATCAAGCTCAACTAATGTACCCGGAGGATAAACACCGATTATACTAAAAAAATTGTTTACCAGATCCGGATGAAACCTGGTTCCGGAAAGTTTCATCATCTCTTCATATGTCTTTTCCGGAAGCATTCCCTTTTTCCCGTTGATATTACTTCTTGCCCTATCATAATACTCGGCTATTGCTATCATCATACTTACAAAATTAGGGCCCTTATCATATAACTTCACGGGATATCCCGTTTTATCATACAATATACCGCGATCATACGCGGTTATAGCCGAAAGAACGCTGACATCTTCATTTCCCAAAAGTTTTTTAGCCGTATCTATTGATTTTTCCCCATTATCTTTTTGCCACGGTCCGGCCGCATCCGTATTTTTTTTCGGATGTTCTTCGATCCCGCTGTCATGTAAAAGAGCTGCCATCCCTATATCACTCAGATAAATCGTCTCTATACCCAAAACTTCCGCCTGTAAGACCGTAAAAATCGAAACGTTTACACTGTGCATAAAAACATTCGCGTCATGACTTTTGGTAGAAGTAAGAATAAGCAGTAGTTCTTTGTTTTTGAGAATATCCATTATTATATTTCCCACTAATTGCCGAATAACAGCCGCGTTAAAAATGTTTTTCTCTTTCAGGTCTTTCATAGCTTCAGTAAACTGTTCGACCCCTTGAGTATAATTGTTTCTTATCGCGGCGCCTAAATCCCCGTCTTTTGCCTCACCGTCTGCCTGAGCAAGGGTGATCTGTTCCACGATAATATGTTTAACCCCGGCATAATCTAATTTTTGAGCAATAACTGTTTTCTTTTCTAAGGGGTCTATTTTCGAGTTTAATACTTCTATAAATTTCGCGAGTTCCTCATCCTTAACACCCTTTAAAAACGTAATCTTTTCAACGCCTATTTCATTAAGATGTTCTATAAATCCTTTGACCCGCATGCTTGTCTTATAAAACGGTTTCTTTTCAAACGCCAGTTCATTGCCAACAATACCTATTGTTATTTCTTCTTTTTGCGCTAAAGCGCTTTTCAATACGCTCTTCAGCTGAACAGCCGTTTGTAATGCCAGTTTATGATCGGCCCCGTACCATACATTAAGATGCATCGAACTTGCCATTATTTTTATTACTTGTTTTACTTTGTCTCTTACGTTGATATCATTTGTCATGGTTTTTACCTGTTTCGTGATCCATATGCTCTTTTTTGTCTAATTCAATAATAATCTCGCACATTTTTCTCACGCGTTCATTCTTGTCTTTAAGGCCTTTTTTGATAAGCGCCATTGCCTCATCTGTATGCAGCCGTCTTAACCCTGAAGCCGCGGTTACTCTCAGTTTATCTCTTTGCGGATCATTAAAAAGAGAACTTTTCAAGAATATACGCTTTAACTGTGAAAAAGATTCCTGAATTTTCAAATATCCGCACAACTCGACAAGCTTTAATGTCTCCGCTTTACCTTTAAACCATTTTCTTTCGTTTTTAAAAATTTTATCGATCACTTCCTTGTCCCTGGTTTTCAATAAAATTTCCATTATCTGATGCTTAACTTTGATCTCTTTTTCTTTTTTATATATGGCAAAAATCCCGTCCTGCTCTTTCCGAGTTTGAGGCTCATAATCTTTCAGTCCCTGCAGTCTCATCTCCGGGTCCTTATAGCTTATCAATCTTACGGCAATACTGTGCGCCTTAAGAGGCGCGTATTCTTTCAACAGAGCGAATAGTTCTTTTTGAATAAAATCTCCGCTTTGTTCCAGCCTTTTAAATATCTCCGCAACCGCTTCTTCCTGAAATGAAGATAAAATCGAACGCAATTTACCCCGAAGCATCTGATCCTGTTCATAAAGATAAAGATCTATCACCGCGCCTACTGTATTGGCCTTATTCACCGAAAGAATATATCCAATATTCTTTAAAGTTTTACTGTCCGCCTCAGGCAAAAGCTTTAATATCTCATCTATCACATCGTTTCCACAAAAATCCGCCAGAACCTTTTCGGAAAGATTCTTTATTTTTTCGTTTTTTTTCTGTTCCGCGTCAAGTTTTTCATTAAAAAATTCTACTGCCTCTTTTAAAACATCCATATTGCCGGATCCATGAATTTCAGGAAAAAGTTTTAAAATCCGCTCCGTGTATTTTTCAAATTCACCGGCGTTTTTTTCCAAACTAATAATATTAAGCAATAATCTTATTTCGTCTTTTTTCATTCCCTCTTCTTTTGCCGACTGCACGTATTTACTGATAAGCGGCGCTAATTTTGCCCTGTAAACTAACCGGTCTATTTTGCGGTTAACGCAAGCATCTACGGTTATCTTGTACATTTCTAACATAAAATCGCTTTTAGAATTTTTTGAGAACAACTCTTTTATTGAATTCTGTAATCCCGAAAGATTTTCGCTATTCAAAAGTTTTTTATCGAAAAGTTTATCCGAAATCATCGTGGCAACCGTATTTGCCCGGCCCGCATCAGGCGCCAGTTTATCAAAAACTTTTAAAAGGTTATTATTAAGACCACCTTCTCCGGAAATAAAAGATTCCATGAAATCCGCGATAAAGGTATCTGAAAGATCTTTTGTCACCTCATCCGCTAGATCAAATTTCTTGCCGTCAATATCTGCCCGTTCAAACAACCGGATCATAAGATCGGGTTGAAGCCGGCCTATAGTAGTCATCAGCTTTTCTTTTAGTTCTTCTGACTGCCCTTTATCTTTTCCTCCCAGATAAAGGCATATTCTTGCTATGGTTTCATGAATGTCTTTCTCCGCTTCATCTCCCTTAAGCTTAGATACAGCTCTTTTATAAACCATATTCAGCATCTTCCCCGCTTCTCCGGGATTTTGCAAAAACTCCGTTATAAATTCATCTTTAGATTCCGGAAGTTTGCCTTTTTGCGCGTCTTTCGCTATTGCAAAAAGAGACTGCCATGCATCTTCTTCTTTTATTTCTTCTCCTCCGCCGCTCTGTAATAGTGAACTATAATCAATCTCTTCTACGTATATATGAACTGCTTCTTTTAAATTTTTAACAATACCGCCCTTTGCCCGCATAACTTTGGCGTCATTCTTTAAGACGCCAAAGAATAAGGCTAATTCATCAACACTTATACCTTTCTTTATAGAAATAAACACTATATCTTTTGAATGTAAATATTCGGCAAGCTCTTTAATCATACCGTGTGTTTCTTCTATCTTTTCTTCTTTGAAAAAAATGTCAGAAGGAGAGACGCCTAATTCCAGGTCTTCCCTTGAGAAAAACCATTCGTCTAAAGTTTTTTTGAAAATTTTTATAGGTTCAATGAATAGCGGGTGCTCTTTTGCATATAAAACGCAGCTTTTAATAGCTATATTAAAAGTTTTAAGTATATTTTTTAACAATTTAAGTTCTTTGTCGTTAAGTTGACTTTTCATTGCAATCAAATAGCCTTTAAATTATAATTTGCCAAATAAACTAAACTTACGATCACACTTCATTGCTGTCCGGAGAAAATTCCCCAAATTTGTCATTCCCGCGAAAGCGGGAATCCACATCCCTTCTGGATCCCCGCTTTCCAGACTGTGTCATAACGTCTTTGCGAGCACATGAAATGGGCGAAGCAATCTCAAATAGCAATAAAAATATAAACTTTGTGGGTAAACTATATTATTATTGAGATTGCCACGGTCGCTACGCTCCCTCGCAAAGACAAAATT
>JBDRBG010000020.1:0-3481 GCA_043823005.1 Candidatus Omnitrophota bacterium
ATAAAAGATTCTGATGGAAATATTTTAGGACTTATTACCGTTAAAAAAGATTTTTCAGATATTGAGAAAATATTCCATGAAATAAAAGAGGATAAAACATTCATAGTTTTGTTCGATGAAAAAAAAGACATTATTTTTACCAATTGTGAAATTCTAAAAAAACGTCAGTTTATAGACAAAGTGCCTGATTTTCCATCGGTTCAGGCTGTTTTGTCTAAGAATGAGGGAGTTATTGTCGAGGCGCATCTTCATCCGGAACCGGAAAAAGAATTTTTTACGGCATACGCCTATGAACGTGAAACCTCAAACCTTATGTGCTATAAGTGGTTTCTTTTAGTCGCGGTTGAGAAAAACAAGGTTTTGGCGCCGTTAAGGCAGTTAAGAAACGCCATAATGCTGATTCTGATTACAATGATACTTATAATAGTATTCGTAGCCGGGCCTGTTATTGCCAAAATAATATCATCACCAATTTTAAGGTTAGTACAAATCATTAAGTCTATGGGCAAGGGGGATTTAAGTTTGCGGGCAAAGGTTGATTCAAAAGACGAAATAGGTATGTTGGCTATGGCTTTTAATGAAATGAGTTCCAAACTTGAAAAACTTGTTTATTCTGAAAAATCTGCCAGAATTTCTGAAGAAAAACAAAAAATGGAACTTGAGGCAATAAGGGACGATTTAGAAACTGAAGTTTCCCAAAGAACAAAAGAATTGGAAGAGAAGGTTGAAAAACTTAATAAAAGCCGTAAAGCCATGATTTATATTATTGACGATTTAAATAAAACTTCGAAAAAACTTGAGCAAACGCAGGTTCAGATGATTGATTCGGAGAGGTTAGCAACTATAGGAAAAATGGCCGGCATGGTAAGCCATGAAATCCGTAATCCGTTAGCGGCTATTCAGAATTCTGTTTATTTTCTTAATATGAAACTGAAGGAAAATATGGACGAGAAGGTAAAAAAACATTTAATTATTTTGCAGGAAGAGGTCACAGCGTGTGACAAAATTATTTTTGATATTCTCGGTTTGACAAAGATTAAGCCTCCCGTTCGGGAGCGGACGGATATTAACAAGTTTTTGAAAGACGTAATCAAAAAAATGAAAATACCTAAAAACATAAATATAAAAACCGATTTCAATAGATCCATCCCGGAAATAATGATTGATAAATCTCAGGTTAAGCTAGTTATTATTAACATTCTGTCAAATTCCATTGATGCTATTGGTTCTGATATTGGCGAAATTATGGTTGGAACAAGTAAGAAAAAAAAAGGGGTAAGTGTTACGTTTAAAGACTCAGGACCGGGTGTGTCCGAGAAGGATATAAACAAAATATTCGACCCTCTTTTTAGCTCAAAATCTAAGGGAATTGGACTAGGGCTTACAATCTGTAAAAGCATAGTAGAAAACCACAAAGGAAGAATTGTAGTTAAAAATAATGAAAATAAAGGGGCGCTTTTTGTCGTAGATTTTCCGGGTTAAGAAATAAATTGAAAGGGCGTGATATGCGAGGTAAATTTAGAATATTAGTTGTTGATGATGAGGATGGTGTTCTCGAAACGCTGAATGATATTTTTGAGGAAAAAGGGTATTTTGTGGATAAGGCAAATTGCGGAAAAGACGCCATAAGTAAAGTTAAAGTTGGAAAATTTAATATGATTTTTATCGATATGAAAATGCCTGTAAAAAATGGATTTGAAATATATACAAAAATCAAAAAAATAGATTCGTCAATAGTATGCGTGTTAATGACGGCGTATCCGCAGGAATTTTGCCACGAAATAGAAGCCGCGCTTAAATTAGGTGCGTATGGGTGTTTAGTTAAACCTTTTGATCCGCAGGAAGCAGTTGATCTTGCCGAGAGATTTACTAAAGAAATAATTAAAAAGGAGAAATAGTTATGATGAAGAAAATTTTAATTGCCGATGATGACAGGAACGTACGGGAAAGTTTGAAGGATTTGTTGTCCGCGAAAGGATATAAAGTTATACAAGCGGCGACGGCGGAAGAAGCGTTAGAAAAAACGCATGAAACAAAACCAGATTTAATTTTGCTGGACACACGAATGCCTTCAGACATGGAAGGAGACGCTGTTTGTGCGCGGATAAAAAAAATAGAAGGCATAGACGTAAAAGTAATTATTTATACTGGTTGTATGGACGCGCTTGACGTTACTAAAGCGCGAATCGCTGGCGCGGATGATTATGTAGTTAAAACTTCTGATTTTGCATATTTACTTAAAGCTGTAAAAAAACATATGTGAAATATTAAACGCGAACGTGGCAAAAAGGAGGTACCATGCTAGAAAAAAGAAAAATAAATCACGTTTTCGCGATAGATGCGCTGAGAGAACAAAACATTGATTTAAAAAAACGATTAAAAGTGCAGGAATGGGACGCCAGGAAAACTAAAGAGAGCATTAAAATTTTGTATAAGGAACTTGAAGAGAAAAATAAAGAATTGCTAAAATTAAGCCAATCAAAATCGCAGTTTGTTGCGAATGTTTCACATGAATTTAAAAGCCCCTTAACTGTAATAAAGGAATATTTAGAAGTTATGATTGACGAGGAAGTAGGGAAAATTAATCCGGGGCAAAAAAAAATGCTTAAAAGGGCGAAAGATACGGTTGACCGACTTGCCCGTTTAGTGACAAATCTTTTAGATCTTTCAAAAATAGAATCAGGGAAAGTAACTTTGAGGATGCAAAAAATTAATATTGCGAATTTGATAAAGGAAATACTAGATGGCTATGAGAGGAAATTTTCAAAAAGACAAATAGTATTAGAAAAAGAACTTGAGGATAATGTTGGTGAGATATTGGTTGATAAAGACAAAATATCCGAGGTTTTTATTAATATTTTGGATAATGTGGTGAAATACAGCCCTAAAAAGAAAAAAGCTTATGTTAAGCTTAAAAAAGAGAAAAAAGGAATTCTTATTGAAGTCGCGGATACAGGCAGAGGTATTCCCAAAAAATACCAGGCAAAAATATTCAGTAAATTTGAACGCTTTGAACCCGATAAATGTGAGGGCGCGGGGCTTGGTCTTTCAATTGCGAAAGATATTATAGAGCTTCATAAAGGTAAGATTTGGGTAGAAAGCCGGGAAGGGAAAGGAACCAGGTTTATTTTTACTTTGCCACTCAATGAGGCGTAGCGTAAAAAAAATGATAGCGAGTTGAAGGGGGAAATACGCCAGTCGGCAATCATTTTTTTATAGAAAAATATAAAACAAAAGGAGTTTGCGTATGAAGGGAGAGAAAACGGGGAAAGGGCATAAGTTAAACGTTTTTGTTTTGGCAATGATGAATGTAGCTGTCATAATGAGTTTACGAGGTATTCCCATGATGGCAAAGGAAGGCCTTTCAATGTTTTTTTATCTTGGGTTTGCCATGCTTATATTCTTAGTTCCGACATCATTAGTTTCAGCTGAACTCGCGACTGGTTGGCCCGAAGGAGGAGGAGTTTATAGATGGGTGAAA
>JBDRBG010000021.1:0-2283 GCA_043823005.1 Candidatus Omnitrophota bacterium
GGGAGGTAAGTCTTGATGAAAATATTTATTTTGACTGAAGCCGGGAAAAAATACGGGCTCGGGCATATAACCCGATGTATTGCTTTATATGATGCTTTTGTTCAAAAGGGAGAAAAACCGTGTTTTATCATAAACAGCGGCAAAGACATAAAAGATGTTCTTGGTAAACGAAAAAGCAATATCTATGACTGGGCGAAGAAGACTAAAAAAACATTCGATCTTTTAAATGACGCGGACATAGCTATAATCGATTCATATACAGCGCCTTCCGCGTTTTATGAAAAACTTTCTAGTCTGGTAAGGCTCTCGGTTTATCTCGATGATTATGGAAGGATAGATTATCCTAAAGGTATAGTTGTTAACGGAGGTTTTTGGGCCAGAGAAATAAAGTATTCCAGAAAAACCGGTCAAGGTTATCTTTTAGGGCCGGATTACGCGCTTTTAAGGAACGTTTTTCGGAGCGTTCCGAAAAAAAGGATTAATAAGAATCCGAAAAATGTTTTGCTGACTTTTGGAGGAGCTGATCCCCAAAATATAACGGTAAAGCTTTTGAAGGAATTGGACCGAAAATATCCGGAACTAATAAAGACAGTAGTTGTTGGAAAATATAATGCCTGTTTAAAAAGCATTGAAAAAGTGATTAGTGAAAAAGACAGGCTTGTTTGTAATGCGGACGCGAATGAGATGAAGAAAATTATGGCAAAGGCAGATGTCGCGGTATCTGCGGCAGGGCAGACGCTTTATGAATTAGCCAGAATGGGAGTGCCGGCTCTTGCGGTTCTGACTGCCGATAATCAAAAGTATAACGCAAAAGCATGGCAGGCATTAGGCGGTATAAGCTGTACTAAGATCGATCAGGGGAAAGATCCTGTTCGCATGATATTGGAACGTTTTGAAAAGTTGATATCTTATAATATAAGAGAATCTTTTTATAAGACTTTTCAGGTTGATATTACAGGTGAAGGAGCCGGGAACATAGTTGATGTTCTGATTCAAAGATCAAAAAATATGCTTGATAGGCCGGGTCCGGGGCATGATAATATTTTTGTGGCGATAAGGGCCGTGGACCAAAAAGATTGCAGGGATATGTGGACATGGAGAAACAGGCCTGAGGCCAGGAAATGGAGTTTTAGCAAAGAAGTGATTGGATTCGAGGATCACAAAAAATGGTTTGAAAGAAAACTTAAAGATAATAAAGTCAGGATGTATATAGCGGAAAATTTCAGCGGAGGGAAAATAGGACATATACGGTTTGATGAGATTTTCAGCGAAGCAATGGTCAGTATACATCTTAACCCGCAGTATTATGGAAGGGGTTTTGGAAGCAAAGTCATTAAAAAGGCTACGGAGACGTTTTTAAAGGGTAATTGCCGGACAAATGAGATTGTGGCTGAGATAAACAGCGATAATATAGCTTCAAAAAAAGCTTTTGGAAGAGCGGGATACAAATTTTCAAAAAGTATTTTAAGAAAAGGCGCGCATACGGATATTTTTAAATTTAAGAGGAATTATGTTTGATCTTAGAAGGACAAAAAAATGTTTTATAGTCGCTGAAATATCAGCAAATCATGGGCAAAGCTTGAAACGGGCTGTTTCTTTAATAAGAAAAGCAAAAGAATGCGGGGCTGATGCCGTAAAGTTTCAGACATATACTCCGGATACTTTGACTATAAATGATGATAAAAAATATTTTCAGGTTAAACATCCTAAGTGGGGAGGTCAAACCCTTTATGAGTTGTATGAAAAGGCATATACGCCCTGGAAATGGTTTAAAGAATTAAAAAAAACTGCTGAAGATCTCGGACTTGTATTTTTTTCAGCGGCTTTTGATAAAAGCGCGGTTGATTTTCTAGAGGATCTTGGAGTCCCTTGTCACAAGATATCATCTTTTGAAATAGTAGATATACCGCTTATTGAATATGCGGCTAAAACACGTAAACCTTTGATTTTATCAACAGGTATGGCTTCATTTGATGAGGTTACGGAAGCTGTGAATGCCGCTAAAAAAGCAGGGGCAAAAGATATTGTTTTATTGAAATGCGTCAGCAGTTATCCTGCTGAACCTGAAGACATGAATTTGCGGACTATTCCGCATCTTAAAGAGACTTTTAAATGTCCGGCAGGTCTTTCTGATCATAGTTTAGGCGTGCACGCGGCATTGGGAGCTGTTGCATTAGGAGCGGATATGGTAGAAAAACATTTTACTCTTTCTAAAAGAGTGAAAACCCCGGATAGCTTTTTTTCTGCTGATCCGGTGCAGTTTAAACAGCTGGTTCAGAGTAT
>JBDRBG010000022.1:0-50732 GCA_043823005.1 Candidatus Omnitrophota bacterium
CAATGCCTATGTCATCCACGGATAAAACGATATCTTCTTCCGACGAAACAGCCGGCGCTTGAATAGAATCTGTAGTAACGGCAAAAGCCGTGTTTTGAAAAGGAAAAGAAAAAACTAAAAACAAACTAATAAGTTTAAAAACCATCGACTTTTTTAAAGATTTTCCTGACAGCATTTTTTCTCCTTACGTTAAGGTTGGGTTTTAATGTTAAAACAATTAAAGAAAAAAGCGCTATGCCCCTCCTCGTCTTTGCGAGCAAAGCGAAGCAATCTATAAACAATGTAGTAGGGTCTTTTTTCTTTTTATAGCTGAACTATTACAAAATATTGCGCTATCTAACTTTTTATAAAGCTTACCTCACATATATAGTATATAACACCTCTTGTATGTTGTCAATAAGACTTTTACTGGCTATTTTCATAACTAACAAGGGTTCTGTTTTCTTGGTTTTTAGATTGCCGCGGTCGCTCTTGCTCCCTCGCAAAGACGACTTTGGTTGACGGTTGATCGTTGGTTCGTTGACTGTTAACCATCAACTATCAACCGAATAAAGATTGCCGCGGCACTCGCTTGGCTCGTGCTTCGCAATGACGAATGAGGTTTTGTCATTGCGAGCTTCGAGCCATGCGAGAAGCGCGGCAATCTATTTCTCTTTTTGAGTTGCTTCGGATCTCGTTTACCTCGGTCCTCGCAATGACAAAATATGAACTTCCAGTTTTTCCTATACGCTAAATTACGCTTTAATCATCACTTCTCTTAAATAGCGTTCATAATACCTTCTAATATTGCTTTCAAGATCAAAAGCCCGCGTTTTCGGCTTATACACAAAAAGCCCTGAGGGTTTTTCCTCTAGCCCGGGCACAAGATATTCCATATCGCCCTGTTCACGTGAAATCAAAAGATTAAAAAATATTTCATATTGATTAACATTGGACATTGCTTCAGGTGACATGTTTATCTGTAATAAATTATATTTTGAAGCAATTGTACTATACTTCAACGACCCGTTTATGCATCTAAACCCTGTATTCAGAGGATCCACCCCTTCACAGGCATTACTTAACTTTGTGTAAATATCCCCTGTTTCATACTGCGCCCTGTCAAGAATAACAACATCATCTTCTGATACAATTCTATCCAGCATCCATATATCCATAAGCATCCGCTTAAACGTATCTTTTTCTTCTCTTGTCATGTTCTTCTCAGGCGCGACAATAAAAAACTTATCTTTATTCGGATCCGATGAAACTGTCAAGCCTTGCTGGCGCCGGCGTTTTTCTATTTCAAGGCCGGGTGGAATTATTGTTGATCCGTCTTTTAAATAGATATTAGCTCCGTCAGCAAAATGAACCAGATAATGTGTTTTTCTGTTATCTACTGCCCGCTTTAAGTATTCCACATGACCTACTTTTGAATCTGTTTCCGAATGAAAAATACTAAACGCTTTTTCTATTTTTATTTGATAAAGACTTTTTTCGCTTAAGCTATAAGACCTTCCCTGAGGCAGAATTCTGGCGATTATATCCGAATTAACCGCAAGGTCTTCCAGAAGTTTTGCCACCTCCTCATTAATTTCTTCTAATACTTCAACTATCTCAGAAGTATCTACACCCGCAACCACTTCATTTGAGGAATCAATAGAATCAATCTTATCCTGCAATTCTTCTATTTTTCTCTCATGCGTATCCAGTTCTTCCACAGTAAAAGCCCCATGCAATCGATTTTGCTTCTTACTCTGCAATACAGGAATAATATTTTTCTCAGCTTTTTCAATAAAATCCGTTATGATTTCCGCAACTTCCGAATAAAGATTCCCGCCATTAAACTCAACACTTTCATCTATACAGAAAAATAAACACGCTAAACCTGCAGTCATCCCTTCAAACTGCTCGAAACGATCGACAGAACCCTTTATCCTTAAAATGTTTTCTACCCCGGCAATATCCTTTAACCTCTCTATGTCGTCTATTTCGCCGGACTGTTTTTTAGCCTGATCCCTTAATTTGTCATATATATTTTCAGGAAGCCCCACAATCACCTTTACATTATGACTCTTTTTAGTAATACTCTTACGCGCTTTCACTATACGTTCTTGAAATTTTCTGTCTCTTTCAGTAAGTAATTCTAAGCCTGAACAGGCACGCACCTGTTTTAATATTCTTGCAAGCTCCGGATGGATCCTTATTATTTTTCCTGCATCAGGGATTTCCACCTCTTCAGCCAGTAGATCTTTCAACGCATCCAGCGCTCTTTTTTCGCGTATTCTTTCACTTCGATGAAATCTTTTCCAGATAAAACCTCCGAACTCTTCAAAAGTCTCAATAAAATCTTCCACCCGGTTTTTTTTGCGTTCTTTTACTATACGCTCATAGTTATTTCCTGTTTCAAAAGCATCCGATACTATAAGCACGGTCATCAAAAGACATAACATGGATTCACGTTCACGTGAAATCTTTCCTGCTGAAATACCTTCTTTGAGCCGTCTCTCAAAAACATTATAATCATGATGAAATCTTATCAAAAGTTCCATTTCAAGAGAAACTTCTATGTTATTTTTTCTAAGAAACTCAATCGAGTCTCTTCCATGGTTAAATATGTTTTTTACTACTATCTCTTCTTCATCGGAAAGATCTTCCTTAAGGTTCCTCTTTAATACGATATATTTTATATACATCCGATATAAAGGATAATAATCGCCTGTTTCTCTTGCTTTATCCATCGTTATCCTTACATCTTCTATATAAGGAACATTTTTATCAATAAGAACTTTTGCGCTGGCCCAATCATAAATCCCTATTTCCGTCGGTTCTACGCTTCCACCCGGCGCGTTTTTAATGCCTATGTCCATTCGATGTTTAGCTTTTTTAAGATGCGGCGCCAGTTTTTGTTCCGCTCCGAGATCATGTAATTGAATGGCTCTTTTTAACAACAAAAGATCATATTTTTTAAACTCGCACCCTTGATCCTTAAGTTTTGCGACTATTAACCGGGCTATTGCTTCAACCCTGTTCGAATGTTTTTGGGTACGCGAACTCATATTTTTCAATAATTCTTTTATTATTTTGTCTCCTTCCGGACTCATTATCCGCTTTTTCCGAAAATCAGGCATATTATAAATCGACCGGCGAGGAATAAATATAGTCTTCTTCATCATATTTTCGGTTACTTGCTCAAAAATACAAAGATTTTTTCTGGTTTTCAAAGTCCCGGGATCCAGAATATTCCCGAGTTCTTTATATTGATCTTCTTCAATAGTCGCCAGACTGCCGTTTGATAAAACATACAAATAGGCCTTGTCCTGCCCGTCATAGCTATACCTTACTTTCATATTATCACTAAAATTTTTCTTCATAGTTATTGCTATATCTTTAAAATCTTTATATCCTATAACATATTTATCATTCTCTATATCTTCCAAAACCCGGCTTCTTCCAACACGTCTATACTGGTTAAGTTTCCATTGAAGGTTCTTCAAATAAAGCGTTTGCTCCCTTAATAATTTACCTATCTCCCAAATATCATCTTTATTTTGCCCGGTTACTATTGTACGAATCTGCACTTCTTTTTCAGGATAGTACTTTTTTATCAAATCTAACATCCGCATTACGTTACGAAACTGCCATTTTTGGCGGGTAAAAGAATTTGTATTTTCATCATGCCCATCCAAAGATAAAGATATCATATTAACATAAGGCATTATCTTATCTGTATCGCTTCTCTCATACATATATATATCATTCGCAAAAAGCCATGTTGTTATACCTTTTCGCTTCGCGCATTTTAAAAGTTCCGCGAGATGCGCAAGTGAATATTTGCTTCCGACAGTAAATACAAGACGCCGCATACCGTTTTCATACATAACATCTATCATCTTTTTCTGCGTTTCAAGATTAGCAGACGCATGATCCGGAATATTGGCTTCCCAGGATACAGGACAATTACGGTCGTATTTTTCGCTTACGAGAAAATCCATGCCCGGAGGTAAAATACCCTTTCCTTCTGTTTCTGAAAAATGTCTTTCAATAATATTTTTAAGCCTCTTATAGCTTACAGAATCTGCTTTAAGAGTTGTCTTTTTAAAGATTTCATATACATCTCCCATGCAGAATTTCTTATAATCCCCGGGATCTGAGATCCTCCAAATACCGCTCATTTCTTCAGGACCGATCACTCTTTTCTGGCCGTTACTGAAAACTTTTTCATGTTTGCAGGTACGCGGATATAAATACATTCTAAGGCCCCAACTCTTATCTCTTATGATAAATTTATCTACTTCACATCCGGCTTTTTTTACTATTTCCTCCAGGTCATTACACCGTTTCGCAAATAAATTAGGCTCATCAAAACTTCCTTCCACGACAAACGCGGCTATCGCATGATCCCTATCAGGATAATTTATTACCTCTGATATAATCTTTTCGCCATTCTTGTCCCTGGCAACAGACTGAATCTCAAATAATTCTACAGGCGCTTTTTCTCCTCTTTTAAAAAGGTTAATATGCAGATGCTTTGTGAATTTAGCCCCGTATTTCCCGGGCCATGTTATTTGCCAATTTTTCAAGCCTTTAAGCATGGTCAAAACATCATAAAAATACTTCGGGTTCACGTCATCCTGCGGCATATGCTGTGAATTTATAGCTATAAACTGTGAAGCAAACACCGGAGCGGGTCTGGGAGAAAAGGTCCAATCGTCAGTTTCCGGCCGAGAAACCTCATTACTCCATTCCGAAACCGAACATAGATCGCATCTGCCTGACTCTCTTTCTTCTTTTATAGTCTTCCTGATCTTTTGAATATCAGGATCCCCTGTTGTACGGTCAAGAATTTTACACATATTCACACCGGGAGCAACAGACTCCTCTTTCTCCGCATTAATATATTTTTCTTTAAGAAAACCACTCGCAATATTTGCTTTGATGCTATTATCAAGCACTTCATGCAAGTTAGAATAATCATAATATATATTAGGTGCTTCTTCTGCTCTGAAAATGTCCCTGACTTTTTTGATTATAACACCTAAAAGAGGCAAAACCGCAAGCATACCCCAAAAATGGGAACGAAAAGATTCATGTGTATATATAAGCTGTTTGATCTTTTCGGGTAAATATTCAAAAGCAGGATTATAAGTAACTCTTCCGCTAGACTGCCTATAAGCTATATCTTTACTCCTGGCTTTTTCAAGAAATTCGATATCATTTTTTAAAAGTCTATTTGAAGCACGATCACGTAACATATCATTGCAAAATGCGTCTTTCACAGCTTTTGCCATAATCCCATACCGCATACCGCACATAAAAAGACCGAAAAATAAAACAAGCGCTCCCATCTGTTTTCCAAAAGAAATATCACGCGTAATAAGAAAAAATAACCAACTGGCTATACCCCAAAAAATACAAGCTATAAAAAATGTCCTTTGCCATTTGACTGCGGACGCGACATTAAAAGCATGTTCTTTTGTTTTGTCCGCATCTTTTGTTAACTTGCTTAGCACAACTTTCACATCCTGGGCTTTCGATTCTATGGCTTTCGGGAGCTCTTCTACTACCACTGAAAATTGCATTCTTTTCTCCTGAGAATCTTCTGCTTCTACTGTTTTATTTTGAAACAGTTTTTTTTTGCGTCTCAACATATCTACGGGATATTTCAACAACCCCTGACTGGGCATGACCAAAGCAATAATAGGCCAAAAAGGTTTTTGTCTGGAAATATCCGTCATATATTGCGTAGCCATAGATTTATTTAAAAACATAACTATTACAGGTATTGTAAGTTTATTCCGGGCAATTGTTGTAAGTGTATTAGCCTGGCCTTTAAGTACCACAGCCATCAATGATCGATCTTTAAGTATTTCTTGAACTTCTTTGCTCAATTTATGTAAAAACAGGCCTTCTCCTGAAAACCCCAGTTTGATTACTTTTATTTTTCCGTTTTTTTCATGTTCTTGAAGCACAGGATGAGCCTGAATTATATCTTTAATCCCGCTATAATCAATATCTGAATATGAAAACCCGTCTTTAGCCGCAACCACCACTCTATGCCCTATACTTATTAAAAATGCCCACACAAGAGCATCTATTTCCGCTTCGCCGAAATTATCCGGACAATATAAAAATGTACCTTTTTTATTTCCAAATACAAGGTTTTCAACAGCGCTAAATCTTTTTTCAAACTTTTCGGGTAGTTCCTGTCTTGTTATCCTGTTCAGCATTTGCTTTATCTTTTCATTATTTAAATTGGAAATAGATTCCAAACTTGTTACGTCAAAAAGTTTTGGGTCCATAGATAAGTCTATAAAATTGGCCCTGACTGCCAAAAGAGCCAGTCTTTTAAATAATGTTCTGGCTTGCCTTTTATTTAATTTCCCGGCTCTCATAGCTTGCGGCATCTTTCGAACGGCATATTTTCTTAATCCCAGAATAAGCGAATCCATAGTTTTGACACTAAGATCATCAGGCTTATATTTTTCTACTTTCGCCTGCACCTTGGCAATAATATAGCGTTTGATCTGCTGAGGGGTAAATTTGGAAATATTAGGTCCCGGACACGGCAGTTTTTTCCCCGGCTCCGGAATTATAGCATTAAGATCTTTTTGCATATCTTTACGCACCACTTCCCATTCTTCTTCACCCATATACTTATCAAAAATGCTTTCCGCGAAAGACCTTAATGACCGTTCAATATCTTCTCGATCATCAGAGGTTCTTTCTTTTAAGAAATAGGGCCCCGGAACATACGCATATGTTTTCCTTCGTTCTTTATTTGGATTTATGGTACAGTTTAAAATATCCAGCTCCTCCGAAATATGTATATCTTCTACTTTTTCATCGCATACAACGATCTCTTCTCTTATATCTGAATTTTTTACTTTAGCTCCATCCGAAACGATTGAATCAAAAACCGTGGAATTCTCGACCAATGCTCTATACTCTACATATGAGTTCCTGAATATAGAATGATATAATGAAAATTTTGTGTCATATGTAGCCGGTTGTTTATACCGATAAATATTCAGATCACGTCTTCCCGCGAAAATAGTGTTTTTCGCGCGCACACCTTTCAGGTTAACATGTTGTCCGACATGAGTCTTTCCCGAAAGAATGATCTCCCTGGACCTGCCGTCAAGCATAGTACCGTTTTCTATCCTAACAGTATCTTCAAGAATAATATCTCCGTACAAAAAGATCTGGTCAATACATTTTTTGCCGTTTTTATCGCTCCCGAATATCCTCATTAAAACCTTTTCGTCTGATTCCTGCTGGTTCTTTTTGAGCCATATCGTTGTCTTTTTATTAGTAATAAGCCCCAGATCAGCCAGGTTTATATCTACAAGTTTGGTCCTTTCCAAACAACCTGTTTCCGAAGGAATCAGATAACGGGTAGTTTTATCGTGTAACCGGTCCTTTTCAAAAATTTCATCTTTTGCCACTACCCCCTGAAGTTTGACTCCTCGTTCAACTACGCAATTGCCGCTTAAACAAACATCCCTGTATTTCCCGTCTAAAAAAGCACCTTTTTTAACCCTGACCGTGTACTCCAGATGAATATGTCCGCGTAAACGTGTATGACGATAATCTTCGTCCTTCGTTAAATTGTCACCAAATATATTAGAAATAATATCATCCCAATCCCAATCAAAATCAAGGCCCTTTTCGCTAAAAGTAGAAATAGATACAGTCGTAGCTTCGTCATCTATGTCAACTCCCAGTTTTCTTATTTTCTCCAGGATCATTTCCTGCAATTCGTCCCTGAAATCAAGTGTCCTTTGAAGTGTCTTAGTAGCTACAGGAGCCGGGTCTGTCCCAATATTGATAAGTTTTAACAAAGGTTCCGGATCCTGTTCCCGCGTTTGTCTAGTTTTATATTCTTCTGCCGCGATATTCACAAAATCAGTCGCCCAGTATTCATGTAGTCTGCGTTTTTGCTGTCCTCTTTTACCCAGATCATGACAATAATCTTTAAATAAAACTCCTCTTTTTTTATAAGTCCATCGAGCGTTAAAAATAAAAATATTCGCGTTCGTTAAATAAGCAGGACTCTTCAGCTCCCCGTCTTGATACAATTTTTCCTGAAGAGAAGCCAGTTCTTCGGATTCTTGCTTTTCTTTTTCTCCCATAGAGTTCCACTCTTTGAGCCCTGTAGCAATTTGCCCGTATTTTGGGCTTTGTTCAACAAATATCCTGGCCCGTCCCTTCCCTCTTCCATCAACAGGAGTTTTAGCGGCAATTGTAATTTTAGGTAAAGTGTCTCTTTGCGGAGAAATCCGGTTTATTGTTTTTAAATATCCTATAAATATATAATTCTCGTATTTATCAAGCATCCATCCGGGAGAATCAGCGTGGACAATAACAGAATATGCCGCTTCTTCTAATTTGCCCTTTTCTTCAAGTTGTTCCAGAGCTTCAACATAAGCGCTTCCATGCCCCTCCCCGGAATCCAGAACAACTATACAATTTTTACCTAAAAGAGCGTCTTTACGGTTTTGATCTATATACTCTTCTTCTTCTAAAACCGCTTCAAAAATAATTTGTGAAATCTTGTCAGTCAAAAACTGGCCCCGGGCGTTTCCTCTTCCTGTCACGCCATAAACAGCGTCTGATACCAAATGTACAACCATGGGAAGATCCCTGATCCCGTCAGAACGGCGCGTATATCGCATTTTAGCCCTTATTATATCTCCCACTTCCTTTCTTATCGGAGCTTGTTCCTGTTCATAAATATATCTGCTATTATATGTCAGTCTATGAATTAATCCTTTTTCGCCGCATATTCTCTCTTGTATACGCTCCTTAATTCTGTCAGAAATTTCCAGTCCCGATTTTAAAATCCTTAAAGCAGTCGAGGTATCTATTATTACAACATCCTCCAGTTTTCCAAACGCGGCTGAAATCCTGCTTAACTTGATCTGTGTATTATACTGGTCAGGTTTAAAAACCGGTTTTACAATAAGACCGTCAGGAGAAAAACGGGTCCCTTTTCCTCCTCCTATTACTATCACTCTAAGCCCGAAACGTTCCGTAAGATACTTAATCAATTGTTTTTCGTCCTCAAAATGTTTACCTTCCTCTTTAAGAATAAGATAAATAGTGTCAATAAACTCCCGGGCATTTTTTTTAGCTTCTTCCGGATCTTTCAGCCTCTGATATTTTACCAGGTCCCTGCCAAGCACTTCATCTTCCATAAGAATCCTAATATGACATTTTTTCGCATATTCGGCGATGACTTTTTCCAACGGGTCAAGGCCTTTCCATATCTTTCCTTCGATCTCATCTATGTTCTGCCATTCAAGATTTTTTTGATTATTACCGGGTGGACTTTTAGCTTTTTCGTCGCGAAATAATTCTTTAAGAATATTTTTCAAAATAAGTTTTGCTATATTCTCCGGCTTAGAAAGATCCATATCATTAAGAAAACCTTCCACAAAATAATATTGTCCGTTTTTCCTGAACGCGCAAAGCATTTCAAAAATCGGTTCCTGGCTGTCACGGATCTTATAATATCCTATATTTTTCCAAAACGTTGCTTGCACAAGCTCCCCTATTCTGTGAACTATTTGTTCTCTCCTATTGACATCAATAGCCTGTGTTTCATTAATTGTCCGTTGAAGAAAACTGCAAGCGGCTCGAATCTTTCTAAAAGATCTGATTTCTTCCTTTTCTCCGATCAATACATCTTTTCCTCTCTTTAAAATCTTAGATTTTATATGCTCTGCCCTATCCTGCCTCAACCCTTCTGTCCTTATCATAAAAAAAGACGTGTCTGTAGACGCTGCTGCAGAGAATTTTTCTCCTCCGGGATTATCATAATTTTGAGCGATATAAAGACTCTCCTGGCTATCAAGGAGGCTATCTTCCGAAGCAGAAATAACATTTTCTTTATTAAAACCGCACATATAAAGAGAATTTATGACATCCTGAAGGTCTATCGTTCTCCTTAATTTATCCACCTCGACGATAAGTCCGCGATACCCCGTATTCTCTCTATAAACAACCATACTGTCCCTTTTTAAATCATAAAGACCCGGGCCCTTTTTCGTTTCAGGATCTTGCCCGAATTTCCACATGTTTAAATAAGCGCTGATCGCCGCTATATCAGCCTGTTCTTTTTCTTCTTCATTTACGGCAACAGAGGCTTTATATTCAACCAGTTCATTACCTCTTGCTATCTCACTCCCCACAATCAAAACATCATCATAGATAAGTTTCCGCGGGTCTACTATGTCTTTTGAGATACTAAACCCCCCTTGCCTTCCTCCTGCAAGTTCAGGCATAAACGCCTTAAGTATCTTGGGCCTGTAATCATATTCCTCTCTTACAGTATAGATCCTGGGCACATGGTTTTCTTCCTTAGCGCTTATTTCTTTCCAAAGCTCTGTTGACTCTTTTATCAAAGCCATATCAAAAATCGTATCACCTGAAACCGGCCATATAACTCGAATTTCCCTGTCTTCCGCAGATCCGTCTGTCATATAAAACGTTACATGATAAATCACTTTATGCCGGCCGTTCACAAACCATCTTATACAGATATTGTCCACATTATCCGGATCTATATCCATATTCCTGACAAATAATTTATCCCGCCTTAACCGCCTTTCAACACGGCTCATTCCATCAAGAATATCAGCTTCTCTGACACTTTTCAGATACATCAAATATTTATCCCGTTCATAACAGCCTTCGTTCACCAAAACCTTAAGCGCTTCCAGCGCAAGCTGTCTTAACATTCTTGATTTGGAATATTCGACTATATTTTCAACTTTTTCGATATCCGCAATATCCGCTTTTTCAGGATCTCCTTGTATTGACGAAATTGAGTCTGCCGCGACTACTTCACTTCCTCCTATTTCTCCCAGGCCTTCCGGATCTTCAACCTTATGAAGAACTAATTCCTGAAACATCAAGTCATAAAGCTTCGGAAATCTATCTTTAATGCCGGAATGCTCTAAAAGCAGCCATATCCCCATACGGGATATCCCCATTTCCGTAAGAATATGCTGAACTTCTCTGGCATTACCCTTTTCATCAAGCGGAATTTCAATACGCGCCTTATCCCATTCCTGTTTCTTTTGAAAAGATCTTTTAACGCTATCATCTTTTTGCCATGCGCGTGTATTATGCAAATCAACCGTCACTGCGTGTTTCAGCCCATTATATTTAACAACAATCGTTCCTTCTTTTTTACGTTTACTTTCCCCCCCGCTTTCCCCCGCGGAATAAATATTATGTTTATATATAATTTTTTCTGTCCTCTTTCTCCCCTCGGATATATCCAGATTCAATTCCTGGCTCAAATTCACATCCCCTTGATACAATTTAATATACTGTTCTTTTTTATAGCTGGGCTTTCTCATACTGCGAATACCTTTTCCAAAAACTGCTTTTTCATCAACACTTTTTTCGCGAATTATCTCCCTGTCATCCTGAGCACCATAATTTGCCCACTGCCATGTATTCCCTCTGTCTATTGAATATTTAAACGTATATTTGCCTTCAAAAAAAAGCGGTAATGTTCCGACAAATTGAAAAGAAAGATCCCCGTTAAGGTCTTTAACCTGGACGAGTTCCATTCTTTTTTCGATCCATCGATAAGGCTCTGCTTTCCATCTCAGCCATATTTTCATTTTTATTTTAGAAGGATCGGCCTGAGAAGCAAACGGCACACATAAATATATACCGGCAGATACATTTATCGGTTTTGCTTCTTTTGTTCTATACACTTTGTCCACCGGCATAAAATTACCCCATCGGATATATTCTTTCTCATAAACCAGGCCATTGTAATGTTGCAACGCCTCATCTTTTGTTTTACACACAAAAAAATCATACCGAAAAGGAGGATTCTGCGCGTCCACAATACCCATTATACGATCAGCAACTTGATCCAAATCGTCCCAGTACAACATAACATCGTCTTTTCTTTTAAACTGCCTATCCAGAAGATGGCGATATTCATCTTCTGCTAAAACTATTTTACAAAGCGGGTCATCGCTGATATCAAAAAGTGATGCCATCAAACCCTCACCGATATATATACATGCATCGCTATATCCCGCGTGCGCGATATTAGAAGTCTCAATCCTTCCCGTCCAATTCAAAGCAACATTATCAAGCGCTATCCTGAAATGCGCGTACCCCCGCTTTTTGGGTAATTTATGATCACGTATCCAGTTTTTTATGTTCTCCTGCTGATTCTTTGTGAAAATCGCGTCTATATCTATCTCTTCACCCAAAAGGTTTTCTTCCTGTATTACCCCTGCTTTATATTTCTCGTCCCATCTTACGCGGTAAGCAACAAGATCATCATCCTGCAAAAAAACCTCGGCTATTCTTCCGTTCTTGATAAGTTTTTCTATGATCGGATGTGTATCGTCAGCATCCGGGCCTTTCATGTCTCTATCGGGTTTCTTATCATCTAGCGCTTTCATTCCATCAAAATCAGATGACAAATAGAGTTTTACATCAACATCAAAATCAAAATCTCCTGACATAAACTCAGGTGTTTCCCTTGCTTCGCGCACTATATCGCATAATTCCTTGTCTTTTTTTTCCAAAAGAACCTTAAGAACATCAATAGCCCTTTTATCTTTGATAGCCCTGGCATTAAACTCCTTTTCTAAAAAGCTAAAAGTTTCCGGAAAGGTTTCAACACGTTCTTTATTTCTCTGTTTCATTTGCGTGTGTTTATTGTTCCCGTGTTCAAATATATCAGCAAGGAATATTATGGAAAGCAAAAGCGAAATATCTCTTTTAGAAAAACTTAATTCTTGCTCAAATTTCTCTAAATCTCTTAAAAAAGCCTTGTAATCAATATGATATTTTAATAATACTTCCAGGTCCTTGGAAATACTTATATTTCTATCTTCCAAAATACGTAATGTATTACCAAAAACATCCACCATTGTATACGCTATTTCCTGTTCTACCTCACTCAGCTCTTTGTCTAATATTCGTTCCATCCCGTTTTTAAATAATCCATACTTAACAGTTGTATCTGCCATACTTAAGTCTATTTTTTGTTTATCTGCTTGCCGCTGAATAAGCATCTCAGCGGCTTTTTTAATTGAAAGTTTTTGTTCAGGAAAAGCTGATTGTAAGCTCTGCGCCATAAAAAAGAATTCCTGTTCATGTTTGCCTCTCACGCTTACGCCAATATCATGAAGAGCCGAAGCATATTCAAGAAGTTTTATCTTGTCCTCCGAAAGTCTAAGTGCTTTTGCTATTCTTTTGCAAATAAGCATATGCCGTGATACATGAGGAATGAAAAAACCATGGTTTAGGGAAGCCATGAGCTCGGGAAGAGGAATGTCGTATATGTTTTTTATTTGAGATTGCCGCGTCGCCCTTCGGGTTCCTCGCAATGACGAAGACGAAAATGCTTTTATTGATCCTGCGGCCCAGGTAAGAGCTATAGCGCCAAGGGTAGATGTTAGCCCTAAAGAAACCCCAGCACTGAATACATCAAAGAGATTGCCGCGCCACTCGCTTGGCTCGTGTCTCGCAATGACAGAAAAGTAGGCGCTTCGACTTCCAAGATTGCTTCGCTGTCCTCTGGCCTCCTCGCAATGACGGAGAAAAAAGTTATTAACCATCCTAACGAAAAGATTTCCTGCCAGGTCTTGATCTATTGCTTTTAATAGTTCTTCCCCCCGGGAATAATCCCTTACAGTAAAAGAAGCTCCTGTTTCTAATAATTCCTTTATTTTTTCCGTTTTATCCGCCCTGCCTATACCAAAAACTCCCGCTTTATTCGCGGCCTCCATATCCCTTTTAGCATCGCCTATCATAAAAGCATGAGCATTAGAAATACCATGTCTTTTAAGCGTTACTGTTATAAACTCATCTTTTGTCATTATGGGGTCATCATACGTCGAAGGGCTTCCGTGTATACCGTCAAACAAATCAAACAGCCCAAGCTTTTTAGCCTGAATCTCAATAGCTCCGCATGACATACCGCTGGCAACATACACATAAAACCCGTTATTTTTTAAATGCCGGATAAAAGTTTCAATGCCTTGTACCACAAAAAGATCGTCGCCAATAAGCTCAAGTTTTTTATTATCCAGCACGTTACCGTATTGAACCGCGTCAGAAAAAGGAAATTTCCTGCCGTGAGATTGCGCGTATTCTCTTAATAACACGATCTCATCCGCCATGTTAAGCCCATCCAGATTTTCGACAAAAAACTTTCTGGCTGTTTTTTCATCCTTAAATATACTACCCGCTACAGCGACAAAAGCATCGGCAGTAACATCCGCGGTTCTGACAACTGTCCCATCCCAGTCTAAAAAAGCTATTTTTTCAGGAACTTTAAAATGAGAACTCCATATTTTCATTGCATCCCATTTACGCAAAAAATTAAGGTACTGCGTTTTGATATTCACGCTTATTTTCCCAACATGGCTGTCCTCTTTACCCGCATCCATCAACTCAACTGTTTCAGGAGTAACCAGATAAGTTTTTCCGCAAACATTTAATTTGCACCGTCCTGTTTCTTTTTTAATTACTCTGATCCCGGCTAAACGGTCTTGTAATTCTTTTGGATCAATCGGTTCCTCATGCATGGCTTCCAGTTTCTTAATAAACAATTTTCCATACACTGCTTCATAAGCCTTAAGCCATTCTTGTATATCAGCGTTATAATCTTTGTCATTAATCACACTCTGGCCGACCGCAAAAACAAGCATCTCTTCCAGTTCATCAATATTTCCTGTATCAAAATACGCTTCAAGCGCTAAATAATAAGAACTATCCGAAGCAAGTTCTTTATACGGCCCTGTTTTTTTTGTAAGCACAGCAACATAAGGCCTTGGATGATCTTTTGAAAAATCCGGAGCAAATACAAGATAAGAAATGCCTTTTTGTTTCATAAGGCCCGTAAGATTAGAAGAATGATGACCACCGGAAATAAGCGCGGCTATTTTTTTGCCTTCGCTTCGCATAGCTCTTAAGGTATTTTTTATCATAGCCCGGTCGCGGGTTTCAGCGATATCGTAGAAGGCAAGCGCCTCTTTAGCATTACAAAGAATAGTATTTAATTCGCTTTTCAGCGCGGTATTGTCATTTTTATTGTTTAGTTCCGAGCGTGACATTTTTCTAGCAGATCCGTCCCCCATGAATATCCTCAATATCTCATCAGCTGTTATATAAGCCAGAGCCCCGGACACATAAGCCAGATCTTCATTAGTAAGCCTTATTTCAAAAAGCATTTTGATATGTTCAAGAAATTTTATTGTTTTATAGAGCTCTTTTTGTTCCTTTGTCAGCAAAAGTTCATCTAATAGTTTTTGTTCGACTATATCTAATTCTCTTTGAAGTCCGCTTACGTCAAGCCCGTGATATTTATTAACATAATCTATATATTTTAAAAGTTCTTTATAGTTTACAGCACTTATCTTCTTTTTTACGGCAAGAGCCATAAGCCAGGTATGGTAAGCGGCTTCATTTATCTCACCCCTTTTAAAAGAAAGCGATTTTAACACTAAAGCCGCCAGTCCGCTTTTATCCGATACGGCCACTATTTTGTCAATCAGTTCTTTTCTCTGAAAAGTCGCTTTTTCAAAATTAATATTTTTCTCTAAAGATATGGATTCTGTAAAACTTTTTACGGAAAGATAATCCTGTGTGGGTATATTTTTATCAAAACAAAGTTTTTCCAAAAAAGACCAGTATATATCGAAACTAATTTTACTGTCACGATGAAGCCGTAACTTATGGATCATACTGTTAAGTTCGGAAGAATATATCCGCGTTTCTTTTTTCATTAGATCTTTTAATACACGCGACAGGAACAAAAGATTCCCACGGTTTTGTTCATAGATAGTTCTAAACATCTTCAGGTTTTCTTGATACAACTCGTCATCTTCAACCCCATAAAGAGCTATATCCTCATTTGTTGTTGCTGAAAAAAACTCGCCGGCTGAAATCTTTCCCTGTTTCATAAGATAATCAGCTGTTTTTTCTCTTATTTTTTCATCCGGAAAGGTCTTAAGTATAGATGTGTCAATATATCCTACCCCGCCTTCAATACCCAAAACATCAACTTTATAATTTTGAAAAAGGTCCTTTAAGATATTAACTATGGAATACTGTGCGGAAAGCGACGCGTGACAATCCTGAATATTGATAATCGTTTCATTACCTTCAGCTTCGCTTGATTGATATTTATTTTCTATGCGGGCAATATTTTTAAGATTAGGCGAGTTATTTAAACTATTTATAAACAGGGCATTATTATACGATCCCGAAACTGTTTTATCTGTTTCGATAATAGCGGGTTCTCCGCTTGCCCATACCATCTGTTCATAAAAAAACAGTATTGCGACAAGCAAAGATATTGTTTTGAAAAATATTCGCTTTTGCCTCATTAAAACTTTTCCCAATATGAAAATTAAAGAAGTCAAGATTTTGATTGTTTAACATTTTATATTATATATTATAATACTACATGCCTTCAACTTATCAACCCCTAAATCTTGCTTTTTCCAGACTAACAGACGCTTTGCGTAAGTTCTTTGTTTGAAATAAGTTATGGATAAATTGTGTTTTTCAGGATAAACATCATTTTTTATAAATTACAACTAATTTTACATGGATTGCCGCAGGCCTCGCTTAGCTCGGCCTTCGCAATGACAGTAAAGGAACATCCATTAATTCGGCTTTCGTAATGACACATTTTTAAGCTAACAAAGGCTTTACGTTTCCAGCATCTGCATTTAATTGGACAAGCTGTTAATTCATTTGACAATTTGTCTAATCTGCCCAGCCTCTTCGTAACTTTGTACCTTTGTGGCTAGTTTTCCGGATTTTTTCACCACAGAGACTCAGAGTCACAGAGATTTTTTTAAAAATTAAAAAACTATATTTTTCTGGATTCCCGATATCCGCTCCCCGTTTGCACGAGGACAAGCTTAGCGGATTCGGGAATGACAGAGAAAACAATCTCTTCTCGGACTTTTTCCTTTTTACTTTTTTCTGTTCGCCCTCAGGAGAGGGCTCCTACAAACAACAAATTCACTATTTTAAATGCGCCCTAAACTATTTATCCGCGGATAATACATAAAGCGTCCGCGTTTATATAATTACACCGAAAGCAATGCCTTTCTTTGTGCTTTATTTTTATCTATTATCACCTCAATGTCTTTTTTCACTGCTCTGGGCAGAAAAATCAAAAGTTTCTCTTGGAAATTAGAACGAGATCTATCGACATATTCAAGCTCTGAAATATCGCTTCCCTTAAACGCTTTAATTGCGGCACGTAACATTCCAAAAAACCTAAGGTCCCAATAGCATCCTACCGTTAAAAGATTCATATCAAATTGCGAAGAATCGATTCCCGCTAGAAATGCCCTTTTATCAAGAACGATTTTCTCGTCTTTCCACTTACCCTTAAAATAATCGAGCGCTTCCATACTGCCTAATACCATTACATCAGAAAAATCTCCAGGAACAACCAGATTATCTGTAATTTCCCGCGCCCAGGATTCAATTGATTCATATTGCTTTTCCCTGCCGGACCATTTTCGAATAACCACATTTATATTATCAATCCCCATAGATTCCAGCGCTCCTTTCAAAAGTAAAGGACTGCTCACAATCGAATTGACCATATCCCGCACACTTCGATCTTCAATAAAACCCGGAATCCAGCTAAAATCAAAAGCCATAGTAACGGTTTTTCCTTCGCGTCCGGCGCTCCTGGCGCACATAATAATAGCGGCAAAAATATCATTGACGATTAACTCATTCTTCTGATTATTCTTATCAGGCTTTTTTGTTTTGAATTCTTTTTTTGCTTCATCCACAGCATGTAAAATAATTTTATCCAAACCTCCACCGGATGATTTATTCTTTAGCTCAACCCCTTTTAATTGTTCAGAATTCTTCACACTCTTTCCTTTTACATTCAAATTCCTTTGTTTTACCGGCAAAAGACTTATTGCTTTCCCTGTTTTTTCCGATATTATCCTTTTTTCGACCAAACTGTCTATCATCGCTTTATGAACCTGATTACTCCCGTTATTTGTACCGACAGCCATATTTCGGTCCGATAAAACTGTGTGAAAATCACTGCCATTAGTCGTTAATAATCGGTTCTTTATTGCCAACCCGTTGAAATAAATCGAATCTATGGGTTCCTGTCCCCGGGAAAAAGCCTCGATACCCGCTAATCCACAACTCTTTAATTTAGATATCATTTTTTCAAAACTCTCAGCACCCATTGCTTCTTTCTGTCCGCTTGGATGAGCAAATATCGAATATCCTTTATTGCTATTGATGAATTTAATAACCGTCTCCGTATTATCCAGCCACCAGACTCCGCCGTCTTCCTGTTTTCCAGGCTTGCCAAAATATTCATATGGATGATCGAGAAAATACCCATTAAGCATATAAATACAATCTCTGATAAGTTTTTTCTTGCCCTCAGAATCACTTCTAACCCCCGCTTCTTCGATCTTATCAGCCAGCTGTTTTTCCATTGTTAATATAGCCTTCGACTTGTCTTTTCCAAGCTTTAGTTTATATCCTTTTTTTATACACAGGTCAAAAAGATACTCTAACGGCATCGCAAACTCACTAAGACTTGAAGGTAATTTATTCCAAAATTCCGCCTCATTTCCCGGATTTTTCATAGCCGTTTCAATATCTTCCTCTCTCATCCTCTGTATTTCAACAAAAGTATCCGCATCAAAAGATCTGCCCCTAGCCCTTTCATCTCTTATCCCGGCCAATATCAATTCTCTGTAACTCATGCTGAATTCGGGGTTATATTCCTTTAATTTCGTCCAGGACATTAACACCCATTTCTTAAACACATTTGCCGAAAATCTCAGTTTTTTATGTAGTTCATTTAACCTGTCAAAATAATCTTTTTCTTTTTCATCAGAAAGCCTCGGGAAAAGCCCTACTATATCGGCACAATAAAAATTCCCCTTAAACAACGGTCTGCCATCCAAATCGTTACCCTGATAAAGACTAGTTATCTCCACTCCAGGAATCACTTCAACCCCCTGGCCAGAAGCTTTGCGCAAGAATTCAGGCGTATATATTTCCATATTCTCATGATCCGTTATAGCTATCACTTTAAGCCCTAATTTCCGAGCTTCATTAAGTATTTTTTCCGGCATCCATTGACCATCAGAAGCGGTGGAATGCATATGCATATCTATGCAGGGTTTCTCCGTTACTTTTTCAGGTATCATGCCGGATCGATAAATCAGGACTTCTTTTGATTTGAACATCCTTTCATGTTTTTCACCATCTAACACCATATTCATTTCAAGTATTTTTCTTCTCGCCGCCAAACAGATATTTTTATCATCACCGAAAATTAAAACCACATATTTTTTAAGTGGATTAAGATCCTGCCTTAACCACTCCAAATGACCAAATAAAGCATTTTCTGCCTTCTTATCGTTCGCATACTCATTCCACAGATCCGCGTCAAAAAGAATTACCTGGATGTCTTTTCCAAAAACCTCTGTGTAGCGATCCCGAAAAAATACGGATATCTCTTTTTCTTTAGCATGAAGTATTCTTGCCCACGGCGAATTTTTAACCGTTTTTTTCATAAGTTCCCCGAACTGGGTTTTAATTTCATTTCTTATAGCACCATCGTCACACCTTACAAGTTCCACACCGTTATCTTTGTATCCATCTCTATTCCTTGCATGTTCGGAAAGAGTAGGGTCCTCTACCCCATACACGACCCTTCCAACCCCGTAAAACTCGGCAAGAGCCCTTGAACAAGCATAACATGAATCGATATTTATATACATAACGGCTTTGCTCCAATCATTGAATCCTTTTGCCGCCGCCTCTTTTAATGCCTGCACTTCGGCATGCACCGCTTTTACCCCGTGTTCCGTAGGCTCATCTAGTTTTTTCCTGGATGTAGTCACAATCACATTACCATTTTTATCCACTATCCGCGCAACTACAGGCAGTGTTTTAAAACTTTCATCCTCCGCCATTATTGATCCAGCATAATCGATAATGTCACGCATATGCTTTTTATCTTTTTCAGTAAACTTGCGGCTATAATCTACTGATTTTATAGCCTCCTCTTTATTCAGCTTATTACCCGGCATTATTTGACTCTTTTCATCCTCCGCGGGAAAATGAAGCATATCAGAAAGTATCTGTTCACGACCCGTTTTTTTTAAGTCATGCAGCTCTTTATCTGACATTTTCTGGGCATCCGCTGAAATCTCTTTGAACTTTTCTGTTCCTTTGACTTCATCAAACGCGTCAAGTATTTTTTTTAGTTCATCTTCAGGTATCTCTGACCTGTTTTTCAAATATTCCCGCGTCTCATCCAAGGTTTCCAATCTAGAATCCTTATTCAAAAAGATCCGTTTAAAAAGATTCATTCCCTTTTCTATGATATCCGCAGCCACCAGCAAAGAGGCAATAAGCATAACTTCCCTTTTTTCGTCCAGGCTCCAATCAGTTCGTCCATCAAGATATCCGCTAAGTTCCCTGATATGATGATGAAAAAGAACGGCAGTTTCAACTGCCCGGCTTATTGAAATCCCGTTATTTTTAGCCGCGCTTATAGCCGCACATGGTTCATAAATATCCAAAACAAAATCTTTGTCTTCATCGCTAAACTCATTTCCTCTTTCAGCAAACATATCGCTAAAAAAACAGTATTCATTTACATTCCGTGATTTTTTTTCCGGAAGCAATATCCCCACTTCTTTGAATTTAGCCCTTACTCTTTTCTCTGCCTCCGGAGAGATATTTTCAGTCTTCTCCGGAGTGCCCAGATCATGGATAACACACGCAAAACTTACTTCATCCGCCAATTTTTTGGGCAATCCCCATCTACGCCCCAAAAGCAACGCAATGCGCTTAACCCGCTGAGCGTGATTTTTTGCAAATTCACTTTTATAAAATTCAAGCGGATATCTTGATCCCACCGGCCCTGACTGATTGTTCCCGCTAATCGCTTCCCCTCCGACATAAAAAGATCCTGTTCCTTTCTGTTTTATCGGAATAGCCCTGGCAATTATTTTTGAAGTGATTTCACTGAATATTTTTCTGTTTTCAGGATTATTAAGTGTACTATCCGAAAATATTGTGCCCAGTTCGAGATAATTGTTATTCTCTGTCGTAAGTATCATCCCGTTTGCAAGCATAAATAAATACGCTTTATCCCGGGCACGCGGGCTATACCGGGTATTAAGTTCCCGGAACTCTTGAGTAAGCGGCTCAACTACAGATTGAAAATCATCATACGAAAGAAAAAAAGGATCCTGGCTGCTGTTAGGATATAACATAACAGTCCTGCCTCTTCTTTCATATAAACTCAATTTCCAATGAAACGCAGGCATTCCTTTAGTTTCTTTCATCAACAAACGACCTATTTTTCGTAAATAGCTTTGATTTGTTTTTGTCATAATAGTTAAAACCTGAATTTCTTTATCCTTATATTTCTCTTTCATCATCCTCAGCACCCGAAGTGTATCCGTAAAACGCCCTCTTGGTTTAGCGCCCTGCACATTTGAACTTTCATCATACCCGTTCAAAGGAAGTGATATCATATGAACATACGGCATAATTTTCTGCGCTCTCTCCTCATTCATAAACCTTCCATTCGTGTATAAAACCACGGTCATTCCTTTATCATAAGCATGTTTTAAAAGCTCCTGCAAACGGTGGGCTAAAAGAGGTTCGCCTCCTGTAAAAATTAAGCGTTTTACTCCGTTCTCATATAAACGATTTATCATTTTTTTCTTTTCTTCAAATCCGGACTCTATATGTTCGGGCATATTAACGCCAAAACATACAACACATTCTTCCGAACATTTTGTTGTAACAACAAAATCCATGCTTGGCGGCAACACTCCTCCTGCTACCAGACACTTTTCAGCCCGGCTGTTTTCGCTTACAGAAAACCCGGACGGCTCCCCGATTAAAGTGCCGCATGTCACTGTTCTTACGTGAGATACGTCAGACAGGCTGCCTCCTGTACGAAAAGCAAAAATATTAGAAAAGCGCATGTCCTGTATAGCTTTTATATAAATATCCCTTTTATTTTCATCCGGTGGCTGAAAAACATCTGTAACAACATTTAAATTCGTTACTTTTATATGAAAAGCGCCTTCATATTTTTCCCTCCGGCATATAGAGTTAATTCTTTCCGCCATTAATCTCGCATCTTCTTGAGTATCATTTATACCTTCCATTAGAGTTACCCGAATGTCTAGGCGGTCAAGAATTTCAAAAGTCTTATTGTAGTCAATAGCAAATTTTATAATATCGTCAAAATCTGAAAGAAATTGGGGATTGCGAACTAATTCCCTTCTTTTTTTATCATCCGAAGATTGCAAAGATAACTGCAGCATTGGCGGACGTATATTTTCATCCAAGCTAAAGATGCCTTCTGCCATTTTTTTCATTCTTTCCAGCATCTTTATATTTCCAACACTGCTTATACGCGTTTTTGTTATAATTTTTTCTTTTTCCAAATCATAAACCGCACCTAAAACTGCTTCTGGATAAAGAGCCGCTTCTCCCATACCCATCACACTTAATTGAATGTCTCCGGTTCCAAATAAAGGATCTATATTGTCTCTGACAAATTGTATAGCCAAATCTACCTGGCCCTTTATCTCATCCCGCGTTAAACTAATATTAGGGATTTCTCCGTTTATTGTTTTTTCTCCGGTTCCGCAAAATTTACAACCAGGCGTATTCATGCAACCCGTAGCCACGGACACACAAATAGATTCCTGCCCGGGCCTTAAAACAGCAACTGTTTCAATACTTATGCCGTCTATACGATTGACCTCTGCTTTAAATAAAACATTCTTATTTTTTAAATCCAGTTTAATAGACTGAACCGTCAAAGTATCTGTTTTATAAGAATTGAGATCTATATTACTATATTTATATTTTAATTTCGGGATTTCAATTTCACGGACAGTAATTTTTCCTTTTTCCGTAATTATGTATCTCAAAAGCGTATTTGGATAAACAAAATACGACCTAAAGTGCCGCGGTCTATCCTGCTCTATTAATACGCCCCATACAGGGTTCCACGATTCAACAAAAAGCTTTTCTGCCTGATCTATGGTAAGATTTAAAGAATTAATATGCGTAATAAGATCTGATATGAAAGAATCATGAGCAGCACTTAATCTCTTTGAATTTTCGGAATTCTGAAAGGAATCAATAGTATATTTAATTTCATACGGCCCGATGTTAAAGTTTTTCTTATTTCCTGCCCCGTTAAAAGGCTGCCTCTTATCCGATGTGAACTGAATGATACATTTTTTATCTGACTGCGCATAAGGTATCAATACTTTTTCACCTTTGATTTCTACTCCGGATAAATCTATCCCTGAAGGAGATCTGCCCAATTCAGAGGTCATTACTGATTCAAAATATTTAGGAGGAAGAGGTTTTAATCTTTTTTCCGGGTTACCCAATAAGTATTCGGCAATCGTATAAACAGTATTCAGTTCTTCTGCTATTTCCCTGAAATCCCGATCCTGTAAAAAAGAGTAAACAGCAATTTTGTCATATAACTTAAAAGGAGAGATTTCTACACCATAACAACATGTGTTTATTAAAAACACTCCCAAAACAAGTATAATTATAATACTCCGAAGAATTCTATTCATGTAAGCACCCACATTATCACTAAAAAATCAGATCTTTGTAACGCACAATTAATATTCACACAAGAAAAGTCAAGATTTTGATTGTTTAACATATATTATATTTATTATAATACTATATGCCTTTAACTTATCAACCCCTAAATCTTGCTTTTTCCAGACTAACAGACGCTTTGCGTAAGTCTTTACCGTTAAACAGCTTAACGCCTATTAAATAATCACACATTCTACAACTTTTCCAAAGTTTTTACCACAAAGACTCTGAGCCTCAGAGCCATAAAAAAACTAAAACCTTCCCACTCAGATTGCTTCGAAGCTCGTTTTCCTCGCTCCTCGCAATGACGAATGCAGTTTTGTCATTGCGAGCCGTGAGCCATGCGAACGGCGCGGCAATCTGAAATTTATTAACTATTTTCCAGAATTTTTACCGCAGAGGCTCTGAGTCATTCAAAAACTAAAAACAAAAATAAGGGGACTGGTACCAGCAAGGGATTATTCTCCTACAGGGGTACCTGTCCCCATCTGGAGACGGGTGATTCTCCCTCTGAGCTTTTTATTTTTTCAGTCAGATTGCGCGCCGTTCGCATAGCTCACGGTCCGCAATAACAGAATTGGACAAATCGTTAATCCATTTGACAATTTGTCCAAAATATGATATTCTTTAAATACTATGATAAAACGTATAATGGAAAAAGTAATAAAAAATTTATCTACAGGCTTCCCTTCTATAGCTTTAATTGGGCCGCGCCAATCAGGAAAAACTACGCTCGTAAAAAAAATCTTTCCCAAAAAACCATATGTTCTTTTAGAAGACCCTGAAACACAGCAATTTGCCATTAATGATCCGCGTGGTTTTTTATCCCAATTTCCCTCCGGAGCTGTTATTGACGAAGCGCAAAAAGCGCCTCAACTTTTTTCATATCTACAGGGAATTATAGATAAAGAAAACAAACCGGGAATGTTTATACTCACCGGATCACAAAATTTCTTATTAATGGAAAAAATCACACAATCACTCGCAGGACGTATTGCTATTTTAAAATTACTTCCATTCTCCGTTAAAGAGTTAAATTCAGCTAATATATCTTTTGAACATTATGAAGACTATCTGTTTAAAGGATTTTACCCTCGTCCATACGACATAAAAATTGATCCGTCTAATTTTTACTCAAATTATGTTCAGACCTATTTGGAACGAGATTTACGTCTATTAAAAAATGTTCATGACCTGTCAACCTTTCATACTTTTCTTAAAATGTGCGCCCATCGTACAGGACAATTAGTTAATCTATCTTCCATAGCCAACGACTGCGGAATTAATCATAATACAGCAAAAGCATGGCTTTCACTTTTAGAAACAAGTTTTATAGTTTTTCTTCTGAGGCCATATTATAAAAATTACAACAAAAGACTTGTTAAAATGCCCAAACTCTATTTTACAGATCCCGGGCTCGCTTCATATCTGGCAGGAATACAAGATACTAACCATTTATCCAACCACCCGCTTAAAGGTCCTCTTTTTGAAACTTTGGTTATCAGTGAATTACTAAAAAAAAGGTTTAACTCGGCAAAAGATAATAATTTATATTTCTGGCGCGATAAAACAGGACACGAAATTGACTGTCTTATAGAGAACAGAAGTCAACTGTTTCCTATTGAGATCAAATCCGGCCGCACTATATCAGAAGACTATTTTAAAAATATAAAATACTGGAACAAGCTTTCAGGAAATGATCCCGCGCTATCGTACATTGTTTACGGCGGCACAGCTGAGCAAAAAAGAAAAACCGCCAACATACTAACATGGCAAAAAATATATACTCTTAATTAAGTATTTATAAGAAGATAACCTTTCAGCATTCTCTATAGTTCTAAAAAAAATTGATACTTTTTTTCATCGTAGGAGCCGTCTCCTGACGGCGAACGCTACATTTTGTCGGGGCTCATCAGGAGACCCCTCCTATGTACCCAAATCACATATAGTTATGACTTTTCACTTTTTCCGATATTCCAAATTTCAAAAATAGCATTGATTTTTATAGGGCATATGGTATACTATAATTGTAGATAAATTTTGATTGTGCCATATCATACCCGGAGGCAAATATGAAAGTTCCTTTCTTTTCTGACAGTGAAAAACTACAAAAAATTATCAACACCACTGGTATATCACGAACAGCTCTTGCGAAACGGTTGGAAGTTGACTACAAAACAATCTGGCGTTGGCTGGACAATGGGGTAACTCCGCAAATTAGACAAAGCCGTTACATAGACCAGCTTTTCAAAGAATATGTTTGTCTAAAAGAAATCGTTTTTAAATTAAAAAAGCACGTTAAAAACCCGCTTGAAATCTTAAAGCACGATGAAAAAATTCAAAACGATTTCTTCTCAAACATGACCTATCATTCCAATGCTATTGAAGGAAGCCGAATGACTTTGAAAGAAACAGAGGCGGCTATTGCCGGCAAAACAGTAAAAGGAAAGGAATTATTTGAAGTTCTGGAAGCTATTAATCACAAAAACGCTATGAAATATATGTTAAAAACAATCTCCCCGGACTTTAAAATCAACGAAAAGTACATTCTGAAATTACATGAAATAGTCATGTATAATTTTAACAATAAACTTCCCGGTGAATACAGAACAGGATATGTAAATTTGACCAATACTGATATAATCCTGCCTTCTGCCCAAGATGTACCCTTAAAAATGGGACAACTCATCAAGAAGATAAATTTCTACAACAACGATCCCATTACCAAAATAGCCAAAGATCATTACGAATTTGAAATAATCCATCCTTTTTTTGACGGCAACGGCAGAGTAGGCCGCTTACTTATGGCAACTCAGCTCTTAAGCCAAGGTCTTACGCCGGCAGTAGTAAGGATAGAAGACAGATACAAATACTACATAGCATTAGAAAAATGTCATTCAGGAGATTTTAATAATATCACTCAAATGGTGTGCGACAGCATAATGGCTGGGTATGAGTTATTTTTCCCTGCATTAGGGCATCTTTAAAAGTGTGTTCCAATGGTTTCTGCCCACACCACGATATATTTTTTGAATTAATCCTTCTTTTTGCAGAAAACTAAGCGCTTGTGTCGCAACTGACAAAGATTTTTCTGCAAGAGATGCGGGAAGGTTTTTTGCGCGCCTTTACTACTGGAAACAGAACTGTCCGTCACTAATATGAATCAAAAACTGCACTAAAGGGACTATTTTGGTTTGATCCAGCGTTTTGTGTTCAACCCAAGGCGTGAGAATCATACCATTTTTATATTGTTTAATTTGTTTAAATTCTTCGGGCCTTAACTGTTTGGCCCATTTGATCTCAATGGGATAAAAGGTTTTGTTTCGCACAATCGCTACATCTACCTCGCCTTTTTTTCCTTTGATATAGAACGCGGGATTGCATCTTTTGCAATGATCTACAACAACTGTTTCTACAAATTGCAACATATATCGCGGTACATTCAACCGTTCCTTGATCGACGCAAAAGAATAGTTTTGTCCGATATGCGCCAATACCGAATGATAGATAAACGGGTCCCTGAAATATAATTTCCGGTTCTTTTTAGGAGCCGCGGAAAGTCTGTGTTCGCTTAGAGCTTCCAGAACATACAGCACATTAATTGATTGCAAAAGATAGCAATAATCTGCTACAGTTTTATGGTGATCAATTGAAAGATGTTTCGCCAAATTATTCCAGGAAATCTGACTTGAATAAGTCGTTTTAATGCCTTTTAGTATCTCACATAAATAATGTTCATTTTTGTTATGCTTTAAAATATCACCGATAATCCATTCTACATAAGTGTTAATTACTGAATTCGAAATGGTTTTCCCTGTCAGATAATCAGAGATTGCCGGCAGGTAACCGCCATGAATAAGATACTCAAAAAAACAACCCTTCAAAACTTCATGATATTCTCGATAGCCTTTAATAGCAACCGTAATAGGAGCATTTGTAATGTTTTCGCATAATGAATTTAGCCGCGGATTTTTCAAAAGCACGGATTCCTTGAAAGAAAGCGGCTGGAATATAAAATCGGCCTTATCGGCTTTACCACGCCTGCCAGCAAACCTTTTCATAGCAGTTCGGATAATCTGATTATCAGAGCCTGTTAAAATAACTATCATATGTTCAAAAATTCCGGAATCTGCCAAATATTTGATTGATTTATCCCAATCAGGAACATAATTGACTTCATCGATAAATAGATATTGAATTGTTTTTGGATTATAAAACTTTTCAACTATTCTACGTAGAATATGGTGAGAATCGATAAGTTCACCAGTGAGAAAAAGTATATCATCAGGATTGTTTTTCTTTTCAGTCAATAACATAAGAATAAACTGCTTAATGAAAGTAGTTTTCCCGACTTGTCTTCCCCCGGTAATTAGATAAACTCCCGGAATATAAAACTCAGGTTTGTTAATAAGAGAAGATTGGTATTTGAACGGAAGACCCTTAATTTTCTTAAGATGAGGATCAAAATCCTTATACCGTATTATGGACTCTTTAAACTGATTATGTATCAAAAAATCTTCAAACATGATATAAGCATACCATATAAATCATTTTAGTCAATGGTCATTATCCAAATTATCCAACATTAAAAAGGAGCATTCAGAAGACTTTACTTTAATAATATCACTCAAATGGTGTGCGACAGCATCATGGCTGGGTATGAACTTTTTTTCAAGACATAAGATCTGATAAACAATCGAGCGGTAAAAATATTTCATTTTTAACACGTTTTTTCTGACTGCCCGCGTATACAATATAGCCGGTTTTTACCTCCTCAGGAAAAAGAGTTCTGAAAAATTTTAATCCTTTTGAATAATCCATATTCATTGTCTCCGAAGCTTTGATCTCAACAGGAACAAGATGCCGCGCGCATTCAAAAATCATATCCACTTCATTTCCCGTGCGGTCTCTAAAAAAATAAAGGTTTGACAATTTCGCTTGATTAAAGCGATTCTTCAAGCACTCTGCTACGACCAGATTTTCAAACAGATTTCCCCTAAGAGGATGGTTTTTTATGTGCGCTGTGGTTTCTATACCTAAAAGATAAGCGGCTAATCCTACATCATAAAAATAAATCTTAGGTGTTTTAATAAAACGTTTGTTCAAATTACGATAAAAAGGCTGTAAAAGAAAAACCAGGTAACTAGCCTCCAGCAATCTTAGCCACTTCTTAAGCGTAGGCTGTGAAAGCCCTAAATCATTTGCCAGACTATTGTAATTAACAAGCTGTCCTATTCTGCCGGCTAATAATCGTACAAATTTTTCAAACAACATTAAATCATCAATTTGACTTAATTGTCTTAAATCACGCTGAATATACGTCTCAAAATAATTCATATAAAAATGTGAAGGATCAACATTTTCATTATACAGTTTTGGATAAAAACCACGGTATAATGCGCCGTTCAAATCGTTAACATCAATCAAAAAGCCAAGCTCCTTCATACTAAACGGTAAAAGTTTAATTAAAGAAGTTCTTCCTGCAAGCGACTGACTAATGGATTGTGATACTTCAAATTGCTGACTACCAGTAAGGACAAACATACCATTCTTTTTGTTACGATCAACTATTGATTGTATATAAGAAGGTATTTCCGGCGCACGCTGAATTTCATCAAGGATAACACCATTGTTAAACTCGGCAAGAAATCCCCGCGGATCTTCTATGGCTAAACGACGGCTGTCAGGTTCTTCAAGATTAACATACGGCAAATCAGGAAAAACGCTTTTAGCAAGGGTCGTCTTTCCGGACTGACGAGGACCGGTAATGGTTATAACAGGATATTGTTTAAAAAACTGAAGGCATAATTCAGATAATTCTCGTTTAATCATACCCTAAGTATACTGTATGGCTAATTCAAAGTCAAGGTTAGTATTAGCATGGAGGTATTTTGGTCAATGGTCATTATCCAAATTATCCAACATTAAAAAGGGGCAGGCAGAATCTCACGTCTTTGCGAAGGAAGCTTTAGCGACCGCGGCCCTCCAGAGGCGGATCCGCCTTTGACGGACAATCTCTATTTACCATGCACCAACTCCTATTCGCTTTTTTAAAGACCGATTTCCGGATTTTTCACCACAGAGCCTTTGGTCACAGAGCTATTCAAAACCCAAAAATATATTTTTTTTCTCTTCTCGCCCCAGTTTATTTCCCCCCTCCGTCTTTGCGAGCGAAGCGAAGCCCTACCAATGCTCTTATTCATCGCATTTCCAGGATCATTTTTCGTTATTCACAAAAAATGTCAATCTCTTTTCCCTTCAGCCTTCAACCTTGAACAGCTCCGAAGAAGCCTTACCCGTGCTCTCTGTGGTTTATTTTTTTCTTTTTATTATATTTCTATCCGAGTTTGCCGAGCCGTTCACTGAGCTCACGGCTCGCAATGACGAAATTTGAACCTTTTCCCCTTTATCTGTTCGGGGTCAGGAGACCTCTCCTACATATTTTTTTTCAGATTGCCACAGGCCTCGTCTACCTCGGCCTTCGCAATGACGAAATTGGGATTTTGACTTTTCCATTTTTCCTTTAAGCTTTTTCCTTATTTCCGCTCGCCGTCAAAACCCCCCCAGAGTACGAACGCAATTGTCCGATACACAGCGGGTTAAATCAAACAACATAAAAAGGAAAAAACATAACATCCTTTACTTTTTTTGTCATTCCTTTATTAGCAATAATCGTCGCCTTCGGGTTGTAACTATTTAAGAATGAAGCTATTCCAGAGGAAATTGTATCTGTATCTTTCATTTTAACTTCCACCGGAACAATCTCTTCTTCGTCAATTACAAAATCCACTTCCACCCCGTATTTCATTCTCCAGAATTTAATATTTCCCGGATTTTCTACTCTTTTCAATAAATTCTTAAACACGGCATTTTCAATTAACGCTCCCGCATCCATTCTATCTTCTATTTTTCGGAAATTATTAATAATCCTATTTCTTAATCCCGTATCATAAAAATAAACTTTCGGCATTTTAACTATTTCTTTTTTCTTATTAGTAAAATAAGGCTGAATAAATTTGCATATATATGTGTTTTCTAAAATTGAAAAATATTTTTCTACCGTCTGTCTTGCCATCCCTATTTCTTTGGAAATTTCCTGCACATTAATTAAATTCCCAATATTTAGCGCCAATAATTTCACCACATTATTAAAAGCAGTTATATTTTCTAAAGAAAAAAGTGCGTTAATATCTTTCCGTATATAAGACGAATAAATATCATTAAGATACTTTTTCTTTTTATCCTGCTCTCGCAACAGAACAACAGCAGGATATCCTCCAAAAAGAGAATATTCATAATAATGTTTTAATATCTCTTTGTGTGAAATCTTTGATATCGGTTTAATCTGATTTAATTTTTCATATACCTGTATTATAGCTCTCAATTGAGGAGCTTTTTTAAAAACAAGATATTCTTTAAAGTTTAGTGAATATATTTCAAAATTTATTTTCCTGCCGACAAGTGAATCTTTAAATTTCTTTTTAATTGTCAGAGCAGAAGACCCTGTAGCAAATATTTTTATTCTATCAGAATAATGGTCTACAAGAATTTTTAATAAATTACTGGGATCATCTAAATATTGTATTTCATCTATAAAAACATATTTTTTCGCGCTTTTAGGATTCTGTTCCGAAAGAAAATCAATCAGATTATCTACTCCTGCGTTCACCATATCAAGATTTTCGAATCTTTCTAAATCAAAATAAAAAATATCCTCAACCGCTATTCCCTCCTTCTTAACAAGCTGTTGAATAAGTAAATACAATAAACTGGTTTTTCCGACCTGACGTGAACCTGATAATATAATTGCTTCCTTATGCGGAATCCACTTTACAATTTGAGGCAATATATCCCGTTCCATCAAATCCGAACCAAGAATGTCCATTAGATTATTCATAATACCTCCTATAATTTAGTATAACTAAATTATAGCATATGTTTCAATATAGTCAAGAATCCTTATAAAAGAAATGCCCCTGCCTGAACTGCATAGGCTACAGCTCGAAACAAGGGCATTTCAAGAGATGCGGGAAGGTTTTCATCGCACCTCTTTTTTCAAGAATCCATTTTGTTATGTAACAATCAAACACTTTTCCCCTACCATTTACCCAAGAGATTGCCGCGCCGCTCGCTTGGCTCGCGGCTCGCAATGACGAAAACAAGTATGTCGGGTTTGATAAATCAAACCCCTACCACGCCATTAAAACCTTACTCTTTTTTCCGTTCAGATTGCCGCGGGCTTCGTTTGCCTCAGCCCTCGCAATGACGACGCAATCTGTATCTTTTCCCCTTTATCCGTTCGCCGTCAGCCTGCCCTGTACCCGAACCTATGAGTGGTTCAGGGGAGACGGCTACGTACCCGAATCACATATATTCCTGCCTTTTCCCTTTATCCTTTACCCTTTTTTCTGTTCGCCCTGTACCGCGCCTGGTACAGGGCTCCTACTAACGACACCCGACAAACGACTAACGACTAATTACGCTTTCACAAGCACTTCAAGCACGTACCTCTCATAATTTCGTATTTCCGCTTCAAGATCTATTGCCTCAACACCCGACAGATACAAATATAAGCTGCCGTTTATCGAGACAAGAGTTCCTTTATTAAGCCCGTTTATCCAATCTTTATCTTTAGAGATCAGCAGATTCACAAATACCTCATACTGATTAATATTGTTTTTAGCTCCCTGACCAAGATTTATCTGTAAAAAGTCTTCCTTGTCATATTCAAGCTCGCCTGCTATACAATTAAATCCCGTATTTCCTTTATTTGCTACTTCTCCAGACGATAGAAAAACTCTTCCATATATCTCGCTTGTCGAATAACCGCCATCATGCCTGTCAATAACATGAACGTCTGTATCATTCAACACTCCTTCAAGCATCCATAATTTAATAAGAGTCTGTTTAAAGATCGCCTTATCTTCGTCCGACACAACTCTTTCAGGCGCCATTACAAATATTTTGTCATAAAATTTATCTTTACTTCTTGAGACTTTCATTTTCTGCCGTCTTTTTTGTATCTCTAATCCAAGCGGAACAATCGTTCTTGTTCTATTTAAAAGTTCCCGGCCGTCAGCGTAATGAATAAGATAATGTTCTTCGGCTGAAGCTTTTACTTCAGGGGTAAATTTAAGATTATTCACGCCCTGCGAAAATTTCTTAAATGTCTTCCGTATTCTTAATTGATATAAACTCGACGAATCAAGAGTCAGCGAACTTATCGCGTCTAAATATTTTCTCGAAATATCCGTTACAAGAGACTCTATATTTTCTATCTCCTTAACAGTCGTCTCATTCAGCCCGCGTATTTCAGGATGTCCCAATATAAAAGCTCTATCCTTTATTTCTCCGGCGCATTTGTCAATCCTAGCAATAATCTCCGAAATATCCGCCTCTACATCAATCAGAATCGCCGCAGAAGCAAAATGCCTGATTCTCTGTTTTTCCAGGTCATCAAGCATGTCCGGTTCTACCGAGCCGTTAATTTTTACCGGACAAATAAGCGGATTAGCCCCAAGTTTTCGCATACTGTCTTCCGAAAGATCATCGTAAATCTTTGCCGGAATACCGACAAGAACCGTTGCTTGTTCTTTTATTTTATTGATAAGTATACGCGCCTGTCTGCTTTGCCATTGGCCCGCGAACTTAGCGCTTATTCTATCTAAAAACGGTATAGCTTCATCAACTAACACATACCTGTCAACAATATCGAACACCCTTTCCACAAAAGTGCTTGTCTTGTCATTATCAATATAAACTCTGTCTTCCAAAGCTGTAATTGCCTCTTTGTACAGCCCCATTTGTCCGCAAAGTTCAGCAAAAGCAAATACAGAAATGTGCCCGACAAGAACCGGCATTGTTTTCGCATACGCCTTTATCCTGTCCGCATTGCCAACATCGTTCAAAGCACCTAAAAGATAGAGCATTCGAAACTGTGAATATATATTCCGGCCTTCTCCGGCAAACTTAATCATTTGATCAATTCGCTCCGAATCTTCTGCCAGTGTTTTTCTGTTTTGCCAATGTTTCATTAATTGTTCAAGATAGAAAAGAGCTATTATTCTTTTAGCAAGTTTTGCAGGATCAGTATTTTGAAGTTTAGCGTCTGTCTCTCCGCTTACGTCTATGCATTCAAAAAGCTTTAAAACCTCTCCTTTTTTATAGAAAGATTTCACTTCATTAAGTTCCTGATCCTTTATTTTAGGCAGAATTTTACGATAAAGCCCCATATAGAATATTTCCGGCTCGTTTACGTCATGCGGCAAAGCTATAGGCACTGACCTGTTTTGAACAATATATTTTTTCCCGTCAGGGGCTATCATCCATTCAATGTCCTGGGTCCAACAATGCCACATCCGGCTGATAATTTTGCTTATATCAGCCAATTCTTCGGCTGTTTTCGCGCTTAAAATTTTTGCCCGCGCTTCTACTTTCGTCGTGCCAAACGGAATAAGCCTTCCTTTGTCCCATATCTTTTTTCCGCCTTCACTTGCAAACGGTTGTAAAGACCAGACCTTTCTTGTCCCTCTGTGCTTGTTAACTATTGCCTGGGCTAATCTGCCGTGATCTCCGACAACACCGCTTATCCCCCGGCCGGCAATTATTTGCATCTCACCTTTATCCTCGGATAACGAGTTCCATGTATTGATCACGCCTGATGTAATCAGCATATTGCGCCAATTGTTATGCTCGCTCTTCAATTCATCTAATTGCTGAGAAGATATTCCGTTATCCTTATAATTTTCAGTTAAATACCTTAAAGCAATATCATTAAATTTAACATAAATTCTCGCCAGATCAACATTCCCGTCATTCATTGCTTTTTCAATAGCATCATTCTTTGCTTTTACTTGTTTTTGTATAGAAATGGCATCTTTGTCCTTAATATACATTTTATATTCACGGCATTCTTCGCGTGTTTCCCATGCTGAATCGATTTCAAAAGCAGGTACCTGGATAATAACCCCGGGGAATACATCTTCATCGTTAACCCGGTATTTTTGTCTTAAATTAAAAGCTGACTGTGAATATTTTGTCGCAATAACACGTTTAACCGCCTCTATTATCTGGGCATCTTTACTGACTTCTTGCATTTCATCTAAATCCGGATAAGATTCATATTGGCCCGCGGCATTTACCTGTAATAGATCCTCAAAATTAAACGAGGACCTTACAAAAAATCCTGTGTTTCCGTATTGTTCTCGCAAACTTTTAATATTATCCAAAATTGTTTTCTCGAAATCCGGCATTTTCGCGGCCACAATAAGATCCCTTATAACTTTTAATTTAGCAGAAATCTCTTTATCTGAAACCCCCTCTTTCCGCATACCGTACTCATCCTGTATCTCTTGTAACGCCGCCTGTATCTGACTATTTATAGAACTGCCGTTATATTTAGCTTCCTCCAAAAACTTGTCGCAAAACGTAAACGTAAGCGCTATACCATCAGGCGGGGCGACCTCTTTTAATTCAGGGATATTCATCAATTCTCCTATGTTAGCGGCTTTCGCGCCAACACGGTTTATAAAAAATCTATCGACATCCCCGAGTTTATATACCAATTCCCCGTCTAATACGGCTTCAGGTATTCTTAATAATCCTTTATCGGGTTTTGAACGTTTATATCTATCTTTATTCTCTATATCACTAGGCGCAGCCAGTCTAAACCTGACATATCCTTTTTCATTAACGCGAAGCAGGCAATATTTATCTCTAAATACCTGCTGATCGAGAAAATTGACGGCATCAGGAATAACAGCTATCGGTATAGCCTCATCATCAGCCATATTTTGGGCATGTCCTGCGCCAAAAACACTCATTATTATACCAACGACTTTTTCTCCGCCAAGACTTGTAACATCCTTTGCCAGCATTTCAGGAACAACCCATATAATATCTTCGGCAGGAGTTTTTCCATCAGGCATAAGCTTAACTCCCGCTCTTTTAAGCGGAACCCGTAGGTCTTCAAACTCAGAAGCGTCTTTTACTATAACTATTTTACCGACAGCCCTGCCATAGCTTAGTCCTTGCCCTTCGTTACGGTTATATATTCCGTTCTTTGCCACATATTTGCGTAATATCTTACTTAATCCATCGGCTGTACTCATAAAAAGGATCATATCATTATTATTTTTAGCGAATTCAGCAATATCGGTCTTTTTCATCATAATCGAAGATAACTTAAACATAATAATCCCCATACCGTCTATTGCTTTTTCATAATCCATGTCCTCGATATCTTTACGAAGCGCTCTTACAGATCGTTCTAAATCCGCGAATACACCTCCCTCAAGTTCTCCAAAGTCTTTCTGCCACTCGGTTCTAGCTCCTTCCAGATAGCAGTCAAGCTGGTCAAGAGTTTCTGCACGGATACTTAAATCGCGGTTCAAGGCTGTTTCGTTCTTTACTACATTTCGGATTTCTTCATCTATAACCGTATCAGCGGTTATTCTTTCCTGCAGGCTCTTTATCCTCAAAAGATCCCCGCGGGGATATAAATTACCTCCGTAATTTTCCCAAAATCGATGAAGCAGCGCCGCCCTTAATATCTGCTCATACAAAACAGGCAATTTTATTTCCAAAGGCATATCCTCAAAAAATGGCCTTGTCATATACACAGCTGCTGATCGGCCCTGCCTGGTGCCTGAAGACGCGGCTTGCCATTTATACCCTTTACAGGTAAAAAGATGAGGATGAGCGCTGTGTTTTTTCTCGTCAGATTTATCGCCAATAATATAAAATTCCAGATTTTTGAATAACTCCTTGTTCCGGACAATAAATGCCCTAAACTCACTGTCATTATTCAAGGCTTCAAGAGTTTTGTAAAATTCAATTCCCGCTGGTTCCATTTTCATCTCTCCGTTCAGGTCCGGAACAATGCCGTAAATAGTAAGGATGCCCCTCTCAAGATCTACTCCAAGTTTAAGAACCCTTCCGTTGGAAAAGGATTCACTTATTCTGGTTTCAATATATTTCTCGGCATACTCCTGAGTCGCTGTACCGTCTGAACCTATATCAGGAGGATAATTTTCTTCGCGAATATTTTCAGCGTCTATAGTACCGTCTTTAAGCAAATAATCTTTTATGATCGCCATATGACCCGTACCAAAAGAAACATTCTCAATATCCAGAGTTTCACGAGGAGCCATGAGCTGGGATATTATCGCGACAGCAAAAGGAGATAACATAAGCATTACGTATTTAGTGCTCATTTTGCCCGATAAAACCGCGCCTATAGCCGCACTAGCGCCTGTAACTGACAGCCAGCACGTTCCCATAAAAAGCAGAAATCCCAGGGCAAAAACAGCGCCTTGAGCTAAATAAAGTTTAGGATGAGATTCAATTCCTTTCAAATGAAACCATTCATGGAACCAGAATAAGTACTGCATTAACTTATTATGTTTAGCCATTTCTTCTACATTGACATAAGTCTTACCATCCATCACATAAACAATCCGTTCTTCGGATTTATCTGAAATAGGAAAGACATCGATCATGTTCGGCATAAAAGGAGGAATAAGCGCTGTTTTTATGTCCTCACCTTCCACAACAGGTTCAGGCAACAGCCTGATGCCATGAAGAGCCATTGTCTGTAGCGCATATAAAATTACAACTCCGGCAAATGCCAGAAGAGGTAACCCGCTAAACCAATTTCTAACCCCTCCTAAATATATAGATGACAACAGAATTGTAAATATACCGTATCCCCATAACGCCCAGAGTGAGTTTTGTTTATCAAGGGCTAGTTTTTTACCGTCTTTCGAAAAACCCGGTGTTTGGTCTTGAAAATCCTTAAAATCCTCACATTTAAATTTATAACACGTGTATTGCGCATCTCCCATGTCAGGCCTTGCGTCGACAGTTTTCTCTTTCCATCTCTTTGTTTGAGCTGCAAAAAAAGCTTTGCCCTGGTCGTTTTGATTATGTACTCTAATATGAAATTCCGATTTGCCTTTTCTTTGCGCTTCAACAAGAATAGCTTCAAAAAAGGCGTTTATAATATCCTCTGCTTTGATGTTACTTAACCAATTAAACAAGCCTTTTAGTTTAATAGACGGCAGATCTCCTGTTACAAAAAGCTCTTCTTCTTTTAAAGGCATAAAAGTTAAGTCATCTTTGTTTTTATAAAGAAAAAAAGCGGTGATAGAATCTTTATCCGCGCTGGTTTTCGGCACTATCGCATAATCGCTCTGTTTAATTATTTTTTGTTTAAATTTCGGATTTGTCGGATAAGACAGTGCTATGGTTGTTCTATAGTCCCTTTGTTTCATTAAAAGTTCATATTTACCCTCTATATTTTTGCATATGTCTAAGGCTTTTTCATCGTCTTTATTAACAGAAATTACAACGTTTTCAGCCATAACATCCGGCGCTGTTCTTTTATAAAGGACATCAAAAACCGCAGATACAATATCCTGTCTTGTAACTTTAAACGGCAATTTGTTAAACTTATCAGGAAATTTCAAAATAATATCATCGCCTATCTTCTTCTGAGAAAAGTTCATACTTGTTATCAAATTTCCCTTAACATCTATAATGGAAAATATTGATTCTTCTTCTTTGCCGGCTTTAACCATTACAATGTATTTTGGATATTTCGCGACTGCTTCGCCGTATTTTTGTTCGATTGAGATTGCCGCGCCACTCGCTTGGCTCGTGGCTCGCAATGACGAAGGCTGTTCGCCATCAGCCTCTGGTTCGCCGTCGGAGACGGCTCCTACTTGTAGTTTCTTTCTTTTTTCAGCAAGTTTTCTGCGCAGCGTTTCTCCGCCAAGACCAAGTAATGCCAAAAACGAAAGAAGTCCCGCCCATTTGGGCCAGTGTTTTTTTGCATGATCTTTAAGCTCCTGTGTTGATTGCGCGATTATTCCGCGGCGTTTCTCCTCCTTGCATTCAGATTGCCGCGTCGCTGTAGCTCCTCGCAATGACGGGCGGCTATCTTCGTCTTTTTCTGCCGGGCCGATAGATTCTACAATAATAGGGGTTTTACAGTTTGTCAGGCCGTTATATTTAAACTGAAGCCCATAAGTTCTGACCTTTTTTATATTAAATCCTTCTTTTTTGCGCGGTTCGAAACTTACATCTATTTGTTTTTCCGCTGTTAAAACATCCTGATATTCTCCAGACTGAAAATTGCCCTGTTGATCTTCTATAAAAAATTTTACGCGTGAAGGTATCCCTGTAATCCCAAGAAAACTTTCAGGGACAGTAATTCTCGCTAAAAATACGTGTTCTTTTAAATTTGCAGGTCTTTCCATTCTTACACCCATTTTTCTGTATTGAGGTCTTTTTAACGGGCTAAAATCAGCTGTAATAATATATTTCTCTCCTTTTTTAACTATTACTTTAAAATCTTTTACATTGGACTCATTGTATTCTTCTCGAACCTTTTTATCTTCCTTAAATACCTTTTCAGAAATATCTTCTTTCTGTATCCGCGTTTTTCTTAGTTTTTCAAAAATTTTATTAAAAACCGCTTTGCCCGCAAAAACTAAGAATGACAGGATAAAAAATAAACCCGCCCATTTGGGCCAGTGTTTTTTTGCGTGGTCTTTAAGCCCCTGTGTTGACTGCGCGATTATTCCGCGGCGTTTCTCCTCCTTGTCTTCAGATTGCCGCGTCGCTGTAACTCCTCGCAATGACGGGCGGCTATCTTCGTCTTTTTCTGCCGGGCCGATAGATTCTACAATAATAGGGGTTTTACAATTTGTCAGGCCGTTATATTCAAACTGAAGGCCGTATGTCTTGATTTGTTTTGGATTAAACCCGTCTTTGTCACGAGGGCTGAACTGTATTTCTCTTATTTCGCCCGCTGTTAAAATATCGTGATAATCACCTGCCTGAAAATTGCCGAGCCTGTCTTCAGCAAAAAATCTTACGCGCGAAGGGATCTGCTCAATCCCGAGAAATTCTTCAGGAACAGTAAACCTTGCTGATAAAGTATCTCCTTTTAAACTTAAGGGTTCTTCCAGAGTTACATCCATTTTTCCGTATTGATGCCCGTTGTGCAGACTGAAATCCGGAATAATAATATATTTACCGTCTTTTTTAGCTATTGTTTTAATACCTTTTATATTAAGTTCTTTTTGCCGTATACCCGGAACAGGCGCTTTTACCATTGTTTCTATGTTTTTACCCGCTTCGATCCTGTCATCCGCTATAACCTGTTCGGTAACAGGTTCCGCGGGTTTAATCTTTTCCGCGATATAGCCCCTGTTAACAAACGCGGCAGTAAGGATTACCAGAAAAACAAAAACCTTAAACGGTTTAATAATATACGCTGTCCATGAAGTTTTCTGTTTTAACGGGGTCATATCCCATGGTATGTCTTTTTCAGGCTGGTGCCATTTGCGGTTTTTGTAAAACAACCAGGCTCCGACTGCGGCTATTCCGGCTATAATCATCGCGGATAACAAAAATATATTATTAACAGGCAAGACTCCTTTTAAAACAACGAGCCCGATTTTCTTTGTAAGCAGAAAATCCTTTATATCGATACGCAATCCCAAGGCTATTGTATAAAATATACCGGCTACAAACGCGAAATTAAGGTTTGCCTGCGTCCTGAGTTTAGTTTCTTTGAGTTTTTTGTCTAAAGTGTATTCCAAAGTATCTGCCGGCTTTACTCGGTCAGGACCGGGACCTATAATAAAATATCTTGAAAACCTTCTGAAACTTTTCTTTATATTCTCTTTAGTATAAAGCGGGTCAGGCTTTGATACCGGAAGATATCTTTTTGTAACTTCCTGTTCCATGTCAGCGGCGCGAGGTGTAAGCCACCAGTATCCTATACGCGGACCTATTTCGTTCCATGCTATAGCATTACCGTATAAATACATCATGTGATAAAACGGGATAAACATATTAGCCATAGCCAGCCTGAACCTCATTGCTCTGATAGCTTTTTGTTTATCTGTAGGCGCGCTTTGTATATACCACCGGCCGAGCCCTGTCATTACTGCCCAGGATATACCAGCAACACCGACCATAATTCCGCAAAATGAAATTATACCGGCGCTAAAAACTATTGCCGCTAATGACCCGAAAAATAATGACGCGATAGTTATCCATTTAAGCGGAGATAAAAGGCTGAGTTTTTCTTTTTGGCCGTTCAGGAGAGTAAAATCATTGTGTATCTGCCCGGCTTCAACTGCCTGTTTCATCTTTTTGATCTCATATTTTCCGTTTTCAAGGCTTTCAATGGTTTCTTTCATTGCGTTGATGTTTTTCATCGCTTCTTCAAGGCTTTCAACCGCCTGTCGCATTGCTTTGATCTCATCCATTTCTTTTTCAAGGCTTTCAACCGCCTGTCGCATTGCTTTGATCTCATGCCTTCCTTCGATCTCAGAATTTTCTTTGATCTTTTCCTTTTGCTGTCCTTCAATCTCATGCCTCTCTTTGATCTTATCCATTGCTTTTTCAAGGCTTTCAACCGCCTGTCGCATTGCTTTGATGTCATACCCTGTTTCTTCAAGACTTTTCATCGCCTCTTTCATTGCGTTAATGTTATGATCTGCTTTTTTAAGATTTTTACCTTTTTGATTGTATAATTTCTCATAAAATTCATCAAACATATCCAGCGCTGTATCATATCCGAGTTCATCGTCAGGACCCTCAAAAATCGACGCGACAGTATAATAAGAATGTATAATTATCATTCCCAGGGCAATTACAGGGCCTACTCCCCATGCCCAGCCTTTTGGCATGAAATTAAGGCTTATGGAAACCATCTCTCGTATCCCCAAATGCACGGCGCTTATAAATGTTCCGGCATGAGTAATGGTTTCAAACCAGGCAAATACCGGCCCTATAAAGGATTTAATTAAAAACGGGCCTATAACATTAATAGGTATTAAACTTACCCATAATATAAGAGCGAATATTTTTGCCATCCTGAACATAAGCGGAAACACAGCGCTCGCAAGAGTCGCGGCAAGAAATGACGTTACTCCGCTTATACCTTTTTTTCTGTAAAGTTGGAATAAGCGGCCTTCTCCGACAAACTGTAAAAGTCCTATAACATATCCTTTGTTCCATCTTGAAGTCTGTAAAGCTCGCACCTCAAAAGTAAGAGAAGTCGCGGCTGCCGGGTCTTCTGATGTTAAAGTATAAAAATTAGATACATTAAATCCCCTGAACCAGAGAACCAGCCCGAGTTCATAATCTTCAGCTACCTGCATTTCATCCCACGCGCCTAAACTAAGCAGTTTATTGCGCCTTTCATACTCTTTTTTTATGTAGGCTTTAGGATTTTCAGTCAATAACCCGGAATTAATATCGTTCCAATAGATTTCTTCTGTCGGTTCTGTACAAAACCATCCTGTTGTGCCGCCAAGAGGTTTAAACGTGTCCTGCACAGCATGAAAACCGTCCCATCCCATAGTGTACCAGGCAGAATATTCGCCTCTAAAAAACGCGCCAGTAAGCCACGGCCTTGCTGAAAGAGCGTTTCTGTCCTGAGACAACCTGCCTTGTCCGTTTTTAGGCATGTTTATACGTTCAAATTCGCCGATTATAAGGTGTTTTATAAATTCGTGTTCATTAATATCCTTGTTTATATACTCAGTAGCTATTTCGCCGTAATCCGGCATAGTAGCTATCGTAGAATAAAGATCCATCAACGCTATGATCCGTTTTTTGTTGTTTTCTGGGTCCTGATTCAACTTTTTTATCCTGAGCCAGACAAGCGCCGGAGATATATAAGTTTTATTCTCTTGTGCCAATAAAAGCAGTTCTTTTAACGCGTGTGTCGTGAACCACCTTAAATGGCGTTTTAAAACATTACCGCGTTTAAAATTCATCCTGCAGACAGATACCCAGTCATTCGCGCCCAGAGCACGGGTATATTCTACGCTTGCTTGTTCGGCTATTTTTTTATAATGTTTGATTTTTTGAGCAACAGAAGCTTTATCTTTAACTGCAGGCGCTTTTTGAATTGCTTCGTCCAATCTAACGGAAAAGTTTTCTCCGCTTAAACGCCGGGTCTCTGCCACGCCTTCTATGACGCCGGTTATCATCTTAAGCACCATTAAGTTATCCGGAATATCTTCGGCGTCAAAGATCAACCCATAAGCGCCGTCAGTAGCTTCGGGCCTGAGACAGAAAGTATTTGCCCCGGGTTTTGTATAAGCTTGTTTTTTCTCGCGCGCAGGCGCAGGAGCTATCTGGCAGTATTTTTCGCCCGGGATCTTGTTTTCTCTCTGAAGTCTCTGTATCATCTGCGTAGTACCGTCGTCCCATGCCTCGCCCGCGACAATTATCTTTAATCTTTGATACGGATACCGAAAATTACCCAATACCTGAACAAGGTCCATAACCTGTCCTTCATCGCCCATAACAACAACGACCCAGTTCTGCACTTTAGGCATAAAATCAAACATCTGTATAAGGCGTTTTTCATTAGGATGCTCGTCAAGAAACGCCCTTAACCGCGCCTCGTTTACATCATTTTGAGAAATAAGCGAAGGATTGTCCTGAATATCCCATATCTTTAATTCTTTATCAAGGCCAAAACGTTCAACCATATTCTGAAAACCTTTGCCGGACATCCTTTTAATAAGCTCGTCCCGGGTAAGATTGTTATACGTATTAACCAGGGCTCTGCTTATATCTTTACGCGAGGCTGTATCAGAGATATTATAAATACTGCCCGAAGGGCGCGCGCCTTTACCGAAAAGTTTTTCGTATTTTATCCTGTCGTGTTCGTCTACGTTTTTCCATTTTACGCCCTGTTCAACCTGCTTGTTTAACCGGGCGATCATCTGTATTTCCAACAGACTGAACCGTCTTATATATGTATCCCTAAACCGCTTGGTCGCTCTTTCGACTTCGTCTTGATCTTCTCCTTCATACAGTTTATCCTCTTCGACAATTCCTTTAAAAGCCTTGCGCGTTATAATGCTCATGTACAGGTCAAACAATGAATGGAAAAATACCGTTCCCAGAAATATATTCACTATAAGCCCAACACCCACATTAAACTTTAAAGCTATACCCGCGCCTGTAAAAAGAGGTACGCCAAAAAGCAGGCTTCCTGTTACAAGGGCCTTAATTGACGGCCAGGCATAGTTTTTCCAGGTTATTTTTTTCTCGCCGATATGTTTTTTCGCGCGCGCGCCGTACGCGTAATAAAAATATTTTAGACAAAAAAGCGCCACACTGCCTATAACCACGAAAGAAAACATCTGCGCGAATATAGTAGGTATACTCATAAGGCCTGCCCTCAAAACTTCCGCGAAAACTATTTTCCCAGCCGCATAACCTTTTATAGCGCCAAAAACTTTAATCATACCAAATGATCTCTGATACATCGCGCCCCAGGATAAAAGCCTGCCTGTACCCACAAAATTAAATAACTGCGCGATAAACCATAAGGAACCCAGACCGAAAAGATACATGCCGAGTCCTAAAATACCACCGATCCACCAAACAACCATTATTTTCTTCCAACTGAAAATCCTGTTTGTATCTTCAAGCGGCCTGGAATCAAAAGGCGTGCGAGCTATACCTGTGTCCCGGTTATTTATAAAACCATTGCGCTTTATATCAAGCCCTTCCTGATAAGTCTTTGTTTCAGCTGTGACCATTTTAGTCCTGACGCCTTCTCTTGCTTCTACAAGAAACCGCCAGATATCAAGAGTTTCCAACGGAGAACCGTCACGCGTAAAAAGATCCGTTTCTTTTTGCCTGAAAATCGCGCGCATATCTTCAGCAGGTTCAAATAACGCTACGTTCTTTGATAAATATTTTTTGGCTTCAAGCGATAAATAATTAAGCCCTATTACGGATAATGCCAAAATAATAATAAACTGATATGCCGACGGCACTGATAAAAATGCAGTTACTTTGTACACTAATAAAATAACGCCAAAAAACGCAGAAACCGCGCCTATAGCACCGATTTTCCCAAATCCTTTATCTTTCAATATAATGCCTGATTTTTCTTGCGGCACCTCATCTTTTAACAACCCGTCTATTTGAGAGATCGCGTTATTTAAGACTGTCTCAAATTCAGGTGTTTTAAATATTTTTTCCGGCTGGCCCGCTTCAAATTCCTCGTCAATAAGATCTTCTCCTGCTTTTGCTTCAAACGATCTTCTGAACCGGCGCAATTTCCCGATCTTGGCCATAAGCGGTTTGTTCTCTTGTATAGACTCCAGGATAATTTTTGCGCGTTCCAGTTCAGCTCTTTGGTTTTTGGTTATATCTTTAGCGTCCGTAAGCCTGTTAAGATATCTCAAATACGGCGATACTGCCAGTATAAACGCTGCAACAAACCCGGCAAAAAGCGAAAAATTAACTAAACTAATGCCGAATATACCCGAGGCAATTGTCTGGCTTAAAAGGATCATCCCGCTCTGCAGAAAAAACTTAAACACCTTTTGTATGTTCAGGAAATTGTAATTAGGTAGAAGCGTGGCAATTGTAAGCACAGCATATGGAAGAAGCACAATCATCCTGCTAAACCCGAAAAACGGCAATAAAACCGCGGCCATAGTAAAAACTGAAACTGCTCTTGACGAAACACTTATGTTAAATCTCGATATTTTATTCGGATCAAAGAAATCCCACAATTCTTCACCGCGTAAACGCGGCAGGAACATGTCTTTATCCTCTACCTTAGCTCTGCGGTCCCTGAAATCAAGATCAAGCCCTTTTGTCCAGGTTTCAATACCTTTGATAGCTTTATCTATCTCTTTTTTAACTCCATCATCATCCAAACTCCCGGCTTTTCCCGAATCCGGCGATGATATTAACGGCTCTGCAGAAGAAATGCCGGAACCGTCTACACCAGGACCTGAAACATCGCTTTCTTCCGGAGGAGGCCCGCCGCCGCCTTTTGAAGTGCCTTTTGTTAATTCAAGCTGTTTTTTTCTTTTCTTCGATTCCCCATAATTCAACCCCGCGATTCCTAGTGCAAGAACAAAAATTAGTATTGACGCATAAATAGCATACTTCACATAGTTTCTCTCAACACGGTTGGATATATTTGGATCTGGGAACAATCCAAATTTACCGCGAATAAAGTTCAACGGCGACTGCTCGGTTAATACCCATCTTGTTTCTACGCGGACTATATGCGTGGGGTCAAAATCTCCGGATAAGCCGGCTGTAACAATTCCGTTAAAACTGCCGTTCGGATTGACTGGCAGACGCGCGTCATACAGATTACCTCCGGCATCGACAAAAGAAACCCGAACCATGTTTGTAATCTTATTATATGGCGCAGGAATTTTTCCTGATATATCGATGTTTTGACCTAAATAATTTACGGGCCGGTTATTCTGTTTAACATCAAGATATAAAAGCCCTTCTATTTGGCCCTTTTCAAGACCGCGGCTTTTTACTTTAGCGATCTGAAACGGAACAATGGCCTTTTCCGGATCAAGCAATAGTTTTACAATACCTTCCTGCGTTTTGCCTGATACGTCTTCTCTGTGTTCTATATGCAGTTTTTTTATTCTTCTGACAAGTTTAGCATCGTCTCCCTGGAATTTTATCCTGTATTCCACTACATTGGCAGGATCAAAATCTTTGGCTTCTTCAAGCTCATAACGGCAGCTCCTGGATGCGGGAGAAAAAATCACCAAATGCCATTCATTTGTTTTTTCAATCTCAACTCTTAGTCTTTTTTCTTTGCCTTTAGAATCCATTGCAATAACATCAACTTCATTGTAAGCTCCGGGCTGGACATCTTTCCACCAGTCCTGGACCACGTCTTTAAACTTACCGGAAACACGATCCATACGCATAAGAAACACAAGATTAGAGTTTGTTGTATCTTTTATCCTGAAATCGGGTTTAAGAACAATCAAATGTTCTCCGTCTTCTATGTTCAGTTCTTTATCAGCGTATACTTCTCTTTTTCTGCCGTCAACAAACATCTCAGGATAATATATACGTTTTTTCCATTTTGCTTTAACGGGTTTATATTTTTCCATATTGTCGCGCAATTCAGCCGCCACAATCATATGCCTGGATTTTTCCTGCGATGCTAAAACAGGTTTTACAAATATCTTTTCTCCGGAAGCCTCTATGCTATCCAGCATAAGACGGTTTTGACTGTCATAGGTTACAGGGACCACAATCTTTTCTTCATCCGAATATACTGTTCCTCCCCCGCCTGGAAGAACTATTCCGTCTATTATCTCAGCTTTAATAGCCCCTGCTTTACCCTTGTCCGCGTCATACGGTTTTATATACACCCTGCCGTTTGGATCCTGCGTATACATCAATGCCGGATCCCTGTAATCATCATAGCCTATAGGTGTTATGATAATTTCACCGGTTTTTATAACTTCACCCCGATCATTCATTTCAAGACCGTTTATGACCTGCCCGATAATATGTCCGTGTTTATTGTCAACACTGTCATTTCTGATTATGTATAATATGCCATCCTCTCCCTTCATAACCCTGCAGGCAGAATCGATATAATCTTCAAACCTGACCGGAATTAACGACGCGCTTAAATCCTGGCGTAATTTCCGGTCAAGATCCGTCAACTTTTCCCGTAAGAAATCATGTTTAATATTCGCATTGTGAAGTTTTGATAAAAGGCCGTTCACAACCATTATCATCGTGTTCTTCCATTTTTCGGGCTCACCCCGCACCTTAACGATTTCTTTCTCAGCGATTTTTTCCCAAGCGCAAAATCTTATCCATATAAGTTTCTGCCATATCAAAGATGTATCCGGATGCAGATATTTCGCGTTAATCAGCTGATCTGTTTCCGACCATACAGCTTCCTGGAGAAACTGTTCAACATAAGTTCTCGTCCTATCTTTATTAAAACCTAAAACATATTCAAAATTTGTATTAAGAGCGTCCTGAAAATCCGCCAAAATAATCTTTTCGAGCTCTTTATAATCTCTTTTCGAAGTAACATTGCTTAAAGTACCCAGAACTCCTAATCCCCACGCGTTGTTCAATAAAAATTCAGCTCCGGCTTTTTCTTTTTTATCCCGCGAAAACTTGACTTCCGAAACAAACTCGCTGTCTACTATACTTTCCCGAGAAACATATTTTCCTTTATATATTTTCACGGATTTTGTTCTATCCACCTTATTCTGTTTCATTAAAACAAGATGAGTAATATCCAGTTCTGTGTTATATACCAGAACATAATTCTCTCCGTAATAAAACTCAAGGCTACTGCCATCCTGATAGTTTATTCTTTTAAGCCTGCCGATTTTCATGTTTAATTCATCAGCGACAAGAGGGCCTTTGGTCTGATATATATAAATAGTCTCTCTGCCTTGACGCATTTCTACTTTCTTCCGAACTCTTCTTGAGCTCCGACTGAAATAAGCCTGGTTAGATACAAAATCATAAATAGCTTTTTTATCCGAAACAAACGTATTTGACAGGTTCATCTCCGAAAAAGATTTCAGTTTTTTAAATGCCGGCAATACAGCGCCGGTTCCGTCCGGTCTGATATATTTATTTTTTACGGTCAATTCCTGCCAAAGTTCGGACGCACGTTTTCCCCCCACGATTTCAGGGAAATCTGATTCCTCAACACTTCCCAAATATGTATAAGAAAAAACCTCTGCTATCTTTTCCTCAACAGGATCTTTTCGCATTTCAATAAACATCCTGCCATCGGCATCATACATATATTCAGTAATAACCTGTCTGCTTGTTCTGTCAACTGTACCGTCACCGTTAAATTCCAAACCTATAACTTCTCTTGCCGCAGGACCTGCTTCACGATCCGCTGTATTATACAGTGCCTCAAAAACACGTGCTTTACCTGTTAATTCATCAAAATACTGTGTGCACTGCCATTTTTGGCCGTTATACATATAATACCCAATCGGAATTACGACTATTTTTCCGTCTGTTTTTACAGTTCCGCCTTTTTCAGATATAACAATGCCGCCTTTTATTACCCGGCCTAACGCGTCACCTGCTTCTTTTTCTTTCGCGTCATACGGCGCAAAATACATTTTGCCGTCTTTAAGCGATTTTATATACTGCCATTTCGGAACGTCATAAGAATCATACCCAAACGGATTCATGAAAACATTATCTTTTGTTTTTACGTCTATTCCGTTGTCACTTCTTTTATTAAATTTTATTTTTCCTATTTCTTTTCCGTTCGTCTCAAAAATCATTTCTCCGACCGCATGGTTAGCTTCTTTTTCTTTCGCGCTATACGGCGCTTTAAATACGCGTGTTTTGCCTGTTTGTTCACTCATCATCTGTGTATACTGCCATTTCGGATTATCATAATTATCATAACCTATTGGAAGAATATTCACTGTTCCCAGTTTTACTTCCCTACCGCCATCCGGTCTTTTCTCAAAACTTACCTCGCCTTTTACCTCGCCCACTACATGGTTAGCTTCTTTCTCCTCCGCGTTATACGGTGACATGAAAAATCGCGTCTTGCCGGCTTTAACAATTTGTGTGTACTGCCATTTCGGATTATCATAATTATCGTAGCCTATCGGAAGTATCTTCACCTTCCCTAATACCGCTTTCCTGCCGCCATCCGGTCTTTTCTCAAAACTTACCTCGCCTTTTACCTCGCCCACTACATGGTTAGCTTCTTTTTCCTCCGCGTCATACAGTGACATAAAAAATCTTACTTTACCCGTCTTTTTGCTCATCATCTGTGTATACTGCCATTTCGGATTATCATAATTATCGTATCCTATCGGAAGTATCTTCACCTTTCCTAATACCGCTTCCCTGCCGCTTTTAGCCGTATCCACAAAACTTACGTCTCCTTTTACCTCGCCTACTACATGGTTAGCCTCCATTTCCTTCGCGTCATACGGTGACATAAAAAATCGTGTCTTGCCGGCTTTAACAATTTGTGTGTACTGCCATTTCGGATTATCATAATTATCATATCCTATCGGAAGTATCTTCACCTTCCCTAATACCGCTTCCCTACCGCCATCAGGTCTTTTCTCAAAACTTACCTCGCCTTTTACCTCGCCCACTACATGGTTAGCTTCTTTTTCCTCCGCGTCATACGGTGACACAAAAAATCGCGTCTTGCCGGCTTTAACAATTTGTGTGTACTGCCATTTCGGATTATCATAATTATCATATCCTATCGGCGCGATATCAAGTTCACCGGTTATTGATACTTCACCTTCTTCGGATATATCTATTTCATTAAAAACTTCTCCGATTACATGGCCGGCTTCGCGGGTTCTAGCATCCCACGGCGCTATAAATTTTCTGCCTGCAGATCCTCTTTTTTCGCCTGCTTTTTCTAATACATCTTTATCTTTAACATACTTGCTATATACATAATCACCTTCTCTTCCTATATCTACAAAAGTAGTAAATTCTGCTATCTCATATTCAGCCTTCATTTTCACAAAAGCGGAAAGTTTCGCGTAAACTCCGGTTATTTTTCCTATTGTTTTAGTTTCAGACTTCGGTAATTGCGATAAAAGCCATTTTCGTAATTTCGAAAACTTCTTAAGAGCATCTTTACTTTTATCCTGCTCGATAAGATTATTAATATCTTTTAATTCCTTATCGACCCGGACCATATCCAACCCCGGACAAGTCATGGTTTTTAATAAATCCCAGATATCTTTAAAATATCCGCGGAATTTCTGTTCGTCATACCTTATTATAATCTCTTTTTCAGGGTCAAAATCCGGCGTTACGTCAAACACAAACCCTTCACGCGCCAGTTTATTTTCACCGATAGTTTTATATCCTACGCCTGTGTAATTACCATTTTTGTCTTTTTCAAAGAAATAAGACATCCATGTCCTAAAATCAAGATCTTTAATAATTATTACAGTACCGGCGTCTATTTCTTTGCCGCCTACTATTTCGGTTTTTCGGCCGACTATGACTAGGCGTCTGCTTACAATTTTTCCGTTTTTAATATCAAGATAGGCTTTCTGGACCTCGGTTAAAGATTTGGCTCTTACACCGTCTTTAGGCATGAGTTTTCTTGCGTTGTCTTCATATACAATATCAGCTATGTGTTTATTATTTCTCGCGTAAATCGGCATTCCGTATTTTCTATTAGGCTGGATATCTATGGAATCTACTTCCCATGTTTCTTGTGATAACACTTCCGGCGA
>JBDRBG010000023.1:0-7730 GCA_043823005.1 Candidatus Omnitrophota bacterium
AAGTTCCCGGATAAGTGAAGTAGAGATTTGTGTCATCCCGGAGTTAAAAACCTTCTTTTCCACACTGGAAGCAACTTCAAGCGCCACATCTTCTGCAATCCTGGTTTCCTTTTGCAGAGCAAGCGCGATTCTCCCTTTATCCCAATTCAGGATTTCGTCTTTTGCCAAGGGAGTAACTAAAAGAGCCAGATCTGTAGAATTAGCACGGCTCTTAACTCTTTTTCTCACTTTAAGGCTATCGCGGATTTTTCTTCTTTTTTCACGATAAAGAATATATGCTTTTGCTGTTTTAGCGTGGCCATCCTCAATAAGTATCTTTTCAACCAGATCCTGAACATTCTCAACAGTAGGAACTCTGTTGCCTTTATAAAGAACTTCCAGAAAAGATATGGTCTGTCTGGTTATATCGCGCGACCTTCTCTCATCTTCTCCTCCAACAGCTTTAGCCGCTGAAAAAATAGCGCTTTCGATTTTTACCGGATCAAACGGCTCGAGCCTGCCGTCCCTTTTTCTGACAAATTTGATCTCTGTCGAATACATAAATTCCCTTTCCTCTTAACTGACTTCCCCTACCGCCCTTGTCTTTACTTTACTCTTTTTCTAAACAAAATGCTGTTATTGTCGAACCTGTCCATACAAAATACTCAACCTTTGACCTTTATTTGCTAAGGTTTTAAATAAAATTTTTACCTGCTCAATTCAGCCGTACTGTTTTCCGGGCCGGCTATTTTAGTTCATTGTAGAATATATTAGAACCGCTTCTGTTTTAACCATTACATCAAGCTCTTTACTTAAAAGCGATTTTTGAGTGGCCTTCAAAAACATACCATATATAGACATCATTGTCAAGCTACACACAACATATAGTTAGCAGCAAAAAAGTTGGTTTTTCTTCTTGACGCTTCTTCTTCACTTTTTTTAGCGTTTTAATAACAAAAAAATCTGAAACAAGCATAATATCCCAGCTATACCGGCTAACATTAAAAATAACAGGCTATAATTAGCTAAAAACAAAGAATTCAAGACACTGTAAATATTTTATATTTTTTACGGATTAAAATCAAAACAAAAAAATATTTATACAAAATTTTTTGTTATTCCATTCTATCGAATATGTTTTTTTTACACATCCTCTTTTATTGCTCAGAAAAAACAATAGTTTAGTCACAAAAAAGAAACCGGATCTTTCTCTTTTCCATTTTTATTATAGTATGCTGTATTTTTCCGGCCGACTAGTTAGTTTAATGAAATGTTAAGGCGGGCTATGGCAAGCTAGTTCAGTCATGTCTCCCGGTCAACCTTATTCCCAAACAATAACAACTATTAAATACTATTGACTATATGTATCGTCCTAGAAAAAGTTGACACTTTTTATTCACTATCAAATCACCCGTTTGTTGACGGTTGATCGTTAGTTCGTTGATTGTTTACCCGCAAGAGCCTTTCCTCTTAACCATCAACCAACTAACCGTCAACTGTCAACCGAATAACTTTCCACTCTTTGCCAACCCACAACCCGATTATTTCTATATCAGAATAAATACTTCTAATATATTTCATAGCCTCTTTTATTTGTTTTCTCTGTGTTTCTTCATTACAAGGATTTTTCGCGCAATCATAGTGGCCGGAAATCGCGATAAGTTTTGATCCATGTACATTTATTGATATTGCAATCCTTTCCAGGATAGAATCAACTGTTCTTTTATCTTTATTCTCAGCAAGTATTTTACACGGCCCCAATTCAGTAATTGCATCAACATAGGTTATACTATATTTCTCTTTTAAATATTGTACAATAGGCTCCTGTATCCTTCCATCCATACAATGAACTGACGCGCAAAAACTCATTTTTCCTCCGATTCAATTAGACTTATTTGCCTAAGAATTAATGTATAAATTAGCTCTTTAAAGTCTTTTGTGTTTCAGCCTCCTGTTTATACCATATCTATTGCATACGGTCAACATGTCTGATCTCATGCAAAGTTTAGTATGAATTTTTTTGACAACACGTCCTATACAAGGTATGTTTAAGGCATGTACAATAAGCTTTTTAGGAAGAACTGAAAATTCGTCTAATTGAAAGACAGGTAAAGAAAAACTGAAAAGTTAAAAGTATATAAAAAAATTAAAAAATATGATAAAAAAGATTAACAAATTTTGGGATAATTATGCACTGATTCACCGAAATTGGCGTGCCCTTTTAGCTCTGTTGCTAATTTTCATTCCACTTCTTTTCTATGCTTTAACTAAAGAAGCGAAATTAATATCTACCCGTCACGAAACAGCTATTGTACAAACAGTAAAAGAACTCCGGATAGGTAAAGATAAATTTTACCATGGTTACTTGAAGCTGTCTGACGGCACAGAAATAAAGCTATCACTTCCCCCTCCTCTGCCTAAACCCGGTGATACGGTACCAATTATTGTCGAATATTTTGATAACGGCAAAAAAAGCTATAGCCTCGATCACGATAAGATGTTATATGGAAATTAGTAAATACCTACAGGATAAGAACAGTTGTTCTTATATTTTTATTTTTGACCATTCAGATTGCCGCGCCGCTCCGCTCCTCGCAAAGACGGAATCTTTTTTGCTGGAAGAGTAAGTGTTCTGAGCGCAGTTTTTGCCCAAACCAAGTGAGGACAAATTGTTTGAGCACGGAATGCTTGCCGTTCCAGCAAAATACTTTACAATTCTCCTCCAAGCTTTATCAGGACAAAACTATGACCATTGAGCCCTGATTACTATTCACTAATCATTTGGGGGTCTCTTCCCTGTATCCTTCCCACCTCATACTGCCAAGAATACCCTGAGCTATGTTTGCAAGGTGATCCCCTACTTTTTCCAAATTATCCACGAAATCTATAAACACTATACCTGTTTTCAAATCACAAACTCCATTACTCAACCGATCCACATGTTTCTTCTTCAAATCACACTGATACTTGTTAATATTTTGTTCGCGTTCTTTGACAACTTTTTCCGCTATAATCGAATCGTTATTCTTAAGAGCCGTTTGTGTTTCTTTTATCATATTTTGAAGTTCTTCCCACATCAAGATCAGATCTTTCTGCGCTTCATCGCTGAAGGAAAGTTTTTCATCCGACCGGAGTTCAACAAGTTCAGCAATATTCTCTGAATGATCCCCTATTCTTTCAATATCATTCACATTATGTATCAACACGGGAAGTTCTTCGGACTCCTCATGCGCTAAAGTCCTTTGTGAAAGTTCAACCAGATATTGTGTTATTTCTGATTGAAGACTATCAACTGCTTCTTCGAGATTAGGGATACTACGAATCCCTTTCTTATCATTGTCGATAAAAGACTGTGCCGCTGATGATACCGCGTCTTTAGCCAGAGATAACATCCGTACTGTTTCTTTACGAACCTGTTCCAACGCAATAGTCGGTGTATCCAAAAGATGTTTTTCTAAATACTGCGCCCCCATTTCAATCGCACCTTTTTTCTTAGGCACAAGCCAGATACTCGCTTTTTCGAGAAACCCTATGAAAGGAAGAAAAATAATAGTATTCACAACATTAAACGCGCTATGCGAAACAGCGATATAAAACATTATATTCGCGGTTGTAATATCACCTGGAATTATAAATCTTATAAATTTAACAAATAATCCCAACATAACTAAAACCATCATATAGGCTACTCCTATAGTATTAAATAAAGTATGCGACATAGCCGCCCGTCTTGCAGTAAGATTTGTTCCCAAAGCCGCAAGCTGAGCCGTAATTGTAGTGCCGATATTATCTCCGAGTATAATCGGAATAGCTGTCGGTAAACTTATAAGACCGTTAAATGCCAGTACCTGTACTATAGCTATAGTCGCGCTGGAACTCTGCAAAAGAACCGTAAATATTATGCCGACTAAAACTCCCAGAAGCGGGTTATTTCCTAGTGTTACAAAAACCTCTTTAATATATTGGCTGTTCTTAATCGGAATAAAAGTGTCTTTCATAAAAGAAAGACCTATAAATAAAAGACCGAACCCTAAGATTACTTCACCCCAAAAACGCATTTTTCTTGTTTTCCCGATCTGCGTCAAAGTAAAACCCAGACCAACAGCAGGAAGGGCATAGTGTGAAATCTTAAAAACAGCCATGGATGACACGAGCCATGCCGTAAAAGTCGTGCCTATATTAGCGCCCATAATAACGCAAATAGCCTGTTTTAATAATAATAACCCTGCGTTAACAAACCCTACGACCATAACTGTTGTAGCACTTGACGATTGGATCAAACATGTTATGCCCGCGCCCACAAGCACGCCTACTATGGGTATACTCGTAGCCATATGCAGGATTTTTTTAAGCCGTTCACCTGCTATCTTTTTTAACCCTTCTGACATTATTTTCATACCAAAAAAGAAAAATCCAAGTCCGCCTATTAATCCAAAAATCAAATCTTTCATTATCATATTTCCCTCCATATGTTTTATTCATTAAAAGATATATGATAAATATTACATATTTATTATGTAGCAAGTTTGAATTGTCTGTGAATTTTGCGTGAAAATGTAAGTGGTTATTTTATAGAGACTTAGGGAGAATTACTGTTACTTTTGTGCCTTGGAATTGTTCACTTTCAACATACACAGTTCCCTTATGAAGAAGCGTTATATGTTTTACTATGGCAAGACCGAGCCCTGTTCCCCCGATTTCACGAGAACGAGCCTTATCTACTCTGTAAAACCTTTCAAAAACCCTATCCAAATGTTTTTTCGGTATGCCTATACCGGTATCTTCTACAGTAAACATGATATTACTTTGTTCTTCAAATAAAGATACTGAAATATTACCCTTAATACCGGTATATTTCACAGCATTATCCAACAGATTTACTACTATCTGTTCGATTTTATCTTTATCAGCTCTTATCTTAAAATCTCTGCCATTATAATCAACATTTAATTTCTGCTGTTTTATCAAAAGTGAATGACTAAAACTCCATACAACTTCATCCAGCAAAGCTTTTACATCTACTAGAACAGGGGCTATTTCCCCTTTTTCAACCTCAGCAAGATTCAAAAGATCGTTTATTATGCAATTAAGTCTTTCCGCGTGTTTTTTTATAATCGCCAAAAACCGGCGGGCATTTTCTTTATCCTCAAGCGCGCCGTCTTCTAACGTTTCAATAAAACCTCGTATAGATGTAAGCGGTGTTTTTAATTCATGCGACACATTAGCCACAAAATCTGTCTTAAGCGTATTCACTTTTTCCAGGTTTTCCATCTTCGCCTGCAATTTATCCGCCATCTGGTTTAAAGAACCGGCCAGCCTCCCCAATTCATCTTTTGTTCTAATATCCACTCTTCTGGTTAAATCTCCCTGTGTAATGCTCTGCGCGGCTTCTTCCATCCTGCGAATAGGTCTGCTTATACTCTTTGATATGAAATATCCTATTATAAGACTGAGAAATATAGTCAACATTCCGCCGAACCTGAAAATTCTATTAATGATACACAGTTGAAATTCAACCTCAGTAAGCGGCATTGCCAGTCTTATCACTCCCAAAAGTCTATTATCTTTTCTAACGGAAACAGCAGCATATTTCATCCTTATGCTAAGCGTTTCACTTAAACGGGAACTTTCTCCGAACCCCGAATTAATAGCCTCTTTTATTTCTTCTCTTGTAAGGTGATTTTCCATTAAATGCGAGTCTTTATCCGAATCCCCGAGGATAATACCTTTTTCATCAACAACAGTTATTCTTACCCCTAAGATATCGGTTAACTTCGTTAATTCTTCCTGCACTGCCTTTATAGCTTTTTGCGCTAAATGATCTTTTAAAATCTCACTGCATAAAAAAGCATTGCTTTTTAATTGCGCGCCCATTCTTTTTTCTAAATAAAATTTTAAATTCGATCCTACAAAAAAATTCAGAATAATGACCGAGATCAAAATCAATAAAATATATGATGCTAAAAATTTATGTATTATTCTTTTTTTTGTCATCCCACTTCCTTAAACCTGTACCCTGTACCTCTTACTGTTTCTATATAATCCCGTGCTTCTCCCAGCTTTTTTCTTAAAGATTTTATATGAGCATCAATCGTCCTGTCATAAGACGCGGAATCATATCCGAATACAGAATTAAGAAGCACCTCCCGTGTAAACACAATGCCCGGCCTGCGTACCATACATTCCAACAATTTAAATTCCGCATGCGTTAACATAATTTCTTTTCCCGCTATAAAAACCTTATGTTTTATAATGCTTATAGAAATTATCCCATGTTTCAGTTCCTGTTTTTGTTCCTGATACGCGCTGAAATTTTCTTTCCGTCTTAAAACAGCTTTTATCCTTGCCAAAAGTTCCCTTGGACTAAACGGTTTTGTCATATAATCATCGGCCCCCAACTCTAACCCCACAATTTTATCAGATTCCTGCGACTTAGCTGTAAGCATAATAATCGGAATATTAGCTGTTTTCTCATGTTGCTTTATTTGTTTGCAAACCTCAAATCCGTCTATATCCGGCAGCATAAGATCTAAAATCATAAGATCCGGAGCTTGTTTTTCAGCCAAAGACACACCGTCTTGTCCGTTAAAAACAGAACTCGTTTTATATCCTTCTTTATGAAGGTTATATTCAATCATCTCAACTATATCTTTTTCATCTTCAACAATCAGAATCTGTGCTTTTGCCATATATTCCTCCTAACCCGATTAGAAAATAGGGACAGCTGTACTAGCTCAATAAATAGTGTCTGTCCCTATTTTTATTTATTAATTCTTTCACTACATCTTTCTACTATCATATGCCCAGTGAAGGAGTGCTTGTCTCTGTTTCGGTCGACAATTAATATCCCCTTTTCTACAATTCTTCTTTACCTGTGCTATATGACGCGTCATAGCTTTCCATCTAGCAATCTGCCTCTCATCTTCTACTGACAATCTTCTACCCATATAGTATCGACAATACCACTGAAACCATCCCCGCGGGTCTTGATGGTATATCCACCCCTTTTGTACCCAATAGCTTAAAGGCTTACTTGCATTAATCCCAAAGTAATTTAACTTTGGGTCGTGTTCTTCAGGACATAATTTTGCATTCTTATACCAGTCAGAAGGAAATTCTTTTCCGCAATCTGTCATATATTTACCGCCAAAAACACCCATCTTAAGCATATGTTTAGGGGTAAGTTCTGGTTTGAATTCGGGGTCAAAATTTCCCCCTATAGGCTCTGTTAATGTATACCTGTAGTTTTTCTGCACTTTATCATTAACTATTACTGTCTTTTTTCTCATCTTGTTCTACCTTTACCCGAATCCCGTACAGCAAGAAATTCTGTGGGATAGACAAAAATAGGGACAGACACTATTTTCTATTTCTGGGTCTGCCTTTTTTGCGATAAAACAAATTACATCCCAGTTTTTTCGACAATATTTTTATAAAGTCCTCTCCGCCCCATGGTCTGCCGAGCATAGTACATTTTCTCAACTCTTTCATTTCACAAAGATTTTCTTTGTCGCCAATATATTCTTTCCACTTAATACTCTCCGGATCTATAATATCCGATATATCATCCAGCTTTATTTTACTCTCCACACTTTCCCCAACATGAAAAACTGCACTAGACCACTCCCAGTCCCACGCATTAACCACCATTCCTGCCCTAACAGGGTTTCTTTCTACATATCTTAGTGCTGAATATAAATGTTCATGCTCTAAAATACACGAATAAAATCTCCCCTGCCATAAATGCCCTT
>JBDRBG010000024.1:0-2503 GCA_043823005.1 Candidatus Omnitrophota bacterium
CGCTAAAGACAATCCCATAGCACCTGCGGCTGTATAATTCGGGATAGATATTTCCGGTTTTAAACTATCATCTTTAAGTGCTACTATATATTCTCTAGCGTTAATTTTTCTGTCTTTTTTAATTGAATTTATGTTTTCCAGCCTTATATCAATCATTTCATCTTTTTCTACGATTATTTTTTCACCTTCCCGCGTTTCTATTGTTTCCCCAACAACATAAGGAACACCTACACATGATACTAAATCTTCACTTACTCTTCCCTTCAACATTTCAAGAGCACGCCCATCTTTATCGTTTTCAAGAATATATCTGACATTTAACCCAAATTTATTGTACCAACTAATCAAAAGCGCCAATGTATCCATATTTTGTTCCAACTGATTTTTTTCTTTTGGAATGTTTGATAAATCTACATACATATTTACAGGATGCATTTTTAGTTCTCTTTTCGCTCTTCTTAAAAGAAACTCTTCGTCTTTGTTTTCCGCAAACATCTTGTCTTTTTCTTTTTGCTGAGATTCATTCTTTGCCGGCACAAAACGCAAGTTTGCATCAACTGGTTTTATATCAACCAATGATTTTTCATTGTTCCCCACAGCAAAAAATCCCTCAGAAAGCATTAAATCTTTAGTTGGTATGTGTATTTCTCTTATTATTGACTCTAAATACGTCTGAAAATGTATTTTTTCCTTTATCCTATTGAAATATTTCCATCGAATCTTTATTTTACCGTTATCATTTATTACTATAATTTTCTCCGCGAACTTGTTAAACTTAGACGCCATTCGGGAGTCTGGAACATATTTCAATATATTTGTCCCTTCTTGTACAATAAACTTCCCCCACCATACATCCGGATTAGTTATACATATCTGCAAAGGTCCACATTCTTTTAACCAATTTACTTCATAAAATTTTTTTTCTACTCTCTCTACAAATTCACTTGTTCCAGTTAGATATACATATTTCGTTTCCGGACTCAAATGCGTATAACACAGTCTCATTAGCGCATAGTTAGCGGTGCATGTAATTTTAATGTCCTTGCCTTTAGCTTGCGCATATTGGGCTAAATATTTAAGGATGGTCAACCCTATACCCTGGCCAGTATGTCTATACTTCACCTTGTTGACAATTATATCTGAAATATGTATCTGGTCTGACCACTCAGAAAAAGTAATTACACTATCCTCAACTTTTTCCCCATGTATCCACAAATGATACCTCGTCTTACGGTGCGGTTCTTCACGAAGCTCAAAAGGTTCACTGGTTAACAAATTACGCAAATAAATAATGTCTGGAAAACTCTCTACCAAACGCGGATAATCTGCCTGCATTTGATCTGCTTCCGCAACAACGGCATCAAGTTTTTTATATATACTTTCAGGAACACCTTCACTGCCTCCGCTTAAAATAACCCTTAAACCTTCTTCGTGCAGTTTATCAACAACTTCTTCCGTTAATTGCTCCGCGTAAAAAACTATTACAGAAGCTTTAACAGCTTTTGCCCTTGCAATTAGTTGGGGTAAAATGGTATTTACATTATCTTTTTTATGCGCGGTGATACCAATAACAATGTTTTCATCTTTTTCTTTAAGTTTTTGCATATATTCAACATTAAAAGTGCATCCAAAAACTTGTTTTTCCATTTTATGTTTTTTAATTAATTTATAGATCTCGTCCACAATTTTATCTCCATAGCCCTTATCAACTTCCTGTGACCAGTCTTTTATATCTAAAAAAACCTTTTGTTTTCCTTGAATTTTTTTAAATAAATCCTCAATTTTCATGAGTTCCCGCCCCTGAGACTTCTCAAGACTAAACAATTCTTCAAAAGTTAATTCATAAACACATTTTTGTTCAGTACCCATCTGTACCTTACCCCAATACGCGACTAATTCGGGTTTATTTCCGCTTTGATCACTTGTCATCTGAATGTCAACCTCTATCATTTCTGCACCTAAAGCTATCATTTGTTCCACGTCGTTCAGACATGTAGCCCTATGACCAATTACCATTGGTTTGTTACAATCGTTTCTCTGAAAAATGTTAACAGAGTGTTTTTTTTCGGTTGCACATTTCCTAATTTTGATAAAATCTTTATTTTGGAATACATTTCCCCAGGTTAACTGTGTTAACGGAAGAAAACTTTCTAATGCGGCAGACTTAACGTCTACTTCATCACTGGCTAGCCTTTTACCCTCGCTTACGGCTTTTCTCGGCGTATCGCTATAATCAACTTCAAAAAGCACACCTGCTCTTTCCTTTAAGTAAAATCTAGCTTTAATCTTATCCTTTCCCCGCTCGACAACTTCTTTAAATTCTATTTTGCTTGTTTCGCCTTCCACATCTTTATAATTTTCTATCAGCATACCATTCACCGCACTGCACGGCCTATCTTCATCCGCAAGAAGAAGCCGTATTCCCGATAGAATTTCGAATACAATTTGTTGTTCAAGTTTCGGGGAAATGTCTATTTCAGCAGACATAAAAGCTTTTTGAAAA
>JBDRBG010000025.1:0-3157 GCA_043823005.1 Candidatus Omnitrophota bacterium
ATAGTGTTAAGAAAATTTGTGCATATGTATATAACAGGTTAAAAGAACAGGGATTAGTTGAAAATTATATCATAGTAGGATGAGTATGTTGAAAGCGCATAAAATTAGGCTTTATCCTAATAAAAATCAGACTGAATATTTTGAAAAGTCGTGCGGCATCGCGCGCTTCGCGTATAACTGGGGGCTAACTGAGTGGGAAAAGCAATATGCGAATGGAGAAAAGCCTAGTGGTTATGGATTGAATAAAAAGCTTAATTCGATAAAAAGACAAGAGTATCCGTGGATGTATGAAGTGACTAAGCGCGCTCCACAGCAATCATTATATAATTTAGACACTGGATACAAGAATGCTTTTAGACGTATTAAGCAAAATAAACCGACAGAATCGGAAGAGAATCCATGGGGATTTCCGCAATATAAGAGAAAGTTTAAACATGATTCATTTAGAGCAGAGGACGGGTCTGCAGCTGGAGTAGTAGTAGATGGTAAAAAGATAAAATTACCTAAAATTGGATTTATAAAAATGGCAGTTCCTCTTAGGTTTAGCGGTAGGATTATGTCAGTTATAATATCGAGAAAAGCGCAACGATGGTTTGCATCGGTATTAGTTGATACAGAGGATATTACCAATGTTCGCAAAGACAATAAGACCTGTGGTGTAGATCTTGGTGTTAAACAGTTAGTAACGTTATCAGACGGGACGAAGTATGAAGGTGCAAACTCATTAGAAAAATGTTTAAAAAAAAGATCTCGTCTTCATAGGGAGCTGCACAGGCGCAAAAAAGGCTCTAATAACAGAAGAAAAACAGCAAAAAAAATAGCACAAATGGAATATAGAATCGCGTGTATCAGAAATGATGCATTGCATAAGGCTACTATCGATATCGTGTTAAATAATAAATATATAGGATTAGAAGATTTAAACACAAAGGGCATGTTAAAAAATAAACGATTAGCGCGGAGGATATCAGATCAATCGTTTGGAGAATTTAGGCGGCAAATAGAATATAAAGCTGATTGGTATGGGAGTAACGTTATTTTTGTAGATCGGTTTTACCCGTCAAGCAAAACATGTAGTCAGTGTGGGTATATTAAAAAAGATTTAAAGTTGTCAGACAGGATATATAAATGTGATAAATGTGGATTTGAAGGGGATAGGGATTTAAACGCGGCAATAAATATAAAGAATAATGCAATAAAAAATACGGTGAGTACCACCGGAATTTAAGCTTTGTGGAGACTTTAGCTCTAGCTGAGATTGTTTTTTTGATTTCAGTGAAACTATTTCTGTGAAACAAGAATGGGAATATATTCCCAAGGTGTTATATGTAAATATAATACTATCCCTTGTGCGGAGATGTAAGATCATAAATTGTGATCTTAGAGTTTTCTCCGCGCGCGCGAGGGGTATACGCGTGCACACTGCCCCCTGTACGATTTACGCTTGTTTTCTCCGCGCGCGCGAGGGGTATACGGGTTAATGTTTAATAAACACGTTCTAATGACCGTTTTCTTCGCACGCGCGAGGGGTATACGGGTATATGCGGTTTAAACCGGTCACAATTTGTGACCAGTTGTTTTCTTCGCACGCGCGAGGGGTATACCCACCTCGGTTTGATGTCACAATTTGTGACTTCATTTTCTTCGCACGCGCGAGGGGTATACGAATACTATATAACAGGTTAAAAGAACAGGGATTAGTTGAAAATTATATCATAGTAGGATGAGTATGAAAAATAAATGGAGCATAGTAATACCGGTATATAATCAATATGAGCTTTTCAGGCAGTGCTTTGAGTCTATTTTGTATCAATTAGAAGTGACTGAGATCATTGTAGTTGATGATTATTCATATCCAAATGGCAAATTGCGATCATACCTTGATTATATAGAAAATAAATATGGTAATGTACGAGTAATAAAATCAGATGAGTATAGGGTATGTTACCATGCCAGTGATGCTGATAAAAAAGTTGATGAGCAGATAAATAGAGAACAGAATATGAATATGGGAGTAACAACGAGAGGTCATCGTTATGCACTTCAGACAGGCATAGATGCTGTTAAGACAGAGTTTACGCTTAATATAGATGCTGATTGCGTAGCTCTTGAACTATGCAAAAATAATAATTTATTACAACAGCTTACCGATTTATTTGATAGAAATCATGATTGTATGGCCATAGGTCAGGTAGCTGGGTTTATGAGCCATGATATTAAGCCATGCAATCAAGGGTTTATATTCGATTACAATGGGAAACCGAATACAGAGGGAGGATGCCCTGGTAGTCCTGTTGTAGCGTGCAGGATGTCAGGGTTTAAAGAGCATAATCTTACACCGATAGCAACATGCCCTTCTCGGGCCGGTTGGGCATATGCTTATTACACTCATAGTGTTTTTCAGAAAAATTTTTCAATAATGAACTTCCCTATACTTAGTCAGAAATATTTTTATCATATAGGAGGTGGTATTCTTAACTTTGCTCGTGGAGGGAGGAGACAAGAGAGCATGTTGGGGATGGTGAAAGATACAAGGCAATATGGAGGCAGGTTGAGGACAGAGTATATGACTGAGTGGTATCAGGGGCGATGGGTATTAGATATAAAATCGCATGATTACATCAGGTATTTACAAGATAAGTATAACAGTCCTTTTGAAGAGATACAGCCGTTGCTTGATGAGAATTTGCTCTATACAGTCAAAGAAGAGTGTAAACCTAAGTTTATTGAATATATAAAATATTAAGAAAGGAAAAAGTGAAATGAAAAAAAGAATTTTTTTTAGTATTATTTTACTTATTATAGTTTATTGTTTTTCTTATTTTTATACTATGATAAGAAGTTCGTTAGATTCGTTACTGGCTGTCGGGCAATTGAGAGACTCGGTTATTCAGTATTCTATTTTACAACAGATAATCATGAATGATTTTATTATTTATTTTATCAAGTTTTTGTTTTTAGCAAGTTTTGCTCTTATATGGGTGAGGCCTGTTTATAATAGTTTACAAAATATTTTAAAATATATAGCAGTGTGTTTATTTTTATTTTTTATGATTGGTTGTTTGAAACCGCCTCAAATTGAGTTAATAGAACAAATAGAAACAAATGAGACTGCTTTTCTTATTCCTCTTGAAGGTAAAACAGAAGAAGGGCAAGC
>JBDRBG010000026.1:0-2599 GCA_043823005.1 Candidatus Omnitrophota bacterium
AAGACCTGCTTTAAATAGTATCTCTTTGCCAGACACCACACTGTATTCATCATCAGTAAACCCCGGATCGCTTATCGCAGGATCTGTAGGATAATAAACAATTGTTTCCCAACGTCCTGCTCTAGATGGCGGAAACAAACTATCTGCTTGCAATAGTTCTTGGTTCTCCAAATCCTTTTCTAAATCACTTAACTCATAAATTCGCGTTAGAATTTTATCTGTAAAATTTTTAAACTCTTCATCTGTTAAAGCTGTAATTCCTTTTGCTTTGAGTAGTTTTTTTATTTTCTCTATTACTGCCTCTTTTCCTTTTCTGGCAAAAAGCTCACTCTCCCATATTTGTCCTGCAATTTCCGCTATTAAATTTCCGCTAACAATACTCTCAGTATTGGGCGCTAATAACACACTCTTCAAAGATGCACCGTTATTACCAGTCCGTTTTTCCCAAATTTCTTTAATTTTCGTTGTAATTTCAGCTCTTTGGGAAATACCTTCCGAGTCCTTTTTTATTGCCAGTAAAGGGGTGCTACCAATTCCTGCTATAACTATGTCCTTCATTCTTCGAACTGTTATATCTTTTTCGTTCCAACCAAAATTATGTAATTCACACAGCACGCTCAACAAAAGCCGCATTTCAGTATCTAATTCGTTCTTCTCCGGTTCCAGTTTGTTTGGTGAAAAGTATGGATCAACAGCTATTTGGTATTTCTCTGTTTCCAAAAGTTTTTGATAAGATTTTTTTTTGCCGGTAAGAATAGATACATACGGACGTTCTTCACTGTCTTTGAACTTAGGAGCTATAACCAGATGTGAAACCTGGTTTTCTTTCAGCATATGAGTCAACCCTTTTGTATGGAAACCGCCTGTTATCAGCGCGCCAATCCGTTTGCCTTCTTTTCTCATACGTTTTAAGGTGTTTTCTACCATAACTTTGTCACGTTTAGCGGCAGTCTCATAAAACTCAATTGCCGTATCCATACCTTCCATCATCAGAGCAAGATCATACCCCGTTTGCATGACCACACCGTATTTCATACAAGTTTCTCTTAAAAATAAGGCTATTTTTTTTGCGTCGTATTCTTTTTTATGTGATTTTATAAATTCAAAGTTTTTTGTTGAAAGTTCGATATTGTATAATCTTTCAAGCAAATGTCCGATATAACCTGTTTTATACAATTCTCGTTCGTCTTCATTTTGAAATAACTTTTCACGTACGGCTTCTTCGACAGACTCAACTTCGCTATAAAGACTGAATAAGTCCACAGATTCGTAAAGCATCGTATAATCGCAAAACATTACCAGGTTTTTGTATTCTTTTACAGGTATGTTGTGATTTAGGCTAACTGTTAAAAGAAAGTTGTGAAACTCCGCGGGAGAGACTTTTTCTTCTTTAAATTCTGATGATTTCAGAACCAATTCTTCAAGTTCTTCTTTTTTCAGTTTTTTACTTAATTCGCCAACAAGGCATTTCCGTTCTTCGTTGGCTTTATCAAAATCTATTTGTTTTTCTAATGCTATTGATTTGACCAGTTTGGGTATTTCAACCTGGTTGGTTTTCCCTGATTGAAATTTTACTATTGTCTTCCAATAGTCGATAAAACTTAATGACCCATTTTTATGCTCACGCCCCTTTGTAATAATCGAAAGAAGCTCTTTTGAGTATATCTTTTCCTCTAGCAGTTTTATCTGCTCCCCAAACGCCTTAATCAGAGGAAGAAGATTTTCCCGTTGCTTGACCACTTTTCGAAAATCTTCAAGATTTTTTTTGTACAGTTCATACTCTTCGGCGCCATAAAGAGCTATATTATTTTTATCATGAGTTATCTGAAAGAATTCGCCCCCGCTCATTCTCCCCTCTCTCATAAGAAAATCAGCGGCTTCTTTACGAATAGCCTTATCCGGAAAAGTCTTTAACCTCGACGTATCAATAACACCTTCTGCACCTTCAAGCGAAATAAAATCCAAATCATAGTTCCTAACTAAAGAATCCAAAAGATTTGCTATGGAATATTGCGCAGAAAGAGAGGCATGAGCATCCTGCAAATGAATAATAACTTCATTCCCTGGAGAAGAATGTACATCCACTATGCTACCCTGGCCATACGGAACCGTAACACTATTGTGCTGAAAAGACTCACCCTGGGCCCACACTATCTGATTGTATAAAAATACTATAGCAACCGTTAATGCTATTAATTTGGTAAATTTGTATTTTCTAAAAGATGAAAGCATATAAACACCCACTATCTGTCTTTCTTGTAAACTAACAGTATAACATGACAATTAATACGATTCAATATTATTGTATCTATTGCAATCTTGCTTTTTCCTGTTTAACAATTGGGTTAATTTTCGCTCCCGTTGTATACATTATAAATCATTGGAAATATGTTAGGATAAGACGTTTGCTTGAGATGGTAAAGCTTATTCAAATATTCAAAAATCCAATTTTATCTTGAGTCCTATGACATTATTATATGTCCACACTTTATCTGAACTTTTATTGAATTCGCAAAGATAAAAAATGTCTGATTTAAGGTGTTCCATTAACTTGGCCTTTATCCCAGAATAAAGACGGTTGCGCGTAATCCTGTCTCCA
>JBDRBG010000027.1:0-26087 GCA_043823005.1 Candidatus Omnitrophota bacterium
GAGACATAAATTTCCTCCAGATTTGCTGTAACTTGTTTAAAGGGAGCTATTTACAGTTTATCATAAATGGAGGAAATTGCAAGAAAACAATTTATATAAATTGTTTAAATATAAAGCCTTGTGCATTTTGCAGGGGCCATTGCTAGTCATAGAAAGGGGGGAAGATATTTTTACCAATCCTAAATCTGACACAAAGATTCTTTTGAATGATAGAATAATATGTTTCGGGAAGATGGATAATATTAATAAATATTTGTAAATATAATTGAGGGTTAGGTAGGGGGGTATTTTGATGAATTATAATGTGCTTTTTAAGCGATTTTTTAAAGTCCAGTTTTTTGTTTATGTTAGTATGAGTTTTTGTTGCAGAGTCAGTGCTGATGAGATTTTTTTTAAAAATAATGACAAAATAACAGGGCAAATAATTTCTAGGAATGATGATGAGATAGAATTAGAAACACGCGCATCGGTAATAACTCGCAAGGTAATTTTGAGCTCCGAAAGGCCATAGTATGGGAAAGGGAGATATCTCTCGGGTACAATACTTCCAGGGGGAATTCCGAAACGGAACAATTGTATGGGCGCGTATTTTTTAACCGGAACATGAAACACGTCGATGAAATAAACAAAAGGGGGCAGGGGATGAAAGATCTGAAGTTATGTGACTGGATCGCGTTAGTACTTGTGATCGTGGGAGGATTAAACTGGGCCTTGGTCGGGATATTAAGTTTTGATCTTGTGGCCGTGTTATTCGGGGCAATGTCGATTCTTTCCCGCATAGTTTACAGCCTTGTCGGACTCTCGGCTGTTTATCTGGCAGTAATCGCACTAAAGTTAGGTAGAAAATGAAGTATAAAGAGGGGAGCCTTAAAAGGAAAAGGCTCCCCTCTTTATACTTGAAGAGAAATAAGAAATAAAGAGATTTGTTTGAAATGCCGGGTGATAGATGGCAGAAGTTAGCAAATTTGAGATTGTTTTTTGGTTATATGTACGCTCATCCCGGAAAAAAACTTGTGTTTATGGGATCAGAATTCGCCCAGGATAAAGAATGGGATCATGAAACCAGTTTGGACTGGCATCTATTGGAACATACAGAGAATCAGGGTATTCAACGATGGATAAAAGATCTTAATTGTTTTTATGTTCGGAATAGTTTTGTGCATGAGTTGGATGATAATCCGGCGGGATTTACATGGATAGATAAAGGGGATTGGGAGGAAAGCATTGTGTCTTTTTTACGAAAAGACGTTTCCGGAGAAAACAATATGCTGGTGATCTGTAATTTTACGCCGGTTCCCAGGTATGGATATAAGATAGGCGTTCCTTGTTCGGGATTCTGGGAAGAGGAGCTTAATAGTGACGCGAAAGAATACGGAGGCAGCGGCATTGGGAATCTGGGAGGCCTTTATGCGGAGAATACGCCTTTTTATGGTTGGAATAATTTTATAAGAGCGGCTTTACCTCCGTTAGGTATTGTTTTTTTAAGGAATAAAAGATAACATTTTTCAAGCGGATCTCTTTTTACAAGTATTGGTCTTAAATCAAAGAACAGAAGGATAAAAAAAGTATGTATGAATTCAATTTTATAGGTTGTGTAGAGATAAAAGAACTTTTAGGAAAGAAAGCGGATGATGAATTGACATTATTTGAGTTTATAGAGGAAGTTCCGATAGATTCTATTTATTATCATATGCATAGTTATTTTTTGAGGCATTATTATCTGGCCGGTCAATATCCGAATGATTTCGCGAATTGGGCCGCGCTTCAAGTTCGGGATCGAGTGCTTGGAGAAAAACTGGCTTCGATTATTCCTTCGGGCAATAAGGATCTTGAAGGAATAAGAGGAAATATACTTGATGTTATTGACCGGCATCTTGTGTCTTTAAAAAGCGTGCCGTCGGCAATTTCCGGGGAACCTTTTTATTTTATGAAATCCCGGATAATAGAGATCCCGCTTAATATCCAGGCAAAGGATATGGAGGGATTTATAGAAAAACTGAGGATGGTTGATGCCAGTTCTATTTATTATCATACTTATGAGGCCAGGTTGAGGACTCCGAGAGGGAAAAACGATTTTTCTATGTGGATAAAAGAGGTATTAAAAATGCCGCATGTCGCGGAAAAAATAGAGAAAATAGATTGTTATATGTACAGTTTAGAGGATCTCAGGTCGAAAATAATAGATATCTGCGCTAAGGAGAGCAAAACATGAAAAAAAATCCGGGAATTGAATCTTACAGAGAAATAGCGCCTTCAGGTGCCATAGATTTGATCTATAGAATGGCAGAATTTTTAAAAAGACGCTCTTTTTTACATGTAAATTCTACTCGTTATGGCGGAGGCGTAGCTGAAATGCTTCACAGGCTTGTGCCCATGTTCGAGGAACTTGGTATAACCACCAGGTGGGAAGTGATAAAAGGTAGTGAGCTTTTTTATAAAACAACTAAAAGTTTTCATAATGCTTTACAAGGTGATGAGCAGTATATTACTCCTGAAATGTATGAAGAATATAAAAAAGTTAATGATGACAATCTTAAAGAGATGGATTTGCGGGCAGATATCGCAGTTATTCATGATCCTCAGCCTGCGGCATTTATAAAAGCAAAACCCGCAGGGGCTAAATGGATGTGGAGGTGTCATATCGATGTTTCAAGGCCGCAGAGAAAAGTATGGCAGTTTCTCAAAGAATATGTCGCGGGTTATGATGCGGCTATTTTTTCGCTTCCAAGTTTTGCGCAAAAAATAAATATACCGCAATTTTTGATTTATCCTTCTATAGATCCGTTAAGTGATAAAAATAGAGATTTGGACCAAGAAGAGATCGATAAAGTTCTTGCAAAATATAATATTCCCGGAGACCGGCCTATAATTCTACAGGTTTCAAGATTTGATAAATTCAAAGATCCTGCGGGTGTTATTGAATCTTATAAAATGGTTAAGAAGCATAATGAGTGTTGTCTTGTTCTTGCCGGAGGCGGGGCTTCTGATGATCCTGAAGGAATAGAGATGCTTAATAAAATAAGGACACTGGCGGAAAATGATGCGCATATTTTTATTCTTGATCTTCCGCCTGATTCCAATATAGAAATAAATGCTCTTCAGCGAGCCGCTGATATCATTTTGCAAAAATCAGTTAGAGAAGGTTTCGGCCTTACGGTTGCTGAAGCGATGTGGAAAGGAAAACCTGTTATTGCCGGTGCAGTCGGAGGGCTTGTTGTACAAGTGGTTTATGGGAGAACCGGGTATACGGTTAATTCTGTAGAAGGCTGTGCATACAGGATAAGGTACTTGCTTAATAATCCTTCTTTGGCCGGGCATTTAGGTGATAAGGGGAGAGAATATACCCGGAAGAATTTTTTAATAACAAGACATTTAAGCGATTATCTTGCTTTGATGTCGATAATGCTGGGGAATCAGTGATCTTCTTATTCGAAAAACCCGCATGAAACCTGCATAAAACATAAAAAAATAGACAATATTTGCCCTTTCATATACAATAAAAACTTATTAATTCAAGTTTGTCTGGAGGGGTATGCGCGTATTATTTATATATACTAATATTAATGGGTTTCATGACGATTGCTATTCTTTCGGGTTGGCTTCGATTGTGAGTGTGACTCGGATAAACGGTTATGAGCCAAAGGTTATAATCGTAAGGTCGAAAAAAGAGTATTCGCAAATACTTCGAGAGATTGATAGTTTTCAGCCCCAAGTGGTTGGATTTTCCGCTGTTTCTTCACAGTTTAGCTTTGTGTCTGAAATAGCTTCTTTTGTAAAACAGAAATCCAAAGAGATAATAACAGTATGCGGAGGTGTACACCCAACGATCAATCCGGACTGTCTTCTTGAAACTAAGTTTCTGGACGGTATTTTTATAGGGGAATCGGAAAAATCATTTGTTGAATTTTTGGATAAAATAAAGAAAAATGAACCTTATGAGGATACTGATAACTATGCCTATATGAATAACGGGCAAGTGATTATTAATAAGCTCAAACCGCTTATGAAAGATTTGGATGATGTCCCGTATCCGGATAAACAGATATATCCATATGAAGATACCATTAAAAAGACAGGATTAGCGCCTTTTTTGTTTTCCCGTGGATGTCCTTATTTATGTTCTTATTGCAGTAATCATGCTATTGCGAAAAGATATGGGTTGCCTAGGAATACTCCGCGTTATCGAAGTCCGGAATCCTGTATCGCGGAGCTGGAAGAAACAATAAGCAGTATGAGGATAGACACAATTTTTATTATGGATGATATCTTCGGGATAGACAAAAAATGGCGTATGGAATTTTGTGAAAAGTATAGAAAAAGAATAAATAAACCGTTTATTTGTCTTTTGCGGGTGGAATTGGTAGATGAAGAGTTTATTTCTTTATTAAAAGATGCCGGATGTTACAAAATATCAGTGGGTCTGGAATCTGGAAATGAATATGTGCGGAATAAGATTATGAATCGATTGATGTCAAATGATCGGATTATAAAGGCCTTTAAGATTATTAAGAAATATAAATTGGAGACAAATACTTTAAATATCATAGGGACACCCGGAGAAACAGAAGAAATGTTGTGGGATACGATCAAGATGAACAGGACAATTCATCCCACAACGAGTGGTGTGAATATTTTTTATCCGTATAAAGGTACCAAATTAGGAGATAGTTGTTTTGACCAAGGACTTGTCAATGAAGAACTTTATAATAACTTTTCCAGGGAACGCAGAGCAACTGTTTTGAATTATAGCGAAGCTTGGCGTAAGAAGCTTGCCTATTATCGGGATAACTGGGAGGCTCTGGTATATCCTTTTGATTTCAAGCGAGCTGTGAAAAGGTCTTTGAGAAAAACATTTTTCTGGAAATATCTTCGGAGAATAAAAAATTTCATACGTATTGTAAAGGGTTGATTTAAGACAGCTGTTTTTGTTGTGAAAAAGTACTGGCAATGCATTTTCCCTGAAATAGATAGAAATATTTACGGAAAATTTTGTTTTATATATAGAAAGGATCCGGATGAAGAAAATACTTGGATTTTTTATTTTCTTTCTTTTTATATGTTCGCTTTTTTTTAAATGTTCTTATAGCCAGCACGAATTTGATGTTCTGCGTGACCGGCCAAGATGGGAAGATCTTGTTTCCCGGGGAAAAGTATATATTGATACGGGATTTTATGACCGGGCTATAAACTATTATCAGAAATTAACGCTGTTATTTTCTGATGTCCCGGTTGTGCAGTATTGTCTGGGGTATGCTTATTATAAAAATGAGGATTATGAAGACGCCCGTAAGATATTTGAGCGGACAGTAAAAATAGAACCGGATTTTGCTGAGGCGTATTTTTATCTGGCTGTAATAGCATATCGTAACGGAGAAAAAGCAAAATCGCTGGAACATCTGAACAGGGTTACTGCCATTGACAGGACGTTTCAAAGCGCTTATTTTAACAGGGGAGTGACATACCTGGATCTGAAAGAATATTTGTCGGCGATACGTGATTTTGCGTTCGCTTTATATTTGGATCCGGCATCAAAAAAATCTTTTGAGGGATTAGCAAGGGCTTATGCTGAGATGGAAGGCAGAAGTTTGGAACATACATGGCCGTATAATCAGGATAACGATGTTTTTACACAGAGATTTGATTTTGAAAAGGAACCGAAATTTAACGGAAATGTAAAAATAACAGCAATCGGTTCTGAAGATAGCGAAATAATAGAACCTGCTATAGACGGTATATATGAGGTTGATTTGCAGGGGGGCAAATATACAAAAATTGATATTAATTTTTCCGAACCGATCGATCTAAGAAAAAAGAGAATAAAATTTTTAATGAAAGGCATTACTTCGGGAGAAAAAATCATCCTCAAGATTAAGGATGATTTTACCTGTGTTACACCGCAATTATCTCTAGGGGAAATACTTAAAGATTGGAAAATATTTTCCATAGATCCGCAAAAAGAGGCATATATGCATATAGATATTTCAAAGATTAAGCGGCTTAGTCTGGAATTTCATAACGGCCGGGATAAATCAATCGGCAGGAAATTCTTTTTAAAAGAGTTAGGGCTGTATTAAATAGTGATACCAATTATGTTAATTAATTTCTCATTGTCATTCCCCGACTTGATCGGGGAATCCAGAATTCAAGAGGAATAGAGTTTTTTCTCTGTATATTGAAATGGGTAATTATTTTTTGTAATTGGTATGAATAGTAGTTGGTGAATGGTGTCTTGTTCTGAAAAAGGTTGGAGGAGAATTGCTTTCTCTGTCTTTGCGAGAAGCGAAGCGACGAAGCAATCTCAATCAAAAGGTTTTAGGGGAATTGCAAAGTATTTTGCCGGAAGGACAAGCATTCCGTGCTCAAACAGTTTGCCTTCACTTGGTTCAGGCAAAAACTGCGCGCAGAATGCTTGCCCTTCCGGCAAAATAGCGGTTGGTGAATAGGAAAAAGAGAAAACATCCCATCTGTCTTTGGAGGAGGAGCATAGCGACGACGCGGCAATCTGCATAACAAAAAAATATTTATGAGATTTATTTGTGATTTTCATATACACTCACATTATTCCCGTGCGACCAGTAAACAGCTTGTCCCTGAATATATAGATTACTGGGCGGCTTTAAAAGGCGTAAAAGTCGTGGGTGCCGGAGACTTTACTCATCCGGGATGGGTTTCTGAACTTAAAAAAAAAACTGGAACCTGCTGAACCCGGACTTTTCCGGCTTAAGGACGAATATAAAAAGCAGAGAGATGTTTCCCTTCCAACCGGTTGTGATCCTGAAGTAAGGTTTATGCTTACTTCTGAGATAAGCAGTATTTATAAAAAAAACGGAAAAGTCAGAAGGGTTCATAATGTGATATTTGTGCCGGATTTTAAGAGTGCGGAGGGGATACAAAAAGAATTGTTAAAAAGAGGCGCTAATATAACATATGACGGACGGCCTATTGTAGGGCTTGATTCCCGGGACCTTTTAGAAATAACGCTTAATGTTTCTGAAGACAGTTTGTTTGTGCCCGCGCATATATGGACCCCGTGGTTTTCTATGCTGGGATCAAAATCAGGATTTGATTCTGTAGAAGAGTGTTTTGGAGATCTTGGTAAATATATATTCGCGGTCGAGACCGGGCTTTCAGCAGATCCTCCAATGCACTGGATATGCAGTTTTCTTGATAAGTGTACGCTTCTTTCTAATTCAGACGCGCATTCTCCGGAAAAAATAGGGCGTAATGCGAACGTTTTTGATACGGACATGTCATATTATTCAATAATTGATGCTGTGAAAAAGAATGATCCTGAGCGATTCTTGGGGACAATAGATCTTTTTCCTCAGGAAGGCAAGTATCATTATGACGGTCATCGGAAATGCTCTGTATGCTGGGATCCGTTAGAAACTTTAAAAAAACGAGGTGTTTGTCCTGTGTGCGGGAATGACATTACAATAGGGGTTATGAACCGTGTTGCCGGGCTTTCAGATAGAGCGGATCTATCGGAAAGAAAAAAACGCCTTCCTTTTACTTCGATAATACCGCTTAAAGAGATATTGTCGGAGATAGCGGGTACCGGGCCTACATCAAAAAAGGTTGATCGTATGTATTTCCCTCTTTTACATAAATGGGGATCAGAATTAAATATTTTAATGAATGTAGCAGTCGAAGATATAGCGAAAAGCGGAAATGAGATACTTGGCGAGGCTATTCGCCGGATGAGGAACCGGGAAGTAATAATAAAAGAAGGGTTTGACGGTGAATACGGGCGTATAAAAGTTTTTGCGGATGGGGAAGTCAGTTCTTTTGGAAACGCCGAATCTTTGTTTGACGATATTTCGGAAGAGAAAAGGCCTTTGCGCGAAAAAAGAAATCTGATAAATTTTGATCTGGAGGAATACAGGAGATTGGCGAACAGTAATTAACGGTGAATAGTTAGTGAATGGTGTCTTGTTCTGACAAAAGCTTGGAGGGGAAATGCAAAGTATTTTGCCGGAACGGCAAACATTCCGTGCTCAAACAATTTGCCTTTACTTGGTTCAGGCAAAAACTGCGCTCAGAACGTTCGCTCTTCCGGCAAAATAGCGGTTGGTGAATAGGAAAAGGCGAAAACATTCCATTCGTCTTTGCGAGGAGGAACGAAGTGACAACGCGGCAATCTTTTGAAGATGTATAGACCGATTAATTATACACGACATACTACATATGGCATAATTTTTCAGCCTTTAAAATCAAAGAGGTTTATGATATTATGATACTAGAAAAGAAAACAGAAACAACCCAGCTGGGTTTTTGGAATACTAACAATAAATTATGTAAAGGTGTATTATTATGAAAGTTCATTTAGCCGGTTATAATGTTGATACAACAGTTCTTCGGGAACTTGAGGAAAAGTTCGGAAAAAGACAGGATCTCACCCCTGAGGTGCTTTCCGCGGCGTATGCCCGAATAAGCCGGGATCCAAGGACTATTGATGAAATAAGAAAAGACGCAAGAGAAGAAGTTGAAAAATCGCGTAGATCAAATTCAACTATTATTTTTAAAATGGGGCACCATTCAGTTGCTGAGCATGCTGTGTTTAATTTAGATGTTATTGGTGTTTCAAGATTTGCCATGGAAGAACTGGAAAAATTTCGATTATGTTCTTATACGGAAAAATCACAGAGATATATAACTCTTGATAAAGATTTTGTTGTGCCTTATGAGATAAAAGGCACTTCTTTTGAAGATATGTTCATTAATATGATACGAGAGCAGAATGAAGCTTATTTCAAGATTTTGGAAAAACTCAAGGAATATATCTTTACAAAACACGCTGATCTTGCGGCGGATCCAAAAAAGCATAACCTTTTAGAAGGATGGGCAAAAGAAGACGCCCGTTATATTACTGCTTTAGCAACGGAATCGCAAGTGGGACAGACTATAAACGCGAGAAATCTTGAACTTCTTTTAAGAAGGTTTGCTTCTCATCCTTTAATGGAAATAAAAAAACTGGGAGAGATGCTGTATGAACAGGTTTCTCCTATCGCGCCGTCGATTGTAATTTTCCATGAGGCGAATCAACGCGATCTTAAAACATATTCCGAACTTAAAGAATTGGCAGAAAAAATAGTCGGAGAAAATAAGGACGTATTGTCTTTCCCCGAAGGTCAGCTTGTGAAAATGGTCGAATGCACAAAAAATGCTGATGACTTGATTTCTGCCAGCCTTCTTCATACTTCAACGGGTCTTTCATATGAAAAATGCCGTGAGAGCGTACAGATGCTGGAAGATGAAGAAAAGAAGAAAATCTTTACTGCCAGCTGGAGAAATCTTCAGTTTTATGATTCTATGCTCAGAGAATTTGAATACGCGAACATGACTTTTAATATAGTTTTATCTGCGGCATGTTTCGGACAGCTTAAAAGGCACAGGATGTCGACTATTACCAGTCAGGCATATGACCCGGACTTGGGCATTACTATTCCGGAATCAATAAAAGAAACCGGTATGGAGAATTTCTTTAAAGAGATAATAGATAAGACAAATAATGTCTATGATGCTATTAAAAAGGAAATGCCGCTAGTTGCTCCGTATATTTTGACAAACAGCCATCGTAAACGAGTGTTAATAAGAGTAAACGCGCGTGAATTATATCACATATCACGTCTAAGGGAAGATGCCCATGCTCAATGGGATATTCAGGATGTCTCCCGCGCTATGGTAGACGAGGCAAAAAAAGAAATGCCGCTTACCTGCGGTATTATCGGAGGTAAAGACAAATATAACGATATGTACCGGGATATTTACGGGTGTCTGCCAAAAGTTGTCGAAGCTGTTTTGCCCGGATCGAGAAAATTGGGATGAACAGAGATCAATAGTCGTTAGTCGTTCGTTATTCGTTGTTAGTAGGAGCTTTCTTCCGAGGGCGGACTTTTCTCCCGTCTTTGCGAGCGACCAACGGGAGCGCGGCAATCTGGAATGTTAAGTTTTACGAACGACTAAATATAGGAGCCAGGATGCGGAATAAAATGGGCATTTTATTGCTAAGGATAAGTTTGGGCGCGTTATTTATAGTGTTTGGTATAGGTATTTTTCAGTGCGATAGCACTGCTCTTGCTATTCGTAATATATTGACTTATTGTTATCTTCCATGGAGTCTTGACCTTACAGTAAAAATCATAGGTATTTTGGAAATAATTATAGGTTTTTTTCTTATAACAGGGGCATTTGTTAAGATTGTTGCTTTATTTGGAGTAGTATTGCTTATAACTGTTTTCATCCTTTCCGGATTCCGGGAATTACGCGATATTGTTCTTATTTCAGCGGGTATCGCTATATTTATCTCAAACGCGGATCCGTTTAATCTCGTAAAGGTCATAAAAAAGACATTTTCAAAAAAGCGAAGATAATAGGGACGTCTCCTATTTATAAAAAAACAAAAAGGTTGTTCCTTTTTATGTCTAGATATAGTAGTGCTTCAACGATTTTTTGAGGCGTTTTTAATGTAAATTCCACATCTATACTTTTTTGTAAAGAAGATGCCAGTGTGAAATTAAAAAGGCTTTACCCCGAATACGAGGATTGAAGCACTACGAGAGCTATTCGATCCGAATTCTGGGGATGAATCTCAAAATGGCATTGGCAAGGATGTAGCAATATAGTATAAAATAGTGGATTTTCCTGAAAAATACTAAGAGAATTTTGATGGGGAATATTATGAAAATTTTCGGGAAAGCTTTTTTTAGCAGATTTCAATTACGCGACATTCTACCTTTCTTTTTGTTTTAATAAATAGGAGACGTCCCTATTATTTAAAGTCAAACTATTTTGAATGTATGTTTAGAGTAGTCATCATAATGCAATTAGTGTATAGGGGGATGTGGATGATACATAAATAATTATTTTGTTTCTTTGATTAATAGTGTTAGAATGTTACAATAAAACTATACTCAGAAAGGTGGATATGCTTAGACTTAAAGGTAAAGATAGGCGCTTAATCGTTGTTTCAAACAGGCTTCCGTGTTACAGGTATAAGGGGGAAAACGGTGAGTTTGTATGGGGCAAGGCTACGGGCGGACTTATAACGGCTATGGAACCCATTCTGTTTGAAACAAACGGGATATGGCTGGGTTGGGATGGGTATGCCACAGAAAACATTAAAAAAGAAGAGTTAGAACTCATCCCTATCGAAGAAATTACTTCTGATCCAAAAAGCAACGGTCAAGGTTCCTATAAGCTAGGCTGTATTCCGTTAACAGATAAGGAATTTAAGGAATATTATAATGATTTTTCAAACGGCACGTTATGGGGATTGTTTCATTATTTTTTTGAAAAATCATTTATTGATTATAGCGCCTGGCGGACGTATCTCGATGTGAATAAACGTTTTGCGGAATATATTGATATGGTGGCGGGTAAAGAAGATATAATATGGATACAGGATTTTCATCTTTTTTTGACCCCATATTTTTTACGCCAGATCCGTCCGGAACAGGAGATACATTTTTTCCTGCATATACCATTTCCTCATTTGGATATTTTTTCTATTCTTCCCTGGCAAAGACAGATACTTGAATCCCTTCTTTGCTGTGATACCGTAGGGTTTCATCACAAACAGTATTATAAAAACTTCAAAGGAGCTGTTGAGGTTTATCGAAAGGACAGAATATCGGCAAAGATAACAAGCATAGAGGAAACTATTCGCACGCATATATACGTTAACCCTATAAGCATAGATTTTGAAGAAGTTGATAAAACTTCCCGCAAACCGGAAGTTATTGCCCGCAAACAAGAAATCAAAGAACAGTCTATGTGTCAAAAACTTATATTAGGAGTTGACCGGATAGATTATTCTAAAGGGATCAAAGAGAGGCTTTTGGGCGTAAAAATGCTTCTTAAAGAACACCCCGAGCTTAAAGGAGAGTTTTTTTATTATCAGCTAGTTGTTCCCAGCAGGGAAGACGTGGATACTTATAGAACGCTGAAAAGGGAAATAGATGAGATAATAGGTCAGATAAACGGCGAGTTTTCGACCGGATTATGGGCGCCTGTTCATTATAACTATGGGACGGTTTCGTTTGATGAACTGGTCGCGCTTTATTTGGCGGCTGATGTCGCGCTGGTCACTCCATTAAGGGACGGGATGAATCTTGTTTGTAAAGAATATGTGGCAGCTCATTCGGATAATGACGGTGTGTTGGTTCTTTCAAAATTCGCGGGCGCTATTTCCGAGATAAAGAATTGCCTGCCGGTTAACCCTTACAGTATCGAAGATATTGCTAATGCTGTATATCAGGCCCTGTATATGCCTCAAAAAGAACGAATGAAAAGGATGAAACGTATGCGGAAGAATATAAAAGCACATAACATAAAAACATGGCTCGAGAATTGTTTGAAACATTTTGAACTGACCGGCGATCGGGTGGATTCGGCTTAATACGGATGATATTCGTTGACAGTTGATAGTTAGTTGGTTGATGGTTAACGGTCAACTGAGTTTTGTTCTGAAAAAGGTTGGAGGGGAATTGCTTTCTCCGTCTTTGCGAGAAGCGAAGCGTCGAAGCAATCTCAGCGAAAAGTGTAAATTTTTTCAGGACGAGATACGGACTAACTATCAATGGTCAACAAATTTGACGGTAAACAATAACAATGAAACATTTATTAAAGCAATGGAAAAAGATTGAAAAAGATATAAAAAATAAGCACATATATCTTTTTCTTGATTTTGACGGTACGCTTGTTCCGATACGCAGACATCCTGATTCTGTCAGATTAAGCGTTTCTATGAAATCTGTTTTAGAGAAACTTGCGGCCCGGAAAGATATATCTATTGCGGTTATAAGCGGGCGCAAGCTTTGTGATGTCGAACGCCGGGTAAAAATAGAAAATATTATATATACGGGTAATCATGGTTTGGAGATAAAAGGAGAGAAGAATAAAAAAGCGATAAAACGGATATTAGAAGCAAAAAACAGTATAAATAAAATAGCGGAGATTTTGAAAAAGGAACTTCAATCTTTGAAAGGGATCTTTGTGGAGAATAAAGGTATTACATTAAGTGTGCATTATCGTATGGCGGATAAAGATGTCGAAGAAAAAGCTTTTTCTATATTTCAAGAAACGATAGAAAGATGTAAAAAACACGATAAAGAGAAGATTCGTGTGACTCGAGGGAAAAAAGTGTGGGAAGTAAGGCCTTTGATAGATTGGGATAAAGGAAAAATAGTTCGATTTTTGCTGGACAAAAAGAAAAAGTTTCTAAAAGCGCCGATTAAATTCTTTTATATAGGAGACGATCGGACAGATGAGGATGCATTTTCGTATGTCAGAAAAAGAGGGTATGCTGTAAAGGTTGCGCGTCAAAAAGGTATTAAAACATTAGCGGATTATTATCTGCGAGGGACCGCGGAAGTAAGAGAATTGCTTTCCCGGCTTTATTGTAGTTTAAAAGAAGGAGATTGAAATTATGTTTGATGACAGAAGCAGAAAATACAGCAATCAATATGTACAGTTAAACCCAATAAACGTGGATCTTTATGAACCGTTTGCCGGCAAAGAGCTGCTTGATGATATTAAATTTTTGTCAGAGCCGCTTCAAAAAAAGGTATGGGCGAATGTTAATTCGACTTTTGTAGGCGGAGGAGTGGCTGAAATGCTGCAGAGTGTGGTGCCATTCGCGAGAGGACTGGGGATAGATGCCAGATGGTTTGTAATAGAAGGAAGCGATGAGTTTTTCAGCGTGACAAAAAAATTTCATAATCTTCTTCAGGGTGTTGACCAGGATATAACCCTGAAAGAGATTTTTCACGCGTATCTTGATACTATAGATGAGAACACGCGCGATGTCAGGGTTGTGGGGCATATGGTAACGATTCATGATCCTCAGCCCGCGGCGATAATAATGAACGGAAACGTATACGGACATATATTCTGGAGATGTCATATAGATACATCAAGAGCCAGCCGGAGAGTATGGCGCTTTCTTCTCCCTTATATCAATCAGTATGAAGGAGCTATTTTTACCGATGAATCCTTTGTTCGGGAAAACATCCAGGTGCCGGTTTATACCATAAGTCCGTCAATAGACCCTTTAAGAAAAAAAAACAGACAACGTACTAAAGCGGAAGCTTTGAAAACAGTCGAAGATCTTTTGAACGAGAGAAACATCGATCCGGAGCGTCCGATTATAGCGGCAATATCGAGATATGACATACACAAAAACCAGAAAAGTATTATAGAAGCTTTTAAACTGTTAAAAAAGAACCTTTCAAAAAAAATAAATCCTATTCTTATAATGGTAGGCAATTCCGCTGCAGATGATCCGGAAGGCGCCGAAATGTACGAAATCATTCAACAACTCGCTGAAGGCGAAAAAGATATACACCTTTTCGTGAATGTCAAAAACAATGACGAAGTAGTAGGATCGCTTATGGCTCTTGCGTCTTGTTTTGTTCATGTTTCGACAAGAGAAGGGTTTGGATTGGTTGTTACGGAATCTATGTGGCAGGGAACACCGGTGGTAGGCAGTAAAGTCGGGGGCATCAATAAACAGATAGTATCGGGCCATAATGGATTTCTTGTTGAACCGTATGAAGTTGCTGAAATCGCGCGCGCTATAAAGGATATGCTGGAAGATAATCTGTTGAGAGAGACTTTGAGTAAAAATGCCAGACATATGGTAGCACAGCATTTTTTGCTGCCGCATATGCTTTACAAAGAACTTATGCTTATGCGGTATTGTTTGGAAATAGATAATAAAGTTCCGGAATTCAGAACAAACAAACTGACTTATAAAGAAATAACACAGGCGCTTTACGGCCGGAGAGTATGGCCTTTTTCTACGGATGATTTAAAAAAAACGTATTGAAACTATTTGGGAAGGACTGGGATAATTAGTCGTTAGTCAGTTGGTCGTTAGTCGTTGGTTCGTTAATCGTTAGTTTTAGAATTAGCGTATAGGGAAAAGTAAACGCTATAAGATAAAAAATAAAAAAGGGAATTTTTCAGGATTTATATTTGCTTTGTCGAAAAATTGTTAAAGATAAGTTGAATGATTATTTTTTGTTTGCGTATATTTGCATATATAGGTATATATTATTATACTTATAGACAAATACATAAAGTCCAATTATTAATTATTATTTTATTTTAAGATGGAATCGAAAAGAGTTTATGCTTGACAAACATGCGTACTCGTGGTAAAGATATCAGACATAAGCTATTTGTTGTTAGACATTTAGATAAGGCATTCTGTTTGACGGTCAAATTATAGGGGAGTGGCTAGAACTCTTTTTTATAGACTGAGGAGCAGAGCATTATTAAACATAAAGGAAGAGGTTGTCTCCCGAACGCGGAGATAATAAAAAGAAAGCCCTTTGGATTGGATGTAGATAAAAAGGGCTAAAAAGGAGGAAAAGGATGGAAGAGAGTAGACTGTATGTAGGAAACCTCAAATATTCTGTGACAGGCGAAGAGCTGCAAGGGCTTTTTTCTGAATACGGAGAGGTAAAAGATGTTGTGGTAATGCAAGGAAAAGGTTTTGCTTTTGTCGAAATGGCTGAGTCTGAAGCAGCTGAAAAGGCAAAAGAGGCTTTAAACGGTCAGGATTTTCAGGGACGTATCCTGAGAATTGACGCGGCACGCCCCCGCAGAGAACGGGAAAGAGGCGGTCGGGATCGAGGCTTCCAGAACAGATAACACTTTACTTTTGTATTGTGTTAAAAATAAATGGGGGTCAAGCTTTAAAACAGATGTACGCAGGTTTTAAGGCTTGGCCCTTTTGCTTTTAGGGTATAATAAGAAGAAATAGATTATCTAGATTTACACAGACAATCTATGATGCACACAGATGTTATCAGTTGTCTGTTAGTTCTATAGTTATGAAAATGAAAATACGGGAACATGCCTGAAAGAGACATACTTCAGAGGTAATGCACTAGTAAGAAGTGTGGCCCTTACAGGCGTGTCCCCACTGTGCAGCTTTTACATAAAACTTTATCCGGATTAGGCAGTGGTTAGGTATATAAATGCGATAACGACGCGGCCCTCCGGAGGCCGCCAGAGGCGGGTTGACTGGATCCGCCTTTGGCGGACAATAAAATGTATAGATCGGTTGTGCGCGACATACGACATGCGATATAATAATTCAAGATTTTGATAAATCAGGAGGTAACATCACATGGGAAAAGTGTTGATCATTGGTGCCGGCGGTGTAGGAAGTGTAGTGACACACAAATGCAGTCAAGTTCCGGAAGTATTTAACGAAATATGTTTAGCCAGCCGTACTGTTGAGAAGTGCGAGAATATAGCGGCCCAATTGCCGAGATCCATTCAAACCGCTAAAGTTGACGCGGATAATCCTGCTGAAGTAGTCAGTCTTATAAGAAATTTCCAACCGGATTTGATTATCAACGCGGCTCTTCCTTATCAGGATCTTTCGATTATGGACGCGTGTTTAGAAACAGGGGTCGCGTATTTGGATACAGCTAATTATGAACCGCCGGATGAAGCTAAGTTCTGTTATAAGTGGCAATGGGATTATCAGGACCGTTTTAAGCGAAAAGGTATTATGGCTCTTCTTGGATGCGGTTTTGACCCGGGAGTTACCAATATTTTCTGCGCGTATAGCCAAAAACATTATTTTGATGAGATCAATTTTATAGATATTATGGATTGTAACGCGGGTGATCACGGACATCCTTTTGCCACGAATTTTAACCCTGAAATCAACATAAGAGAGATTACGCAGAGGGGTAAGTACTGGGAAGAAGGTGGTTGGAAAGAAACAGATCCGTTGTCCGTGCATAAAACATTTGATTTTCCTGAGATAGGCTCTCGTGAGATGTATTTAATGTATCATGAAGAATTGGAGTCCCTTGCAAAAAATATAAAGGGACTTAAACGTATCAGGTTCTGGATGACTTTTGGCGAGCGGTATTTGACGCATCTTAATGTTTTGCAGAACGTAGGGATGACGCGTATAGATCCGGTTGACTATGAAGGCAATAAAATAATCCCGCTTAAATTCTTAAAAGCTATTTTGCCTGAACCGTCGTCTCTTGGGGAAAACTACAAAGGAAAAACAAATATCGGATGCATGATAAAAGGGATAAAAGACGGAAAAGCTAAAAAGATATATATTTATAATATTTGTGATCATGCAGAATGTTATTCTGAAGTCAAATCGCAGGCTATTTCTTATACGACCGGAGTTCCTGCTATGATAGGTGCTATGTTGATGCTTACGGGAAAATGGCAGGGTAAAGGTGTTTTTAACGTCGAAGAATTAGACCCGGATCCGTTTATGGAAAAACTGAATATACATGGCCTTCCGTGGGTGGTTCGGGAAATTGAATAGTGAATATAAACGTGGGCGTAACAGTTAGATGCACACAGATGTTATTAGTTGTCCGTTAGTTTATTTATAGTTATGAAAATAAAAATACGAAGACATGCCTGAAAGAGACACACTTCATGGGTAATACGCTAGTGAGAAGTGTGGCCCTTACAGGTGTGTCCCCGCTGTGTGGCTTTTATAAAAACCAGGTCAGAACCTGTAATGGTTAAGTCGCAAATGCGAACTCGGAGTTTAAAAAACTGTCAATTTTTTTTAGGGCGATACATGACTAATAGATTGCCGCGTCGTTGCTGTGCTCCTTCTCGCAATGGCAGAAGAGAGTCGGCATTGCGAAGGCCGAGGCAGACGAGGCCTGTGGCAATCTCGATAAGAATAAATAGTAACCCAAGCCAGTAATAATTTATGGACATATCAAAAATACCATCGACTCCGTGTTATGTAATAGATAAAGGGCTATTAAAACGTAACCTGGAAATATTAGATCACGTTCAGCAAAAGACAGGATGTAAAATAATTCTCGCGCTTAAAGGTTTTGCGATGTTTAGCGCGTTTTCTCTTATTAATAAACATCTTTTCGGTACAACGGCAAGTTCTCTTGATGAAGCCCGCCTTGGATTTGAGGAGTTCGGTAAGGAAGTTCATGTATACGCGCCCGCGTATAAGGATGAGGAGATAAAAATTTTTTTAGAATACGCGGACCATATTAGTTTTAATTCTTTTTCGCAATGGGAACGATTCAAAGATTACATAAAAGTTCCTGCCGGACAAAAGGCTAAATACGGGCTGCGTATAAATCCGGAACATTCAGAAGTAAAAGTAGCTCTTTATGATCCATGCGCGCCGGGTTCACGTTTAGGCATAAGGGTCGAACAGTTTGACGGACGGGACATTAAAGGGATTACGGGCCTTCATTTTCATACTTTATGCGAACTCAATTCAGACGCGCTGGAAAGAACGCTTAAAGTTGTTGAACAAAAATTCAAACATATTCTTCCGGCGATGGAATGGATAAATTTCGGAGGCGGCCATCATATTACGCGGCCTGACTATGACATTGATAAATTGTGCTGTTTAGTAGAGGGTTTTAGCAAGCGTTATAATGTGCAGGTTTATTTGGAGCCGGGGGAAGCAGTAGCGCTTAATACAGGAGTATTAGTTACTTCGGTTCTTGATATTATTCATAATCGGAAAGATATAGCTATATTGGATACTTCAGCTGCCGCGCATATGCCGGATGTATTGGAGATGCCTTATAGCCCGGGTGTTGAAGGTGCCGGGCAAGAAGGCGAATATTCGTATACTTATTGTTTGGGAGGCTTGACCTGTCTTGCCGGAGATGTTATAGGAGATTATTCTTTTCCCGAAGCTTTGCAAATAGGTAGTCGTATAGTGTTTAAGGATATGGCACATTATACGATGGTTAAGAATAATACTTTTAACGGGATACGTCTGCCTTCAATTGCTATGTATGATCCGGACAAAGACGCTTTTGAAATTGTCCGTGAATTTAAATACGAAGATTATCGTAACAGGCTTTCGTGAGGTTCGGGTGATTCGTCATTCAAACTGTGTCGCAATTTAAATTTTGTCTTTGCGAGGGAGCAAGAGCGACCGCGGCAATCTCGATAGAAATAAAAGAAATAATTTTATTGTTATAGGAGATTGCTTCACCCTTCGCATGGCTCAGGGTTCGCAATGGCAGAAATTTTTACTAACAACTAAAAACCAGGGATATATATGAAACAATATATAATAGGCGTGGATATCGGAGGAACAAAAATTGCCGCCGGAGTTATTGATAATAAAGGTACGCTTAAGGAAAAGATATTCGTACCTACTCTTGCGGGAAAAGGTTCTAAAACTTCTCTTAATCAGGTTTATCTTGCGATTCAAACACTTTTAGACAAAAAGGATATTTTAAAAAAAGATATCAAAGGTATAGGCGTATGCGCTCCGGGTCCGCTTGATCCGAAAAAAGGAATAGTGCATAATCCTCCGAATTTGCCAGGATGGAAAGAGATCCCGTTGGTTTCGCTTATACGGGCAAAATTCCGATTAAAAACCAGGCTTGAAAATGACGCCAATGCCGCGGGTATGGCAGAGATGTTGTGGGGCAGCGCAAAAGGATATAAAAACGTATTTTATGTTACTGTAAGTACCGGCATAGGCACGGGTATAATTATTAACGGTAAAATATATCACGGAAAAAACGGGATGGCAGGTGAAGGAGGACATGTTACTATAAATTATGATGATAAATCATCTGTATGCAATTGCGGAAATATCGCGTGTATTGAAACTTTGGCATCCGGGCCTTCTACTGCTAAACGGCTTATTGAAAAATTAAAAAACAAAAAAAACATAAAAACCAGTGTTATAAAAAAAGCCGGTGGAGATCTGGAAAATATAACGATGCTTAATATCTGTGAAGCTGCTAAAGAAGGAGATAAATTAGCATTAGATATGGTTTCTGAACAGGCAAATCTTTTGGGTGTCTGGCTGGGAAGCATGATAAGCGTGCTTGATCCTGAGATAATAGTAATAGGCGGCGGTGTGTTGTCATTAGGAGAAATTCTTTTAAGGCCTGTAAGAAAGGCTATCCCTCAGCATACTATAAATATATACGCGGAAAAGACACCGGTGGTACAGGCAAAACTTAAAAAAGATGTCGGCATATTCGGCGCCGCGTCGATCATGATGGATGGTGAATAGCGGATAGCGCATAGCGGATAGCGTATAGCGGATAGAAAAAACTAAACGCTAAACGCTAAAAAAAGTGTCAACTTTTTTAAGCTGACGGCGAACCATCTTTCGTCATTGCGAGGAGCCTGGCCGAAGGCGAGGCGACGTGGCCCGCCAGAGGCCATAGGTGTTAAGTTAAGGCGGGTTAAATTTGGATATAAGTAGTTCAAGAAAGAGGAGTTACAAAAAAATATGGCATAAAAATTTTTGAAAAATAATAAAGCATGATGTATTCTTTGTTTGTGAAAATGTTTGTATTACAAACTTCACTTTACTCAAAGTGAAAAACAAAGGAGGAACATCATGCCTAATAAAAGAATATCATCATTAATCGGTAACGACAAGAAAAAAAGGAATAAAGATAGAGAAAAGATCACAGGAATCGAAATAAGCAGTAAAACGGTAAAGAAAGTATTTAATCCAAACATTATAAGAAGAATAGCAAAAGAAAGTAAATTCATTCAGAGAGCCAGAAAATTTGATGCCTATGATTTTTTTTATCATTAACTTTTGGAGCGATTCGAGATAAAACAGTAACGCTTAGCGCTATTGCGGAAACCATAAGAAGCAATATTAGCCGCGTAGGGGTTCATGAGCATTTCAGTGAGAACGCGTGTAATTTTTTAGAAGAAGTTTACGCGTATATATTTAAAAAGCTCAAGCCCAAAAGTATAGATACTAAAATACTCCGGCAGTTTAGGCGAATAAACATTGTAGATAGTTCTTCCTGGAAAATTCCGGAGAAATTGCAAAAAGTGTTTCCAGGATTTAATAAAGCAGGCTGTAAGATACAAATGATGTTGGAGTATAAAACAGCATCTATGAATTTATTGGATATTACCGCTGAGAATTATCCAGATCAACAATATTCAAAGGTTCTGGATAAACATATAGAGAGTAATGATTTAACCATATTTGATTTGGGATATAGCATTTCAATAACGCTTAGGAAGATTGAGCAGAAGAAAGGATTTTTTATATGCAGATTAAATTGGGGTATAATGAAATTATATTTAAAAGAAGAAGAACAATTTGAGGAGATAGATACAATAAAAGTCTTAAAGAAATTAAAAGGACGGGAATCCATAATAGAAATCGACTGTTATGTCGGGAGCAAGGAAAACAAACAAAAAGTACGATTATTTGCTATAGAAGCGCCGGAGGAAGTAGCGAATAACCGCCGGAGGAAGCTGAATAAAGCGGCAAAGAAGAGAGGGTATAAGGTTGCAAAAAGATCCTCAGAATTATGCGGCTGGAGTTTTTTTATTACAAACATTCCAGAAAAAAAGAAGGTTACGGCCCGAGAAATAATAGCCCTTTATAAGATAAGATGGGATATTGAAATATTTTTTAAGCAGCTAAAGTCTATATTGAATATTCATAGGACAGAAGTAAAAAGCAATGAGAACAGATTTAAATGTGAAGTTTTAGGCAAAAGTATTTTAGCAATGTTTATTTCATATTGTTATAGTACTGCACGATTTTATTCTTGGGAAAAATATCAAGAGATAAGCTTTGAAAAGACTGTAAAATATTTTAAACGAAATATAGGAACTCTACTATTATGCTTACAGGGTTCAGGATATAAGATATTGAAGCACATAAGACAAGTGCTAAGTGATATTATTCGGACATGCAAGAAGGTGCGCCAAAAGAGCAGAAAAAGTTCTTTTGAGATATTGCGTACTCAATTAATATATGAAGATTTGAATTTGATGAAAATAACTCAGGTTAAATTGGCAAAACGACCTGCTTAACTTAACACCTATGCGCCAGAGGCGGGTTGAACGGGTAGACCGGGCTGAGGGCGAACTCCTTCCGTCTTTGCGAAGGCCGAGGCAGACGAGGCCTGTGGCAATCTCCATAATAATAAAAATCGGAAAGGGAATGAGAATGAAAATTGCATTGATATCTTTACAGTTTGAAGAAACCGCGACAGGCGGCGGCGGTGTGCACGTAAAAAGTATATGTGATCAGTTTTTAAAATGCGGCGAAGATGTTACCGTTATATCTATACATACAAACAAAACACTGAACCGGCGGCCGAGTAATAAATTCGAAGATGTTTTATACAGTGTTGAGAAAAAAGGTTCTTTACGGATAATACGCTTTCTTATAGACGAAGATATAGATCAGCCTTATGTGGGTTCTAAAGATACGGAGCTAGCTCGGATCCTGCGTTTTTCTGACGTTGTTTTAAAGTGGCTTGAGCTAAGCGGAGAAACGTTTGATATTATTAACCTTCATGGGCATCATATAATTCCCGGGTATATGGCTATGGAACTAAAAAAAACAGGCAGTAAAGTTGTTTCTACCATACACGCGCTTGAAACCACTTATGTTATGGAAAAAGGCGAGTTCGTGGGTGCGTATGAAGGCACAAAAGAGGTTCTTAAGGAAATAAGAGAATGGGAGGCTATGTGCCGGTATGCCGATCATGTGGTTGTTAACAGTCCGATCGTACGGGATGAATTTGAAAAAATAATCGAAGAAACAGGAGAAGATTCTGCTGTTTATAATGAAAAAATAGTTTTGATCTCCAGCGGATGTAATGAAGATTTTTTAATGACAGATGAAGAAATAAAGCGCAAACTCGAGGATACTCCGGAAACCGTAAATCTGATTACTTTTTGCAGAGTAGATCCGAGTAAAGGAATTGAATTTTCTATTAACGGAGCGAAAGAAGCGGCTCGGATGTCGGAGAAAAAGTTTTGTCTTACTATAGCAGGTATTCCGGCATCTGAAGAATATATAAGCCAATTAAAAAAAGAAGCAAAGGATGTGCCGGACAATCTGGAAATCAAATTTGATCTTTTACAGGCAATAAGTCCGGATGAAGAGAAAAAACATATACTGGATGATAAACATATTTATATCCTTCCGACACTAAAAGAACCTTTTGGCATGTCTATTATAGAAGCTTCTGCCCGCGGTAATATGATAGTTTCCGCGGATACAAACGGGCCGAGGTTTATGTTTGAGATAGAAAAAGGGTTGTCAAAAGACTGGGGAATCGTGACTTCTTACGGGGTACTTGCCAGAATAACCGATAATTATACGGAAACTTTACCGAAAAACATAGCCGAAGCAATAATTTGGACAATAAACAACCGGCAGGATGGTATTTTGCGTGTAGTTTTATTTAATGATAAGATTAGACAAAAATGGACGTGGAAAGGTATTGCCGGGCAGTATTTAGAGCTTTTTGCTGTGGATACGAATTAATATGTGGGTATCGAAGGAGGATTTTCCGGATGTTGAACCTTTTTGGGGACTGTTGCGAAATACCCGAAAAGTGTCATTTTCGCGAACAGACTGTGTCAAAAGTCAAATTTTGTCTTTGCGAGGGAGCAAGAGCGACCGCGGCAATCTCAAAGAATTGTATAGTCCTGTTGTACAACATATGATGCACTAAATACACGGCTCTTGAATTTTTAAGAGCCGTGTGTTATAAAGAAAAGGTTCTTTTGGTTCTTTTAGGGGGCAGATTTTCCCCATTAACATAACAAAGGTTTTGCGTGTTTTTTTATTTATAATTATAAGTTTTTAAAAAATTATGGCATATCAAACTTTAGCTCAAAAATACCGGCCCCAGACTTTTGATGATCTTATCGGTCAGGAAATTGTTACAAGAACTCTTAAAAATTCTATTTTAAAAGGAAGGACAGCTAATGCCTATATTTTCTGCGGACCAAGAGGTGTGGGTAAAACATCGGTAGCGCGTCTTATTTCCAAAGCATTAAATTGCGAGGAATCTCCGGAAAAAAGTCCGTGTAATAAATGTTCTTCCTGTCTGGAAATAACGCGTAGCAGCAGTATAGATGTATTAGAAATAGACGGAGCTTCTAATAACAGTGTTGATGAGATCAGGACGCTTCGGGAAAATGTAAAGTTTTCACCCTCTAAAGCGCGGTACAAGATATATATAATAGACGAAGTGCATATGTTATCTTCGGGCGCGTTTAACGCTCTTTTGAAGACTTTGGAAGAACCTCCGGCGCATGTTAAATTTATTTTTGCTACTACAGAAGGACACAAAGTACTGCCTACGATAATGTCCCGTTGTCAGAAATTTGATTTTAAAAAAATAGCGCCTATGACTATTTTTAACAGAATCAAGAGTATCGCTGATAAAGAGAATATTCGGATTGATGAAAAAGCCGCGTTATTGATATCTCGCGCGGCTGACGGAAGTTTAAGGGATTCTTTGGTGATATTGGACCAAATGGTTTCTTTTTCAGGAGAAACCATTGTTTCCAAGGATGTTGTTGAGCTTTTAGGTATGGTGCAAAAGGAAAGTATATTTGAACTTTCACGTGCTGTAATTTCCAAGGATCTGAAAAATATAATAACGATATTGGATGATATGATAATCGGAGGAAAAGACCCGGTTTTTATCGCGAATAGCCTTATAAATCATTACAGGGACCTTATGGTTATTAAGACTACGGGAGAAATGACATCTGATATGGCGTTTGCTCCGGATGAATACGTTTCTTTGCGGGAGCAAGCAGGGGATCTTTCTTTGGAAGAGATATTATATATTCTTCAGAATATATCGCATTGTGTAGGGTTAATGAAAACCCTTGTATTTACACGCGCTCCTCTTGAAATAACTCTTATACGTTTGGCTAAACGGTCGGATATTTTTTTGTTACCCGATATACTTAAAAAACTTGAAGAATTGGAAGATGGTTACGGCGGAGAGACTGAGATTCTGGCGGGGGCCGGCAATGCAAATATATCGACCGGATCAGAAGATAAAGCTTTTTTAACGGAGCAGAAAGATATTGCCTCGTCTGCCGCGGATCCTGTTGTTCCTGAAAGCCAGGAACCCGGACGAGACGAAGATATGGAAGGGGAATATAATTCTTCAAAATTCAACTGGAACGCGGTGATGAATTATACAAAAAAAAAGAAAATGTCTGTTTATACGTTTTTAGTTCCTGCCAAACCTGTTGAGTTTAACGACAAAAAACTGGTAGTTGGTTTTGGGAAAGAGCATGCTTTTCATAAAGATGTAATGGAAACAGAGAATAATAAAAAAGTTTTGCAGGAAGCTGTAACAAAAGTTACGGGCAGAGCTATAAACATAGAATTTACTGTCTTGGAATTTTTAGAGAAATCAGAAAAAGACAGAGTGAAAGATGTAAACAAAAAAAAGATTCGTGAAGAAATGAAACCTATTATTGAAAAAGCTCTGGATGTGTTTGGCGGCCATGTGGTGCGTGATGTTGAGGAGGAATCGGAATGATCAAAGGCCTGCCTTCTTCAATAGCGCGTCTGGTCGAGGCGTTTAACAAAATGCCGGGCATAGGTATACGGTCTGCCCAGCGATTGGCTTCTTATATTTTGCAGTCGTCTAAACAGGAGGTGGGCTGCCTTATAAGCAGTATCAGTGAGGTGAAAGAAAATATAAGGTTTTGCAAAAGATGTAATAATCTTAGTGAAGATGAAGAATGTTCGATATGTGTTGATAGTAGCCGTGATCGTTCAAAGATATGCGTAGTCGAAGAACCTGCCGGTATTATTGCTATGGAAAAAAGCCGTGTCTATAATGGCTTATATCATGTCCTTTTAGGAGAACTATCTCCGATAGACGGAGTAGGGCCTGATGAATTGAAAATACAGGAACTTTTAGACCGTGTTAATGCCGAGGACATAAGTGAAGTTATTATTGCTACGGATTTTACGACAGAGGGCGAAACTACGGCCTTATATTTGTTAGAAGTGCTAAAACCCTGCAAGGTAAACATTTCAAGACTTGCCAGGGGCGTTCCGGTTGGCGCTGTAGTGGAATATGCTGATGTTGCTACTTTGCAAAGGGCTTTTGAAGAGAGAAGGCAGGCATACCCGTTGACTCATTAATAAATGTTACCGAAGTAAGGGGTTAAATAGTTCAATAAAATACCGTAGAAGCAGTAGTAGTAATTTCTCTTTTTTTGGTTCTTTTTTTCTCTTTGTGGATAACTGTTAATATGTGAATAAGTCATTTTTGTCTGTTCACTTTTAGTATGTTTGATAT
>JBDRBG010000028.1:0-5547 GCA_043823005.1 Candidatus Omnitrophota bacterium
TATTATCAAGTCCTTTGCATGAAAAACTAACTAAAGGGCGTAAGGAGAGGTTTGCGCAAAATCGAAAATATTACAATTAGATCAAAGACTGGTACACTATATTCCGTCGATATTGGTACACTTTCAAACCGTCGTCAACAGAGGCGGATCCGGTTTCGACAGATAAGTTTATATAGCAATAAAAATGTAAACTTTATAATAAAAGCATAGATTAATATTATTTTGAGATTGCCGCGGCACTCGTTTGCCTCGTGCCTCGCAAAGACGGATATGAGGTTACATCCGTGTGCTATTCCTGTGTCTTTGCGAACGAAGTGAAGCAATCCAGCTTCTCGCAACGACATAAGGAAAGGATTTATTAGCAGTTACTCTACCCTATTGCTCTAAACGTGCGTTTAACATTTAAAAGTTATTTTGCTGCGGATGTTTATTTTTATAATTCATCAAGTGCTACTAGTTAACACTTTCATTAACTTAGTATCTTTTGGGCATCCCCATATTTTTAATCGTCCGGGTAATATTTTATAAGTTACTTCTTCCACTGAGTCAACAATTTCACCATCAATCATCAAATGTTGCGGACCTTTCAGGATCAGATTTATTTGAGTTTCCTCTGTTCTTTTTCCCGGATTATAGAAATGTAGATTCATAAACATACTGATATTGGTTACTAGTTGAGAACAGGTATTGGTCTTTCCATAGAGTATATTCATTTTCCCATCAGACAGATCAGCTCCGGGAAAAACGCGGATATTTCCTATATAAGAGGTATTATTAACAATAAAACTGGTAAAATAGATCGATTTTGCTGAAAGATAAGGAGTCTGTATTTTTGCTGTAAAAGCTTTTTGCCCAAAGCTTTTACACGTTCCGGCTAAAGGATAACAAAAGTTTTCCATTGGTTTAAGAAATCTATTTGCGAATTTTGCCGCTTCTGAAATAAACCCGAACCCTGTAGTGCTATGCGCGTATTTTTTTTGAAGAAGTCCGTTTCTTTTGAATATACATTCAATCAGATCAATCTTCTGCAGGCTTGAGCTGATATTCTTCTGGAGATTAAGATCATTCCACAGAGTGTTTCCTGTTCCAAGAGGCAGAATAGCCAGCATCTGCTTCTCGTGATCCATTTTATTTATAATCTCCCCTATTGTACCGTCTCCCCCGCCCGCGATAAGGGTAGTGTAATTCTTAGCTTTTTCAGTGATTTCTCCGGCATGACCGATATTCTCGGTAAAAATAATATCCGCATTGCAGCGCGTCTTCAAAAAATCAATATGTTTTTTTATGTTTTTATTTTTCTTTCTCTTCCAGCATATGGAATTTATGATAGCAAGGCTTTTATTCATTTTCATAGCTAAACTAGTACCTTTTTCGAATTATCGATACACATACTTTTTAAATATCTCGCGTAATGTGTTTTTTGTCATCATCGGTATTTTGGATCCACATTTTTTTAAGATATTCAGCGCGCGGGTATTGTCAAAAACAGTGTGCTGGTTTAAATACGGTTTGAACGCTTTTATCATTGATCGTTGTATAACATTAAGCCGTTCTTTTTGAAAATCTTTTTCAGAAACAAAAAGAGGCTTTTTAAACCTAAAAATATCAGCGCTGATTTTTAATAAATCTTCTATTTTAATTAAATTAGGACTTGTAATATGATAAGTCTTATTAGGACTTTTATCAATAAAACTTGATATCATGTATATACTTCGAGCGGCTGTGTCTACTTGGATAAGATTCATTCCGGCATCTTTATTCGCAGGAATTCTATCTGTCATTTGTACCGCGCAAAACGAGAGTAATTTTACCAGCATCGAAGGGGTTGTCCTGTTTAGCGGAAGAGAATCAACTATAAGTCCGGGACGATAAATATCGACTGAAAGTCCTTTTTTTCGGAATCTGTAGACAGCCTTTTCAGCTTCAAACTTGGTTTGTTCATACGCGTTGTGAAATTTTTGCCCTACATCAAGCTGATCCTCAAAAAAACCTTCCTGATAAGTGCCTGATATGTAGGAGGTACTGATATGGTTAACATTTTTAAGAACACCTGATTTTTTCCAATTCAAGGCAAGATCTAATAAATTTTCAGTTCCCTTCACATTAACCTGCCGCATAAATTTCATGTCACGTTTAAAATCCAGAATAGCGGCAGAATGATAAATCGTATCTACTTGCGTTTTTAATTCGCATAAAACTTTTTTCGATAAGCCTACTTTATCTTTTTCTATGTCTCCGCGGATAAAATGGACCCTTTTTAAAATGGATGGTCTTAGAGGCCTTGTAAAGTAAGGTGTTATTAATGTCTTTCGCCTGACAATAGCTTCTTGATCACTTTTAGCACGAACAAGAACATAAATATTAAGCTTTTTATTCTCCAGAAAGTTTTGTATTAAAGCTTGTCCTAAAAAACCCGTACCGCCTGTTATGAAAATATTGCGCATTTTTGTTCTAAACTATATATTATTACTGAGATTGCCGCGGTCGCCCTTGCTCCCTCGCAAAGACGTATGCGGTGTGCGAGATTGCCGCGGTTGCTTCGCTCCCGCGCAAAAACGTGGGAGCGATTGCTACGCTCTCTCTAGCCCCCTCGCAAAGACGGATTTTGAATTGCAGCACCACATTCTCCTCGTTTTTTACCTAATATCTTTTTGGTGCGCGATAGGTTTTTGGTGCCCTTGGTATTTTTGATATTTTCGGAATACTTGGCGCTGTTGTTTGTTTAAGCTGACGCTGTGTCCTGGACATATTCTGCATTTGTTGCAGGTTTTTGATCTGCTTTTGTGTCTGCGATATCTTGTTTATATCCTGGATTTGTTTCAATGCTCTCATCTGTTGTTGTGTTCTCTGAAGATTTTTCATAGATAACTGCTGTTGAACGATCCTTAATAGATTGTCCATAGCGCTTCTATCCAGATCTTGTATCTTAGTGCCATTGTACATAAACACATCCCCTGCTTCGGTTTGTTCATGCTGGAGCCCTTCGATTCCGGCCGCAATATCCAGATTAAAATGCAATAGAGCCTGCAAACGCCTTGCGATCTCTTCTTTTGGCACGCTCAAATCCAGATTTTCGATCTTTTTCTCGATCGTTTCAGCCGCGCCGCCTTCAGGAACATTTGTGGTTTCCTCTGTTGGTGCGTTTTGTTCCTGAGCCGATAAATTGCAGATACTTATACAGAAAAAAGCCAAAAGGCTTAGTCCTATACATCCTGTTAACTTCATTTTTCTTTTCATTTCATTTCTCCTTGTTTTTTAATTTATTATTAAATTAAAATAAACCACAGAGTACACAGAGATCTTTTGTTGTTCAAACACAAAAGCAATAAACTTATTTTTTTTGAGGTCACAGAGAGCTATTTTTTTTTGAAAAAATTGGTTATTTTTCTCTGTGGCCTCTGTGTTTAGTTTTTTTTCTTCTGGCTACCCATAATATTCTTATCAAAAACAGTGAGCTTATACTAAATATACATAGCATCGTTATTTGTGCTAGAGTTATATCCCCTATTATTTTCACACTGTCAACGCGAAAAAATTCTACAAAAAATCTAAAAAAACCGTATAAAGACAAGGTTCCGAAAAAAGTTATGCCTTTGGTTCTGCTTTTCTTATAAACATGTCGCATGAAAAAATAAATAAAAAACAAAAATAAAAACGAATACATCTGTGTTGGATGATGCGGAACAGGCGGATACGACTGAAACGGAAGCCCCCACGGAACAGTAGTTTGTTTTCCGTAACAGCACCCGGAAAGAAAACACCCTATCCGAACAAAAGCGAGATGTAAAAAAATAAACGGCATCATATAATCAGCCAGTACAAGAAAACTCAATCTTTTTATTCTTATTTTCGCGAATAAAAACACTGTGATCATCGCGAAAAGAACAGCTCCTAAAGACGCATAGCCTGTTCCGGGAAGTACTTCGGTCAAAGCTTTACCTTCAAGTTTTAAAGGATGCAACCCTAAAAACAATAACTTTGCTCCGAATATTGCCATATAAAGCATTAAAAGACACCATCCAAATATTCCAACACGAGACACCGAAAAATCTTTTGGTTTAAGTATTATTGCCATAATAACGGCGACAATAAACCCAACCAACAAGCATAATTCCCAGCTTGCTACTTCAAATTGAGTTCCTTGAAAAAGATTTGGATACATATGTTATAATACTTTTTTTAGAATTTACTTTATTTGCTTTTTGAGCAACAAAATATCTTTTTTTCGCCAATCTGTTTTCGCGAGCGTAAAAAAGCAGCAACTTGACACACTTCAATTTTAAATAGACGCGGTTTTATTTACAATAAGTCCTTTTTGACCTTTGCAATATTTTTCTTTAAATCAACCATATCTTCTTTTACAACTTTCAGTGTTCGTTTTAGGTTTACCCCAAAATATTCATGAATAAGAATATCCCGCATGCCCGCGATCTGTTTCCATGGAATCTCAGGATATTGGTCCCTAATTTCCTGAGGTATATTTTTAACCGCCTCTCCCATAATTTCTAAACGTCTTAAGACAGCATCCTGAACTTGGGTATTCCGAAAAAACTCATTTTCTCCGCTAACTTTTTGCATGTATTCTTCGATTTTTATTATGGCCTCTAGAATGTCTTCAACATACACTTGTATAGAACGTTTCATAAAAGTACCACCTGCTCTTTTAAAATTTTTTCTTTAAGTATAGGTTTAATCGTATCATATTCCACTAAATCAACTTTGCGTCCCAAAACTTCTTCGATTTTTTGTTTAAGACCAATAAATTCAAGCAGGCTTATGTCTGCCTTAATTTCTACTAATATGTCAATATCGCTGTTTTCTTCCATTTCCCCCCGGGCGCACGATCCAAATATTCCTACTCTTTTAACATCATAATCGCGTAAAAGCGGAAAAATTTTCTTTTTGATAAAATCACAATAAGCATTCATATTTGTGTTCTCCTTTTTTAGCAATTACACTTAAATTCTGCAAAATGGCCTTTTCGTCATTGCGAAGCTCCGAAGGGGCTGAAGCAATCTCGCTCCTCGAAAAAACGTAAAAGTTGTATTTTGCAGAACTCTAAACAATTATACTTGAATACCCAAAATTAGCAACTATTTTACCTTCTTTCAACTGATTATCGTGACATCTATAATCATTCACTATATTAGCAATTCTGCATCCCGCGGCACAAGGCACTGTAATTGGACCGCATTACTGCGGAACGAGTCACAACCGCGGGACACAGGACTGCAAGCTCCGGGTCACGAGTCCGAAGCTGGTTATTAATCAAATAGTTTGGTGTTAGCCCCCTTATACATTAAAAAACTAACTATTGACTGCTGAATACCAAGACATCGAGAACTCTGGTTAATGCTTTACAATGTCAGGACATCGCGAACTCTTGAAAATTATTATAGTCGCAGTAGAAGCTGTGGAAACAGTGGTAAACTCCGGTTTTAGAGTTTTCCACTGTTTCCACAGCTCAAGTATCAATGTTCAAAAACAGGTACCACAGTTCGCGATGTCCTGATACTTTCGGGTTCGCGATGTATAGATATATGTCAA
>JBDRBG010000029.1:0-9306 GCA_043823005.1 Candidatus Omnitrophota bacterium
GAGTTTTCTTGCGTTGTCTTCATATACAATATCAGCTATGTGTTTATTATTTCTCGCGTAAATCGGCATTCCGTATTTTCTATTAGGCTGGATATCTATGGAATCTACTTCCCATGTTTCTTGTGATAACACTTCCGGCGAGATAACACTCTGGATAACACTCTGCAGATTATCAAGAACTGTTTTGATTTGTAAATCCACTTGTACTTGTTCGGCTTCTTTAATACCTCCACTTTTAAAAGCTTTATCTGATTCGGCGAATACTTTATTTAACATAGACAGCATATCCGGTCCTCTGATCCTGCCGCTAGACGCAAACCCTAACGCTTCCTGCAAATTCCGTACAGCCCCTTCTATATTCTGTTTTAACGCCGGATCCAGATCTTTATCATCCAATAATTTTATAAGAGCTTCTATTAAAGCTTTTCTGGTTACTTTATTCGGATATTTTTTGTATAAAGAAGATGTTCTTAAAACCAAGGCTTGATAATCTCCGGTATCCACCGGTCTTAAAACACCATCAGGCTGTATATATAAACTTCCCTGATTTGAAAATTCAGTAATATCTCTGCTAAAAAAGGTCTCTATATCCCGATTGACATCATAATAATAAACCATCCCATTATCAAAATCATACCTGGGAATTATCAGATTTTCCACTTCATCTGTTTTTATCCTTATACGTTCAATATATTCTGTTAATTCCGAACGTACACCTGGAAGATCTTTGTTATAACGCGATCTTTGATAAAAATCATGAAGTATCTCTAGCTCGTCAGGTTCTGCTGTAAATCCAGCGCCCATTAAAGCCTGCGTTATAGCTTTTAAAGCTTCTTGTTTTTGTTTATCCTTAGGGCTTAATTGTTTTTTCGGTCCAACAGGAGCTTCTTTAGGTATCTCTATACCAAGTTTTCTTAAAGCCATTTTTACCCGACTTTCCGCAGTAAGATAGTCACGCGCTTTTTGCCCAAACACTGTCATTCGTTGACGGTGTTTTTCCGCGTATTTTTTGTAAGCATCTGACCCCATCAGACCAGTTTCATGCATATATTCAGCCATACGCAGTTCAGCGCCTGTCTCTTGTAATAGCCTTCGCGCTAAAACTAAGGCTGAATACGCGTTCCCGAGTTTTTTATAAAGCTGTACCATCTCATCTTTTATTTTCCGTTCCCTGCCTTTCAGCTTTTCTTTTAACACCCCATCTTGTATCTGATACAGCTTTTTCATCAAAGAACTTCCGGTCTTTACCTCTAATCTAAGTCCTCCTAAAAGTTCAAATTTTCTGGTAAAATCGTTTTTCTCGCCGGCTAAAACAAGTGCTATTATGCCTTCACCCGCTCCTGCTCTTTTGAGATTAGTAACAATAGCGTCTCTGAGCGATTCTATCTCTTTATCACTGTCTAAAAAGACTTCTTCCGGAAGCCTTGGTATAATTTCACCTAAACTTGTAAGATCAAGAATTCCATCCTTAGTATATCCTGAAACAAGACTGCCTGTTTCAGCGCTTATGTTTTCCACATCAGCCAAAGCTTCGATAAAAGCTATTTCCGCTTTTTTAACTTCGTCGTCTATATTATCTAAAACCTGCGCTACTACATAATGATCCCGTTCTGAGATCTGAACATGTTCAGCCAGTTTAGCTACCCGATCTTCCATATTGTCATATTTGACCAATATTTCGTAGTATATTTGCTGAACTGTTTTCACAAGCTGATACGCGGCCAAAGCGCTGTTAAGACGTTCTTCCGCGTTTATACGGGCTTCTTCAAACAACCCTTCATACTCGTTCCGTGAAGCATATGCTATCATCTGCTGTGCCGCGTTAAATCCCAATTCAACTACAGTAGGATATTCGCCCTGAGACAAACCGAATTCTCTTCCTGTTTTTTCTATTCTCGCGATATCAAGGCCTACTGTATAATCCGGGCCAATAGCCTGTTTTCTTGTTAACATCCACTGATCAAGCCATGATTGTTTAACTTCATTTACTTTTACAGCTATTTCTTCCTGAGACATCCCGGTTGTCCCATATTTTTGCAAATTAGTTAAATGTCCCTGTGCTAATATAGTAAGATCAAACTTAAGCTGGATTCTTTTCAATCTTAATGCGGCATTAGCGTATTCTTTCTCGCGTTTGATCAATTCTATTTCAGCTTGTTCCAGATCCCGACGACTTATAAGTCCTTTATCAACCTGTTCTTTTATTTTTTTAACATTTAAGATGGCCTTATCCCTTGTTTGTCCTGCTTTTATCTGATGCTCACGAGCCTGTTCAAGTTCTTTTTTTACTACTTTTATGCGACCTAATTCCAATTGCATCAGATTAAGCCATTCCATCTTTTTATACATGCTTAATTTTTTTAATTCTTCCACCTCTGCTTTTGTCAGTTTAACACCCCTTACCCAATTATAAAGCGTAGAAAAAACGCCTACTACTGCAACAGGCCATCCAATAGTGCCTTCAGTAGCTAAAACACCGATTTCAGTTAAAGTGGCAGCACGATTCAACGGTCCCGGCAGCAATTTAAGTGTAAGCATTTCTGTTATTGTATCAAATGCCTGTTTATACGATTTCGCACCTATTGTGCGTCTTTCCCCGTATTCAGCTCCTATTTTCCATTCTCCGCCGATCCACCATCTACTTTGTTTTTTCTTAGAATCAGTCAAAGCTTCAAGTCGTAACGTCTCTATCCTGGCCAAATCAGAAGGCACAACACTCTGCATCAGACCACCCAATCTGATTTTTCCGTCCTGTGAAATAAATGCCCGGCCGGCTTGTTCATCTATATAATTAAACCTCTTTTCTTTTCCATCATATACAACCCTGCCTTCATCAAAAATTATATAAAAATTCGCGACTGTATCATAAACCAATTTATACGCTCTATCATTTAAAATAAAATAGCCGTATCCTTCTTTATCATTAGTTACCTTAATCTCTGTTCCGTCATTAGTCATTATTAAATATCCAAAAACCGGTTCTTTTTTAAACCACCCCTTTTCCCCGATAACGCCTTTTTCAAGCTGATATTCTTTTCCCCATACTTCTGCATTATCAATTTTTAGATTGCGTGTGTCTTCATCTCCAAAACTCGTTGTTCTTAATACAGCTATCTTTTGGTCAAACTCCTGCTGATCACTCTCTAACTCGCTTCTAGGCAAAATATCTAATCCCAGGCCTTCAAACAATCCTATTAATGCTGTATAAACTTCATACTCTGCCCACGAAACACGCGTTTCATCCCATTTAACTTCTTTGTCCCTATAAAGATATGAAAGTTCTTTACTGTCGAATCGGTCTCGTGCTTGGACATCAAGAGGTTTAGTCTTTTTTGCCGCTTCCAGCTTATTAATCGCATTAAGTAATATATCATACGCGGCTCCAACCTCTGCTAAAACCAGATTCTGTGCTAACGAATAATTTGTTCCGCTGTAAACCTCATCAAATTTTGCCGCTTGTTTTTTGTGTTTTTTTGCAAAATCCCATAAAGTCCATGCAAAAGAAACCGACGGAGTCCAACTTTTTTGTTCACCTGTTTCTTTAAAATCCTTATAATCATGCAGTAAAGCTGAGATCCTTAAATTAAGTTCAAGGTGTCTTTTAGTTAATTCTTCGCCTCTTTGATCTGATTCAGCAATATCCAAAGACTCAACTTTAAGTTTTTCCTGCATTGCTATTTTTATTAATTCTATCAAGTTAAGATTTCTAAGTTCGTCCAACCCTTTATCCGCATTTGCTCCAAATAGCATAGCTAAAAATTTATTTATTAAACTGTCCAAACTTTCAATAGTTAAACTTTTTTCATCTACACCCCATCCTCTTAATTCTAATATAACTCTTGCTAAATCTGTTTCAGCCGCTATTAAATAATTCACAGCTTTTTCAAGTTCTAATTTGCACTCTTTAAGTTCTGCAAGATTCCCCATTGAAGGGCCATATTGTACAAATCTTTCTTCAACCAAAGATAAAGTATTTTCACACGCTTGTTTTCTTTGTTCCGCCCTTATAACTTCATTATAAGCCCTAAAATATTCTGATATGGCAGTTTGCCTCCGATATTCTATACGCCGTAAAGTTTTTTGATAATTTTCTTTTGCAATCTTAAGACGTATTTTAGCGGCTTCTCTTTTATTTTTACCTATATTCCGCCAGGAAATACCCCCAAATATGCTCCATTCCTCTTCATGTCTGCCTTCATCAAGAAAAGCCTGGCCGCCGATGTTCCACGGAACAAGTCCGGGAATACTATCCCATGCGACTTTTACTTCAGCTTTTGCCTTTGCAATCTCCAGGTCAGCATATGTCGCAAACTGCTGAAGTTCTTCTTCAGGAACAGCCTTTTCCTTCTTAGTAAAAGCTTTTTTGATCTTGCTGCCTGTCCATGTAACAGGTTCTTCATCGCTTATTGTATTCGCAGGATGAACTGAAAAAGTCTCAAGAACAGATTCTACTGTCATTGCCTCGCCTATTACCACCCGCGTTCCAGGCCGGCCTAAAGCCATTGCTATCTGTAGTTCCAGTTCTTGTTGTTCAGCCACAAGATTACTCATCAATTCTCCGGTTTCTGTTACAATAAACGTCCCCTCTGTCTGAGGCCGAGTAAGTTTATACGACTCGCTGACTGAGCTTGTATACATTCCGCTTTTCTTCTTCCCTAACAACCTGAATCTTTTTATCGAAGGATCTATCTGTTGATATTGCGCGCGTGTAGAATCCTTTACACTTTCCTCTGTCAGTTTTATCCTTTTTACCTGGTCTTCATCCTCAACCGTTCGCGGATCATCAAACCATTCTGTAGACGGCCCCCAAAGACGGTACAAAAACTCAAAACTAAGTCTTCCGTTACCAAACCTGCCGCCTTTTATTTTAGCGTCCGCGGCTTTTACTTTTAGTTTCTGTTCATATAAATATGTCATTGTAGTTAACATCTGCTCATCCGCGTCTTCTGCTGTCTTAACTTCCACAAATTCTTCGCCATCTTTTAATTCTGCTTTTTTGTGTTCAATACCGCGGGCTTGCTTAATTGCCAAAATAGATTTTCTTAGATTAAGATATCTTATTAATATATCCGCAAATTCCGCCCTTTCCTGCGCTACACCCCTGTTTGTCATAGCAATTATAAGCGCTTTATCGGCTTTTTCGCGTTTTGTTGCTTCCATATGAGCTGAAGAATAAAAATATTCACCGCCTATTTTAATGATTTCGCCCGGAACTTCGTATATAAGAGAATCTAATTTTTCTATTTTTTGTCGTTTAGTAAGATATAACAGCAAGAAAAAATCTTTATTATTAGCAGTATCCAGGTCTCTATTCCAATATTTTTTCGAGTATTTATCAAGTTCCGGAATATCTTTTTCAATCTCAATCATTATCTGTTCCAACGGCATCTTCATCTGGGATTCAAGTTCATGCGCATATGCTGATAAATAGTACAGTTTATCCGCTTGTTCCTTGTTCATAAGCATATCCACCGGAGTATATGGAACAGTTTTTATTACAGTTTCACCGGTTTCTTCATCCACTACTTCTATTTCTTTAGTAGTTGGAATCTTAGCTATACTTAAAAAAGTTTCATTAGTTACCAACCTGAACATATTATCCAAAAATTCTTTAGCTGAAATTTTCTGAGTACCGGAAATAAACCCTTCAAGATTAGTATCAGGCTGATAATTCTTGATACTTTCAGGAAGTTCCACACCTTCCTGGCCTGCTAATAAAATATATTGAGCAGGTGTAAGGTTTGCTAAAAATTCTATGGCAATAAAAATAGTTGCGGCTTCCTGATCTCCTGACGCATCCAGATCAAACCAAACCTTTCCGTTTTCATCCACAACAGACATTAATGACCAGCCTAATAAAATACCTTTAGGATCCTGAATGCCCAAAATCTGCCGTACATTCGCATCGTCTTTAATCAACTGAAACTCGTCCAGATTATAAAGGCCATATAAATTTTCAACCCAATCCTCTAAAGGAATAATCGGTTCTTCATCGCTGTTTATACCATCTCTGTCAATAACCCATTTCCCGTCGACTTTTCGAGCATACATTGAAAGCCAGTCTAAAAGTCCTGCATATTCAATATTCTTACCATCAAAAAAGTAAGTTTCAAGCTCAGGCTTGTCTTTTAAATGTTTTTTCAGTTCATTTAAAATTTCATCTGCTTTTTCTATCGTCTTATCTTCTGTAATCGCCCCTTGTTCAACATACAATTTATCAGAATCTTCACCTTCATCTTCTTTCCCCTGTCTTATGCGTGCGATTGCATAATAAAGTTCTGTAAAACATATATTTACTTTTTCCTGCGTATCTGCCGCTTCTAATGCCGCTTTGAGATTCGGGGTATAAGCCATAATTTCTTTTAACCCTAGACCAAACTCGGAAACCGTTAAATCCTTTTCTCCTTCTTTTCTCCCCACACCCAAGCAATAGTTTCCCTCATTATCTTTGCGTAAATATGTAACTGCAATGTAAAAATAATTACCTAATACCTTTACTGCTATTTCTGTATCTGCTGCCTCTATTGCTGCTGCGACATTCTCATCTGTCATTAATGCTATTAACCCTTCGCCAAATTCTGATATCGTTGAATCCTCTCTGGGTGATTTCTCGTCTTTTAAACCTACCCTTATTACGTCTCCATCTTTATATACATTCAATGCTGTGAAATACATACACTGTGACAATACTACTGCCTTTAATTCTGTATCTACCAGGTCCATTGCTGCTGCTACATTCTCATCTGTCATTAACGCCAACAACCCTTCGCCGAATTCTGATATCGTTGCATCTTCTCTCGGCGATTCCTCATCTTGCGCTCCTACCCTTATCGTGTCTCCATCTTTATATACATTCAATGCTGTGAAATACATACACTGTGACAATACTACTGCCTTTAATTCTGTATCTACCAGGTCCATTGCTGCTGCTACATTCTCATCTGTCATTAAGAAACCAAAAGCCGTATTAAAATCTTCTAATGTTAAGTCAGCTGCTAACTCATCCTCTGTAGCCTTTACTCGCCAAATTCCGCTTGTGTCTTGATATATTCGCGATGCTGTAAAATATACTCCGCTATACAATACCTGAACTTTTGCTGATGTATCTGCCGCGTCTAATGCTGCTTTTATGTTTGTCTGTTTAATCAATAGACCAAATGCTTCGTCGAATTTCGCTAAGGTTAAGTCACCTGCTGTCGGGTCGTCTAATGCTCTCACATACCATGCGCCGTCTTTTTCATACATCTTTGCTGCTGCAAAATAGATTCCGTTATACAGCGCCGTAACTTTTTCAGGTGTATTCGCGTCTATTAATGCCTGACTGATTTTGGGCTGTGCCATTAACCGGCCAAATGCTTCATCAAATTCCGCTAAAGTTAAATCATCTACTGATTCTTTATCTGTTGCTCTTACATACCATACGCCGGCGCTCTCTTCGTATATTCGTTCCGCAACAAAATAAATCCTATTATATAATTCTTCTTCCTCTGAAACCGTGCTTACAGCATCTAATGCGGATTTAAAATTTGCTTGCAGACTCAAAAGACCAAATGCTGTATCAAATTTTTCCACTGTAAGCATTGGAGCTGTGGGATCGTCCGTTGAACGCACATACCATTCTCCATCTACTTCTTTCATTCTGGATGCTACAAAAAATACTACATTATAAAGCACCTGTATTTTCTCAAATGTATCTGCTACTGTTATAGCGTCTTGAAAATTAGGCTGAGCTGCTATCTCGCCAAATGCTGTATCAAATGTTGACAATAAAATAGTTTCAGCATCAGGGTCATTATTCGGACGTATATACCAGTCATCCCCTATTTTTACAACGCGCATAGCTGTAAATTTGAAATAATCAAAAAAGGCTTTTTCTTTACTTTTATCATTAATCGTATCAATAAACGCCTTAATATTAGGTTGCGCTATTAACGCTCCCACTCCCGTATCAAGTTGAATTTTAGTCAAAACTTCGCCCCATTGTCCTGCCGGACGAACAAACCATTCTTCTTCTCCTGGCTGTACTTCTTCCGGATACATCCATTCTGAAACAAATTCTGTCGGAGGAAACATTGCCGGTTCTGCTGTTTTTGTAAAAAAAGCGTCTATCAAGGTAAGCGCTCTTAAAAAATATGCTGTTATGTTTTTAGCAATAGCCGGAATCCAGATCCTAAAAACAGTATCTATACCCTGAACCAGAGACCTTGCCAAAGGAGTGTCTGAACTCATAAAATTTATAGTAGAAAGAAAACAACCTCCGCCTCCGTCTTTGCTTTTTTTCGAAGGTTGGTCAATGGTTTCCGGAGTTTCTGATTCTTCAGACACAATTTTTTCATCTTCCACCATTTTTTTCGCAGACTGCTGAAAATCAACAGGGTTAAATGTATATTGCGGGTTTTCGCGGTTATCAAACCAGAAATATACGCCTTGTACTCCTGATTCTTTTGTAGCCGGAAAAACATCCGTAATTATGGAGTTATTCCCCATATTTGCCTGTACTTCACCGTATACAAATCGAACTCCCTCAGGAATATTAAATCTGCCTATATTGTTTTTCAGATCTAAAAGAAGCGTATAAAGATCATTATTGTAAAAATGAAGTTGAAAGGTATCTCCGGATTGAAGCATATCAGATGACAGCCAGTTTCCGATATTTACCACGTTACCAATACCCAAACTGATTGGTTTTCCTATATGTTCCCGAATCATCCGGTGCCCGGCTTTTACAAATTCTTGCGCGTAATAAGTATGAACTGCCGCGTTATCCGGTTCGTTCATTATTTCTATATCCTGTACATACTGCCAGTCTGTTCCAACCTGCGCTTTCACAGCTTCAAGTAAAAGTCTGTCCAGTTTTATTAAAGCAACGGTTTTTAGCGGGTCTTCTAAAACATCTTTGTGGGTATCAACAATATCATGATTATGCAGGACTAAAGTTAATTTAGTATCAGTTTTCTCCGCTATCTCTATAAGATTTACAAGATCTTCAACTGCCTTGTCAAAGTCCTTAAATCCTATCGGCATACCATTCTCATCATAATTTATACCGCTTGTATCTTTAGAACCGATAACAAGTAGAACTCTGGCTACATCAACATTTAGATCTTCGAATTGATCATAAATATCAGAATAATTTTTGGTTATACCGTCTTCTGTTCCAATCGCGCGTTCATATTGCCACAGATAAAAAGCTGCACCTGAATTTCCAATGAATGTCACAGCATCTACCGGTGTTACTGTGATGGGTTCTTCGCTATAAACATCCTGCCATTCAGCTCCGGGTATTATTTCCGTGCAAGGCACTAT
>JBDRBG010000030.1:0-56457 GCA_043823005.1 Candidatus Omnitrophota bacterium
TGGAGATAGCTGGAAGAGCGGGAGTAGTGAGCGGATCGGGGAAGAACTGGACAGCGGAATATACAATGACCGGGCAGGAAGCAGAAGGGGAGATATTATTTGGGATAGAATATAAGGACATGGCAGGTAACGAAGGAGAAGGGATAACAGACATAACGGCAGGAGATAACATTATTTTTGATAATTCGGTCCCGATAGTTATGAAAGTTGTGCAGAACATAGATATTGATATGACAGGCAAAACTATTGATGTTCTTTTCGATGATTTCATAATGCGGGGTAGCGCAGAAACTTTTGACAATTATTTTATTTCCGGCAAAGAGGTTGTTGGCGCAGAACTTCAACCAGATAGAAAAAATGTCAGATTAATATTTGATGAAATTGTTTTTCCGGGAGAGGACACGATATTAGTATATGGCATTGCTGATCTTGCCGGAAATGCTATTAGCGAAGGTCAAGTCAAGGGGATAGTTTCAACAGATAACACTTCCCCTACGATTACTGTTCTTGGGACATCAGTTTCTAAGTCCGGGGATATTATCGCACTTTCTTTTGATAAAGTAATGAACATTTCTACTTTATCCGCAGACACTCTTGCCGAAAGAATTGCTATAGATTTTTCGAATAACAAGGGGAATGTTAATGAGCAGCATGTTAATTTAGCAAATGCGGTTATGGAATGGGATAGTAACGGAAGAAGCCTGGCTATTACTCTAAACGAGGAACTTGACCGCGAATATATTCCGGACATGAAGTATATAGGCGTAACTCCGTTACATAATATGCTGAGGGATGTTGCGAATAATGCCGCAGAGGAAGTCGAAGTGTATAGCCAAAACTATGTAGAACGGGAAGAAGGAAGTCCTGAAATAAGTGATGTGATCTGTCAGTCTGTTAATAACGGGGCAGATACTATTACAATAGTTTTTGATGAAGTGGTGCAAGATTCAGCCGGAGATATAGACAATTGGACAGTTTATTCTGACGATAATAAGACCAGCGGAGGGGAAACAGAGCTTATTACGACGAATGCTTCGGCAGTTTTAAATGATGAGGGCAAAATCGTTACAATAACTTTAGATGAAAATAAAGACAGAACATTTTTGATCAATAATACTTATATTAAAGTTGTTCCTGATTCGGCTATTGTTAAGGACCTTGCAGGTAATGCAAATGTAATGCCTGCATACGCGCAAGACGCGGTTATCGCGGAAAATATTATCCCTACTTTTACGGTAGAGGCGGCTTCTTTGCATGCACAGGGAGACCAGATCAAATTGACTTTTTCGGAACAGATGGATATAACTACTCTTACGAATGATATCCTGGCAGAAGTTCTATTTATAGATCATTCTAATTCGGATTCCAATGCCGGACAAGAAGATATAGAACTGGCAAATGCTGTTATGGAATGGGACCAGACCAGACAGATAGTGTCTATTGTGTTAAATGAAGAACAGGATAGGGCATATATCCCGCAATTTAAATATGTGGGTGTAACTCCCGTAGCCTTAACAATAAAGGACTTAACAGGTAATGCGGTAGAATCAAAGGAGATTTATTTCGGCCCGGTTTTAAAAGAGAATGTTTCTCCTTTGTTAAATGTAGAAGCAGAATCTATTGATAATGCACCGGATATTATTACCATAACATCAGATGAAGTCTTAAATGATGAATTGAAAAATCCGGCAAATTGGGGTCTTTATTATGATTACGACAATATTGTCGGCGGTGAAGTTCAGATTCCTGTCTCAAATGCTGTATTTGTCGTTGATAATACAAATAAAATAATTATTTTAACGCTTAATGAGGAAACAGATAAAGCGCGTATCCCTGCAGCTCAGAACGGAGTATATATCAAGGCTGTGGCTGATGCAGATAAGATCTCTGACCTTGCGGGAAATGCCGGAATTCAAGCGGGGTGTACGGAATCCAGAGTAAAGGCAGAAGATATTCTTCCGATTTTGACTGCCGTTGAAATTTTTTCAAATAATTCTTTTAGTACTTCAGTCGCAGAATCCGGGGATGTTGTTACTTTGCAGATAGAAACAAGTGAGTTACTGGCAGAAAATCCTACTGTTAAGATTGACGGTAAAAACGCGGATAGTGTGGAGAAAGTAACCAATAATATTTATGAAGCGAAGAGAGAGATGCAGGCAGGGGATACTATAGGAGAGGTGTCTTTTAGCGTTGATTTTAAAGACCTTGCGGGGAATGCCGGAGAACGTGTTGAATTGACTACAGACGGAAGTTCTATGATATTTGATGATACTGTTCTCAGTTTTTCTGAAGTAACAATATATTCGGATAATGACAACACTGCTATAGCTAAATCAGGGGATATGATAATCCTTAATTTTGCCGCGACTAAAACCCTTAGCAAGGATCCGGAAGTATTTGTTGATAATGAACCGGCTGATTCGATCCTTAATATAGAAGGAAATACTTACAGAGCAACAAAGACGATCGAGAAAGATAATGTTGAAGAAAATGTAAATTTCAGGATATTGATCAGCGACCTTTTTGGTAATGATGCGGAAATAACACAGACTACAGATGAGAGTGCCGTTATCTTTGATAGTATAGCTCCTGCAATGGCAGAAGTTATTATCAGGTCAAATAATACAAATGACGCGTTATTTGCCAAGATAGATAATATAGTCACAATTACCATGACTGTGAATGAGGAGTTGTCGGGTCTCCCGAAAGTTATTATGAACGGTCGAGATGTAGAGAATGTAACGCATGAAGGCGGGAATATTTATACTGCCGCACATCTTATGGATGAATATGATGTTTCCGGTCCGATTGAGTTCAGTGTGGAGTTTAAAGATCTTGCGGGCAACGAAGGAGATAAAGTCGATAGCGCTACTGACGGGAAGTCAGTTTTGTTTGACAGGGATATTCCGGAGTTTACAGTTACGGCAGAATCACGGCATGCCGCGGATGATATTGTGGTGCTTAACTTCAGTGAGCCTATGATAACCCTCGCATTGTCCAATGACAACCTGGATGACAAGGTTGAGTTGGATTATTCAAATAACAAAGGTAATGTCGCGGAGGAAGATATTCCTTTGAGTAATGCTGTTATAACCTGGAAACAGGAAGGCACACAGGCTGTTATTACGTTGAACGAAGCTATGGACGGGGCATATATTCCGGATCTTAAGTTTGTCGGAGTTACGATAGCGGATTCTGCGCTTGAAGACCTTACGGGCAATGGTGTAATAACTTCGGAAATTTATTCGGATGATATTATTTTTGCCGAAAAAAACCCTCCGAGTATAACTATATTTGCCGAATCTATTAATAACGGGAATGATGTTATTACCATATTCTCAGACGAAGTATTAGTGGACACTGCTGAAACGATCACTAATTGGGCTATTCAGTATGATGACAACAATTTTTCAGGCGGAGAAACTATTATGTCTACGGCTAATGCTGAGATAGTGATGGATACCGGGAAGAAGATCATAACAATCACATTGGACGAGAATATAGATGGGGAATATATACCTGCCGGTAAATTTATTAAGGTTGTGCCTCATCCTGTTAATATAGGCGACTTGGCTGGAAACGGCGGCAGTTCGGCTGTTTATACGGCTGCGGTTATTTCTCCGGAAAATACACCGCCGGACTTCGGCCTGACAGCAGCATCAAATCATGGACAAGGAGACACTATTGTTCTTAATTTTTCGGAGATTATGGATATTTCCAGTTTGAGCCAGCAGAATTTAAAGGAGACTTTGACGGTTTTTCATTCAGCATATGGCGGACCGACCGGTAAAGTTGATATTAATCTTACAAATGCTCTGATGGTATGGGGCGGAGAAAAGAAAACTGTTACTATTACTTTGGACGAAGAAGTAGATAGGGCCTATATCCCGAATAATAGATATATCGGGATTATACCCGCAGGCGCGGCAATAAAAGATCTGGTAGGTAATACAGTCAGCACTCTGGGGCGTTATTATGGTCCTGTTTCAAAGGAGAGCGTTGCTCCTGCGATAATGATCCTCGCTCCTGAAGATTCAGCAGTAGTAAATAAGCCTAATGTCAGCTATATGCTCTCAGAAGTCGGAGGACAGGGGACAATTACCTGGAAGAGAGTTGACGGGGGAAACGACGTTTTTGTTTATCAATTAAAAAATGAAGATTTAAGATCCGGCGAACATAATATTCTTTTGGAAAATGTAGCATTAGAACATGCCGCGGAATATGAAGTAATATTTGAAATGAAAGATCTTGCGGGAAACACGGCTGTAACAAGAAAGATACAGAACATAGTATGTGATACGTCGGCTTTAATAATTGACCGGGATGCCTCTCCGGGCTCAAATGCCAGTGTTAATACTAATGCTGTCAGTTATGACTTTTCAGAACAAGCACAGGCAGGTTCTATTGTCTGGAGAAGGACAGGAGGAGAACAGGATCAGGAATCTCCGCATATATACGAATTGTCAGGGGCAGAACTTTCAGCGGGCAGACATGACATAAGTTCTTTGCCCGGGGTTTCCCTGGCAGATGGGGCTGTATATTCAGTAACTTTTGAAGGTACTGATAATGCGGGAAATGAAACGACTCCTGTTGTAAACACAAATATTCTTTATGATATTACTGCTTCTCAGACAGCGCTTGTTATGACAAAAAGCTACTATACGGCTGCAAGCTGGAACGCCGCAAGTGCGATAAAAGGAACGACTTCAGATGAAGGAGAAATCGAGAAGGTTGAAATATCTATTATGCGGAGAGAAGCAGACGGTGATCTTTGTTGGAACGGAGAGGATTGGGAAAGTTCTGTTTTCTGGGTTGAGATTCAAGGAACAACTAGCTGGACATATAACCTTTCAAAAGATGATCTGACAGCCGGCCGGACATATATCATAAGGGCAAGGGCGATTGATAAAGCCGGGAATATAACTCCGGAAAATGGATATGCGTATGCTGATTTTACTTATGAGCCTATAATAGAAATAAGCGGTATTGCTGATCCTATTGTTGCCGGAGTGCCGAGTGATATTACTGTTTCTGTTAAAGATCACCTGGGGATCATAGTTTCCGGATATGACGGAACAATACATTTTACTTCAACTGATTTGCATAGTGGAGTAATGTTGCCTCAGAATTATACGTTTAATTCAGGCGCGCATACATTTGATAATGCGTTGATATTAGTTAGCGCCGGGGAACAAAGAGTTACAGCGACTGATACTGTTTACGGCAGTTTGGCCGGAGAAAGAGAAAATATTACAGTGGGGCACGCAGAGGCGGATCATCTGGAATTCGAAGAAAAAATAGCAAGTCCGCAGACAGCCGGCAAAGAATTTCCTTTAAGCCGCCTGAAAGTGGTGGATGTATACGGAAATATATGTGATGGCTCTAATCAGACAACCAGCGCGGTGTATACCCGCAATAACGTAGATATTACATGGATATTAAGCGGAGAGTCTAATGGACCTGAAAACGGTACGGATGTAATTACTGACCCGTTATCGTTTGAAAAAGGCATATCCAACACAGCTATTACTGCAATTTTATGCCGCTCTCAGGACACCACAATAACAGCCAATATAGCGAACTTGGAAGGTCAAAACAAATCTTCTAATGTTATCACGATTGCTCCTGCGGAAATAACAAAAATGCGTTTTATCCAACAACCTTCGACTTCCTGTGTTACGAATCAGCCGTTAAATGATCAGCCGAAAATCGCGATAGCTGACTCATACGGCAATAGCGTAACCAAGGCGGTGGCTAATATTTCGGTTGCTGCATCGCTTACGACAATGGAATATACACCTGTTATTAATGGAACTTTAGAGGCGGATTCTCTTACTGTCGCTACCAGTAACGGTGTAGCATCTTTCAGCGGCATTACTTATGATTATCCGGAAAATATATATTTAAGGTTTATGATCGCTGAATATGGAATGGAGCCTATTTATTCTCCGATGATAGAATTTGAAACTTTTGCGGATGCGGAAATCGCAGACGGTCCCTTAACAGAAACAGGCAGAATATCTTCTTTGGCGACGACTATGGAGAAGAAACAAAATATGTTTGATTTTAGGATAATTGACGGCGGAGCCGATGGTTTTGCGACTAAAATAAAACAGATAACTATTACCAAGGGTGCTGATAATGAAACAGATGATTGGATGAAATATATAGGCGGGGCATATATAACAGACGGGATTATGCAGTATTCCGGAACAGTCAGGAATGATTCAATAATTTTCGGAAGCGGTCAGAGTATTATTTACCGAATAGAAGACGGAAAGAACAGCACGTATGTAATAAGTTTATACTTAAAACAGACTTTGCCGGGAGGAAGCGATAATGCGTTAATAAGTTTTTCTTTAGACGCTTCAGACAACATTCAGTTGGATGAAGTCGGTTCAAGTTTTTCGAAAGAATCAGATTCTAGGATCAATTCTTTTGGCATTGATATTAAGGCTACAGATTTTATTGTAGAAGGGAACAATATCATGGCTGCCGGAGATGAGAATGTTCTCAGCATTACGGCGATTGATGCAAACGGTAATATTGACGTTGATTTTACCGGAGATAGGCAGCTTATATTCAGCGGTGCACAGGAGGCCCCGGACGGAATACATAAACCTACTTGTACTACATTTGCAGGAACTGATGAAGCGTTCGGTATGGCTACTCCTCTTTTGTTTGACAGCGGGGTCAACTCTTCTGGTATCAAAATGAAATTATATAAAGCTGAAACTGCCGAGATAAAAGCTGAATGTGTAAATGATATGTTATATGATAATCTGATTTCTTCTGATGAAAGGGCTTTAAGTGTAAGGGTCTCGGGCGGTAATGCTTCTAAATTATCATGGGAAGAGATTCCGGTTAAAAAAATAGTAGCTAATGCGCCGTGGAAAGAGTTTTCTGTGGGAGTTACAGATCGTTATGGTAATATTTCTCCGAGTACAACAGAAGTTTCTGTCGTAGTGTCAGGCGGCAGTCTTGGCGAGGATTGTGTGAATAAGGTAAAGGCTGAAGCCGGAGTAGCCGTATTCAGCGAATTTTGTGTTATATGCGATACTTATCCGGGGATAGTCCGCATAAAAGCAAGCGCGTCCGGTGTCGAAGAAACTTCGTTATCTGAAGAAATAACGGTTGATGCCAAGTATTCTATTATTTTAGGGGCTAAGGATTATACGACGGGGTCACATTTGACTGAATTAATGCTTACAGTTATAAGTGACGGAAAAATAGTTGACGGTTTTCCTGAAAGCGGGAACAGTCCTTTTAAATTTACTCTTCCTTATGGAACGTATACCATGAGTTTTTCCAAAGAAAAGTATATAGAGGAGTCACAGGAAAAGATCGCCGGAGTTGCAGCTGATGGGCTTGACGGAAAATATGACAATAATATAACGTGGAGCATGACAGTTACTTCGCTGGCTGAAGCTACCGCGGATTATCACGTGCAAAACAGTATTGTTTATCAACAGGATAAAGACGCTCTTAGTATAAGGTTATGGCTCGAGAGAAGGGGAAAATTGATTACTAATGATGATGTAAATAAATTGGGCCCTGGTTTGGTAGAGATATATGATAATGATCAGACAATACCTATAGGCAGTATAAATATGGACGCGCCTGAAAGTTCGGATTATACGACCGGTGTTTATTATGTGGAAGTAGCTCAGATAGTCGAGCAAGGAGGAGAGCTTGACCTTGTAGCCGGCCAGTCTTATTACGCGAAATGTCAGATAAGTTACGGCGGTGCTGACGGCATGAACAGAAGTTATCAGACCGGAACGACTTTTGAAATTGATATCAGTACAGTAGTAAAGGAAATAACCGAACAGATATCTACGGTGAGTGCTCAGATACAAGCAGAAGTAGCGGGTGTGAAAACCGATATAGAATCGAGTGAAACAGAAGTTAAAGCAACAGTGACCGAAACAGGTGAGGAGATAAAAAGCGAAATGTCCCAGCAGGGGAAACAGATCCAAAAAGCGGTTGAGGCAGAATCCGCGAAAATGCTCGCGGTTACAGGTACGGAATATCTGCCTGCTAAACTGGACTCGATCAGAGACGAAGTAATGGAGGAAATTAAACCGCATGTACAGTCTGAAATATTAACGGGAGTAACAACGATCAAGCAAGGAGAAACCGTTACTATTTCTTATCGTACAGGCGAGGGATTATTGCCCATAATAGATGTTTATGATCCTAATGGAAACACAATGATATCCAAACAAATAATGGCGGAAAGCAAAAAGGAAATAGGCTCGGGAATAGCATCCAGTATTTATGAGTACAACCTGACATTTCAGCGGGGTTGGGGTGCAGGTGACTTTACTATCGTGTGTTCCGAACCAAAACAGGGGACTGTTGATGCTTTAACGATAACAGTGTTTAAGTATGATATCGGAGATGTTGCAAGCAATGTAACGGCAGTATTAGGCATAACTTCAGGGCTTGGAAACGTAAAAGGAGCTTTTGAAGAGGTTGCTGATGAGATGAGTCTTTTAAAAACATCTCTTAGCGAAATAGCCGAATCTGCTTCAAAGACAGCTAAAGGCGCCGCGGCCGGCGCCGACGATATGGAAAAACTTCATAAAAATTTAGCGGCACTTAGTACTCAGATAGCGCAGATCAGTGTGATCAAGGATTATGGGCTCGAAAAACTATATGATGTTTCTGTAGAAAAGAAAGACGATCTGGTCTATTTAAAGAATAAGACGCAGGAACTTAAAGCCATAATGGAACTTAACCAGAAGATGATGGATAACGTGGCCAACGAACCTGTTACACAGACATGGTATGAATACGGCAGTGTTGTATTAAAGGCTATAGTTATTAACCCGTCCAAAACACAGCAACGGGATGTTCCGTTTAAGGCGTATTTGCCTAAAGAAGTAAGGCCGGAACACATAATGAACAAACGTGATCTTTATGTCGCGTATGATACTCAGCAGGGAAGTTATTATGTATATGCGACATTTACGCTTAAAGCGCAGGAATCAAAAGAAGTCGAAATAGAAATGGAAGATATCTGGATAATTGACGCTAAAGACATAGATGAGATAAGGGGTGAAGCCCGTTCAGTTGTTGATCTTTTAAATAGAACAGAATATAGCGACAGGGCGCAGTTCCTTTTAATGGATATTGAAGCTAAACTGGACAGGATCGTAGAAAGTCAGGAAAATTCTCCGACTAATCCGGAAGTGCATATTTCTATTTACAGGGAAAACCTGAAAGTTTTTGAAACAGCCGAACAGAGTTTAGCTCTGATGAGATCTTTGTTGAGCCAGGCAAAACCGGTTTCTTTGCATTTAACCTGGAAAATAATTTCAGCGATAATAATATTTTTAGGCATACTGAGTCTTGCGTTTTATATAATCTGGCAGAAACAGGTAAACTTAAGCGAAGTGCCGTCGTTTGAGATCGAAGAAGAGATAAAAGAGAATAGCGAAGAACAAGAAAACAAAAAAGAGGACCCTTTAGAAGAAGACGATGATGAAATAACGTATCTGTAGGACACAACGTGGAACTTGGGGACGGTTCTGAAATCAATCCCACACCCGTCCCAGTTTTAATCCCACACCTGTCCCCTAACAGTAATAGTTAGTTGACAGTTGATGTTTGGTTTGTTGAGGGCTAACGGACAATCGATATAAAAAATTTTTGAGATTAAGGGGAAATGCAAAGTATTTTGCCGGAACGGTAAGCATTCCGTGCTCAAACAATTTGCCTTCACTTGGTTCAGGCAAAAACTGCGCTCAGAACGCTTACCGTTCCGGCAAAAAAGTGTCAATATTAGGGACGGTTCTGAATTTGAACTTACACCTGTCCCAGTTTTAATCCCACACCTGTCCCCTAACTGGCAATAGTTAGTTTTGTGGCGGGCATTTTTAAAGTGATATGAAAAAAAACAATATATATATATTAATAATAACTTTAATCCTGATCAGCTGTACTGTATCGGTTTTTGCTTCTTCTCTAGATGTTCCCGGTCTTTCCCCGGGAGAATGGGAAGAATACAAAAGCGCGCATTTTATCGTGTATTATCAATCGGATATTCCGCGGCCGTATATCAGTTCATTCGCTAATAAGTGTGAAAATTATTACAGGGCCATAACGCATAGGCTAGGATTTAACAGGTTTGATTTTTGGCTGTGGGATGATAGAGCCAGGATCTTTATGTATAACACAAAGGAAGAATATCTCAGTATAACGGGGCGCGCGCAATGGTCCGGCGCGTCTGTTCATGTTAAAGATAAACTTATCAATACTTTTTATTTTGATGAAGATTTTTTTGATTATATTCTGCCGCATGAATTAGGCCACATTATATTAAGGGAATTTATAGGGACAAATACCGCGGTTCCGTTATGGCTTGATGAAGGAGTCGCTTGCGCTAATGAAAAAAGCAGTTCTTTGAGATATCTTTTGATAGCTAAAAAAAACATTGAAAAGGGACTGTATGTTCCGTTAACGCAAATAGGAACAGTATCTCCTGGAACGATAAAAGCTCCGAATGTTTTTTATCCAACAGCCGCTTCTGTTATTATCTTTATGTTAGAAGAATACGGGAAGAGGAGATTTGTTGACTTTTGCAAAGAGTTGAGGGACGGAAAAAATTTTGAGGAAGCTGTAAAAAAAGTTTATCGTATTGGAACTATAGCAGATTTGGAAAAGAAATTTCTTAGTTTTATGGAAGAAAAAAGTTATCAGGAAATAATCGACGCGGATAATTTTGATGCCAGGTGGTAAATTGTTAAAAAGGACTGTATAATATATAGTATAATAAATCGATTATAATAGTATATACAATTAAAAACACAAAATGAATACTATTACTTTAATATTTATATTATTAATTAGTACGCTAGGGCCTTCTCTTGTTATTGCATTAGTGGGTTATGCGTCAGTAAAAGGGCTTTCCAGAAATCCCTCAGCAGCGCCTAAAATACTTATTACAATGATTTTGGCTTTTACTTTTGCCGAAGCAATAGCGATTATTTCGCTTTTGACTGTATATAATCTATTGAAATAGAAACCCAAAAAGAAAAGGGATAAACCGCAAGGATGAATCAAGAAAGTGACGATTTGTTTAACACTAGAAAAGTCTCGGTGTTTTCTGTGCTTAATGAAATAGTCGGGAGGGATAAAACATGGCAGAGATTATGATATGGCCATTTATAATATTACAGATAGCGACAGTCGTCGCGATAGTCTTATTTTTACGTATGATTCTTCATAAACAGATGGAAGTAGGCCTTAATAGAATTAAAAGGATAGATAAAGGCAATATCGATAAGGAAGCTGAGCTTAATGATGGTCTTGAAAAACTAAAAAAAGAATATACGGACAAGATGAAATACGCGGAAGATCAAGCCGCACTTTTGATAAATGCGGCAAAGGAAACAGTAAAAGAAATGAGGAGCGCGGAAAGGATTGAAGCGAAAGAAGAGGCAAAAAAAATAATCAAGGCCGCATTAGAGGAAAAAGAAAAGACCTTGAGGGAAGTGGAAAGACAGATTCATGTAAAGGCGATTGAACTTTCGGAAAAGATCCTGAAACGCGTTTTTTCCGAACAGGAACTAGCCGCTTTAAAGCGGGGCATAATTAGAGAAGTAGTAGAGGTACTTTTTAATTCAGATACTGTATCAGCTTTTATTCAAAAGAATGAAAACATAGAAGTGATTACAGCCGAAAAGTTGACCAGGATAGATAGGGAATATATACTCAAATTAATGAAAAAACAGTCTAGGAATAAAAAAGAGCCTGTTTTTGTCGTTGACAAAGCTATCTTAGGCGGAATAGTGTTAAGATCAGGCGAAAGCAGGATTGACGGAAGTATAGTTTATCGATTGACTAAGGCTATTATGGAAGAAAAAGAAGCAAGTTAAATAGTCGTTAGTCGTTGGTTGTTTGTCATTAGTAGGGGTTTGATTTATCAAACCCAATATACGATATGAGATAAAAAAAAGATAAAGGAAAAAGCCGGAAATAGAAAATAAAAATGAAAGAAACAAAGGCGGGCCTTTGTGCCTGCTCTCAAAAGTTTCAAGGATAAAGGTATAAATTTTTTAATCTTCGAAAAATAGATATATGAAAAAGAAAAAAACAATTCCGATTGAAATAGTTGAATCCGGACGGATAATTGACATAAAAAGGGATGTTATGACCATAGAAGGTATCCCTAATTGTGTTTACGGAGAGATGCTTTATCTTGAGTCAGGCGATAAGGGCTTAGTTATTGAATTTGACGAAGAAAAGATCGTCGCGCTTCTTATCGGCAGTGGAATTAATGTGAAAGCCGGGGATAAAGTATTTTCCAGGAGTGATCTTTTTAAAATACCTGTTACCGAAGATTTAATAGGCCGAATAGTTAATGGACTTATTCTTCCGCTTGACGGTAAAGGTAAACTTTCTTCAGACGAAACTGAACCGGTATTCAGGGATGCTCCGGGAATTATGTTAAGAGCGCCTATTGATGAACCTTTTCATACCGGGATTAAGCTTATTGACACAATAATTCCTTTAGGCAAAGGACAGAGAGAACTTGTATTGGGTGACAGGCAGACAGGTAAAACAACAATTGCTATTGATACCATAATTAATCAGAAAGACAGCGGAGTTATTTGTATTTACTGCTGGGTCGGCGGTAGTTATAATTCAATGCTTAAGGTTGTTGAAACCCTTAACGCTAAAGGCGCGATGGACTATACTGTGTTTGTTGCCGCTCCGGCATCTGTTTCATCTTCCGAACAGTATCTTGCTCCTTATACTGCATGCGCTCTTGGGGAATATTTTTTAAAAAAGGGAAAAGACGTATTTGTTGTTTTTGATAATCTTACCCGTCACGCGTGGATCTATAGACAAATAGCGCTTCTTTTGAACCGATCCCCCGGCAGGGAAGCATATCCTGGAGATATATTTTATATTCATTCTCAGTTAATGGAACGGGCCTGCAGATTAAAACCGGAGATCGGCGGAAGTATGACTTTTATGCCGATAGCAGATACGCTTCAAGGAGATATTTCAGGCTATATTCAGACAAATTTGATTTCTATGACAGACGGGCAGATATATACGAGTTCTTCGTTGTTTAATGAGGGATTTAAACCTGCCGTAGATATAGGATTATCTGTTTCCCGTATAGGGAGCAAAGTTCAATCTCCTGCCGTAAAAGAAATCAGTGCAGGACTAAGAAGTGAATATATACGATTTAAGGAATTGGAAAAACTGATACGTTTGAGGACAAGAATATCCGACAAAGCGGCTAAAAAAATAGCCAAAGGACGGGCTTTGACCCAAATTCTTACGCAAAATGCTAATGAGCCTGTTGAGGATATGGAAGTAATACTTATATTTTACGCGTTCAAAAGCGGGATATTTGAAAAGATTAGCAGTGTAGAGCTGGAGAGATTTGAAAAAAACATATTAAGCTTTTTGGAAGATTTTGATCCGGAGTGTTTGTCTTGGATAAACGAAGAAAAAAATCTTACTGAAAATGTTAAGAAAAGACTGGACAGAGTTTTCGCGGCATTTTTAAATAAAAACAAGACAGAGGAAACAAAGATTACTGATCAATAGTCGTTCGCAAACAGTAGTTCGTAGTTTGGAGTTAGTCGTTTGTGGATGTTTGAGATTGCATTGTCGTTACTTTGTTACTCCTCGCAATCAGGCTGTGTCATAACGTCTTTGCGAGCCCATGAAATGGGCGAAGCAATCTTGAATAGCAATAAAAAAATAAATTTTATGAGTAAACTATATTATTATAGAGATTGCCGCGGTCGCTCTAGCTCCCTCGTAAAGACAAAATTTGAATTGCGACACAGCCTGAATGATGGATTAGACTTTGTCTAATGGAGGGAGAGCAACGACCGAAGCCCTTTGAACGGATCCGTTCTACCCGACTCAGGCGGGCCTTTGGCGGACAATCTCTATAATAACGGACTAATATTATGATACCGATCGCGAAATTAAAAAAAGAAATGATATATAATAAAAGTTTAAAAGACGGTATTGATGTTTTAAAGCTTTTATCCACATCGGAATTCAACAAGCTATTAGCCGATGTGCCTAAAGAAAATATAGCAGAAAAACATATTATAGATTGTTTCGCGCTATTAAGGGCAAAATTTCCGAACGCTCCATTTTTAACGTCTAATGGAAAAGAAGAAAACGCGTCACGTTTTTTTTTGCTGGTATGTTCGGACGAAGGTTTTCTCGGAGATGTTAATGTCCGTATTATAAGCGCTTGTTTGAAGCGCAGGGCAAACGGTAAAGACAGATTTTTTGTTCTTGGCAGCAGGGGGGCAAGTTTGACAAAAGATCTGGGAGACAAACATACGGTTTTTTCTTCTATAAAAGATGAAACGGAAATTGAAGATCGTGCGTCAGAAATAACGGATGCGTTTATGAAGCTTTACCGAAAAGAAAAGTATGACTTTTTTTACGCGGCGTATATGAAGTTTTATGGGTTTGGCAACCATCAGGCAAGAGCCGAGCAAATATTGCCTTGTGAAGATTTTTCGAAAGTTTCAAAGCCGCGGGGAGATGAGGAAGACATTATCATAAAATCAACATATAAAGCAGTAACAGAATATTTGATAAAAGTATGGATTAAAAATGCGCTTTGTAGGATTTTCTGGTCGAATAAATTATCCGAATGGTCAATAAAAGTTATGCAGCTTGAACATAGCGCTGATGAGTTAAAGGACATGACAGATGAGTTGAAGTTTCGGTATTTCAAAACCTGCCATGCTTTGAATGACAAAGTAATAAGAGAAATTTTCGCGGCAAAAATGGTAAATAGTGAATAGTATTTAGTGGCGTGGTATAAAAATAGCGGATAGCGCATAGCGGTTAGCGTATAGTATCCAGAGATTAACCACCGGCCTTTGACCTTTAAAAAAATCTCTGTGATTCTAAGCCTCTGTGGTGAAAAATTCTGGGAGATAGTTAATTGATTATAGATTGCCGCGCTGTTCGCCTGGCTCGCAGCTTGCAATGACAAAATCTTCTTCGTCATTGCGAAGGCCGAGGTAGACGAGGCCTGTGGCAATCTGTATGGAAAAGATACAACAAAAAAGTGTTAACTTTTTTAACTGCGATACATGGTTTATTAGGTTAAAGAGACATTATGAAAAAAAGAAGCATAGCAAAAAAAGTAAAAGAAAACGGAAAAGTCATTGCGGTAAGAGGCCCGGTGGTGGATGTTTCTTTTCAGGACGCTGGAAAAGTGCCCTTTACTTATGAAATCTTAAAGGCAAAAGCTATAGACGGCAAAGAGATTATAATGGAAGTAGCGGAGCAGATGGAAAACAAAGTTGTCAGGTGCATTTGTCTTACTTTAAACGTTGGGCTCAGGCGAAATTCTGAAGTGATTTCTTCGGGGTCTGTTATCACAATGCCGGATTCAAAGCATTGTTACGGCAGGCTCATGAACTTGTTCGGTGAGCCTTTGGATGGAAAAGGCGTTATTTTAAAATCTTCGAACAGTATGCCGATAAAAAAAGATATTTCTAAAATAGAGAATGAAGTTATTCTGGGCGAAAGACGGGAATACAGGATATTAGAGACAGGGATTAAAATGGTGGATCTTTTGTTTCCTTTTGTTGTCGGGTCGAAAACCGGAATTTTAGGCGGTGCGGCTCTTGGGAAAAGTGTTTTAACGCTTGAAATAATACACAATGTAGTAAAACAGCAGGGTGCGTCTTGTGTGTTCACGGGCGCGGGAGAACGTATCAGAGAAGGGAATGAACTGTATTTAGAAATGGAAAAAACAGGCATATTGGACAGGGTCGCTTTGGTTTTTGGCCAGATGAACGAATCTCCGGGTGTGCGGTATGAAGTTGTTTTCAGCGGGATAACCATAGCGGAATCTATGAGAGAAAAAGGGGAAGATGTTATTTTCTTTTTAGATAATGTGTTTCGTTTTACACAAGCAGGCGCGGAACTTTCAGCCTTAATGGGAAGGATTCCTTCGGAAACGGGATATCAGCCGACTCTGGTGTCCGAAGTAAGCGAGTTTCATGAAAGGATACGTTCCGGTAAAGCCTCGTCTATTACTGCGGTCGAAGCGGTGTATGTGCCTGCGGATGATCTGACGGATCCCGCGGTTGTTACGATATTTTCGCATCTTGATTCGATTGTGGTTCTTTCCAGAGACCGTATGCAAAGAGGGCTTTATCCCGCGATTGATCCGGTTCTTTCATCGTCGGTCTATTTGGATCCGGCAATTATAGGCCGGAGACATTTCAATATAGCGAATGAGACAAAAAGGGTGTTTCAAAAATTCGAGGAACTCCAGAAACTTGTTGCTATAATAGGCGTAGAGGAATTATCGCAGGAAGAAAGAGTTTTATATGAACGGGTCGTGAAATTGCAGAATTTTTTAACACAGCCGTTTTTTGTCGCGGAACGATACACAGAAAAGCCGGGATGTTTTGTCGAATTAGATGAAACCTTAGCCGGATGTGAAGCTATTCTGACGGGCAAAGCGGATAAAGTGTCCGGAGATGAATTTTATATGATCGGTAAATGGAAAAATTGAGCTGTAGCTTATGAGAGTATTGATAATAAAAGGCAGAAAAGTGATCTATAAGGGAGAAGGATACGAAGCAGTACTGCCCGGAGCGGACGGAGAATTTTCTGTTATGGATTTTCATCAACCGCTGCTTTATCGTTTGCGCAAAGGGATAGTAAAGATCAGAGAAGCGCAAAGTGAAAAAAAACAAAAATTTTTTCCCGTCAAAGACGGAATCGCAAAATTCAGAGGAAACAGTCTTGTTGTTCTTGGGGAATAAATAGTCGTTAGTCGTTGGTCGTTAGTCGTTAGTCGTGAGGGAAGATGCAGGAATTCAGACTTGTCTTTGCGAGGGAGCAAGAGCGACCGCGGCAATCTCGATAAAAATAGAAGAAAATAATTTTTTTTAATTTTAATTAAAAATTATTTATGCGGTGTATGACATGAGATATGCGAAATAATAGCAAGGAATAAAAAATATGGATAAACTTGGGCAGATACTTTTTAAAGCGGGCGCGCTTAGCGAGAAGCAGTTAAACATGGCCTGGGCGCAGAGCCGCAAGACAGGCGAGATGTTCGGAAAAGTCTTGCTGGATATGGGCTATGTTACTGAAGAACAGCTTCTCGAAGCGTTAAGCAAACAACTGGACATGCCTTTTTATCCGACTTTAAAGGATGTCGATATTTCGGCAGATGTTATAAAAACAATACCTGTTAAATATGTATGGCACTATAAATTCATGCCGTTGGCTATTGATGGAAATGTTCTGAAATTAGCTATTTCTGATCCTCTTGAGATCTGGGCGACGGAAGATATAAAACTTATTTTAGGATATAACACAAATATTGTTTTGGCTCCGAGCAGTGAGATACTTGAGACGATTTATAAGTATTACGGGGTCGGCGCTGATACAGTCCGTAAGATATTAGAAAAAAAAGTTCCTGACAAGCAGGCTGAAAAAAAAGATGCTGAAAAAAAAGTAAAAGATATAGCCGTAACAGCCGAAGAAGCCTCGGTAGTGAAACTTGTCGATCAGATTTTGATGTCAGCTATTAAATCTAACGCAACGGATGTACACCTTGAAAAATACAGGGAGGGCGTTAAAATAAGATGCCGTGTTGACGGGATCTTGTATGATGTGGCTCTTCCCGAAGATATTAAATATTTATATCCGTCAATAATTTCCCGCATAAAGATAATATCCGGGCTGGATGTCGTGGAAAAAAGGGTGCCGCAGGACGTCAGGATAAAGATAAAGGTTCATGGTTCGGAAATAGATTTGCGTGTATCGGTTATACCTGTTTCGTACGGAGAAAATATTGTTGTAAGAATACTCCATACAGGATTAATCTATAAACTGGAACAATTGGGGTTTTTAAAAGAAGATCTACATAAACTGAAGACTCTTATTCATCTTCCTATAGGGCTAATATTTCTTGCCGGGCCTACCGGAAGCGGTAAAACGACTACTTTATATGCTTGTCTTTCTGAAATAAAATCACCGGATACTAAAATAATTACCATAGAGGATCCTGTTGAATATGAAATGGAAGATATGATGCAAATTCAGATTGCGCCGCGTATGGGGTTATCTTTTTCCGATAGTTTGCGGAGCATATTAAGGCATGATCCGGATATTATCATGGTCGGAGAAGTGAGAGATACTGAAACCGCTAAACTCGCGATAAGAAGCGCTCTTATCGGACATCTTATTTTTTCTACAATACACGCTAATGACGCGACAAGCGGGATTGCCCGTTTAATAGATATGGGAGTAGAACCTTTTTTGCTGGTTTCAGCGGTAAAAGGGTTTATCGCGCAAAGGCTGGTAAGGGTTATATGCACTAAATGTAAAGTTGAATATAATGCCGGCGCATTGCTGGAAAAGCAAAAAATACCTATAAAAAAATGTTATAAGGGAAAAGGATGCAAAGCATGCAGGTTTACCGGATATAGAGGTAGAACCGCTATTTATGAACTTTTTCTTATGGAAAAAGAGATGCAGGATATGGTGTTAAAGAAAGCTTCCAGTCATGATATCAGGCGCAAAGCCGCAGAAAAGGGAATGGTATCATTAAGAAAGATAGGATGGAAGAAGGTGGAAGAAGGCATTACTACGGTTGAAGAAGTATTGCGGGTAACGGAGATGGATTATAAATAGAGAATACAGATGCTGTCTGTTGACGGTTAGTCAGAATGTTTGCAGGAGCCGTCTCTGTGCTGTGATATGCGGATTCGGCTCTGGCGGAAAGCAATCTCGAAGAGCAATAAAAACATAAATTTTATGGGTAACTTATATTATTGAGATTGCCGCGGTCGCTCCGCTCCCTCGCAAAGACGGGGGATTGCCGCGGTCGCTCTTGCTTCCGCGCAAAGACAAAATTTAAATTACGATACACCCTGATTGCGGGGAGGAACGAAGTGACGCCGCGGTATTCTCAATAGAAAAAATATAAGAAAGACTAATATGAAGTTCAAATATAAAGCTAAAAAAGGGCCTAAAGAGATCGTCGAAGGTTTAATCGAAGCGGCAGATGAACACAATGCTGTGGCGGAAGTGCGTAAATTAGGGTTGGTGCCTGTAACTATCCAAAAGCGCGGAGAGAAAACGCGAAAAGATGAAAACGAGAAGCGTTCTTCACAGAAAAATTTCGCGTTATTTTCCGGAGACAACATACCACAAAAACATATTTATAGTTTTACTAAGAAATTTAAGACTTTGATAAAAGCTCATGAGTCTGTGCTGAAAAGCCTGCAATTTTTGCAGGAAAGAGCTGAAACTAAAGCCATGGAACAAATGCTTTCGACTATAATCGAATCAGTGCGGGAGGGCCATAGTTTGTCGGAAAGTTTCTCTCTTTTTCCTCAATATTTTTCATCTTTATATAGAGGAATAATAACGGCAGGTGAAGTCAGCGGGAGAATGGATTACGCGCTTGAGCAGATAGCGGCTTATCTTGACAAAGAAAAACAGTTGTCTCGAAAAATAGTTTCGAGTCTGGCTTATCCCATGGTTATGATAGCTGTCGGCATATTAACACTGGTAGCTCTTATCACTTTTGTTATCCCTAAAATAAAAGTACTTTTTGAAGATTTTGTAGATAAATTGCCGTTTGTTACAAAAGTACTTTTGAATGTTTCGGAAGCTTTTTCGACTTATGCCGGAGTAATCCTGGGTTTATTTGCCGTTATTTTTTTGTCTTGTGTTTATACAAGAAATTCTTTGTGGCAGAAAAAGTTAGCGGGTATTGTAAAAAAAAGAATGCCGGTAATAAAAAAAATAATATATAATCAGTCTTTATATCGTTTTACAAACGGGGTATCTGTGCTTTTGACAAGCGGAGTATCACTTTTGGATTCAATCAGAAGCGCGATACCGTTGGTAGATGACGATGACGCCAAAATACAGCTGGAAAAAGCGTGTCAGCAAATAGTCGAAGGCGTTGATCTTGAGGAAAGTCTTCGAGAAAACTGTTCTTTTTTGACAGATACTTTTGTAAGAATGATTGCGGTCGGTGAAGCCAGCGGGAAATTGGATGAAATGCTTGCTGAACTTGCGGAAAATTATGCCGAAGAAGTTGATACGGAAACGAAAATAGTTACTTCACTTATTGAACCTATAGCGGTGCTTGTCGTAGGCGGCCTTCTCAGTTTTATTGTCATAGCGATATTACTTCCTATTTTTGAAATGAGCGCGTTTGTTCGTTAAGATGTATGTTTTATTCCGGAGCAAGGAGAAAAGGACAAAAGGATGTCTAAAATATGATAGTTTTTGAGATAAACGCTACGAATATAAAGGCTCTTTGGGGTAGAACGATACTTAAAGAACCGCAAATAAGCGGTATTGTGGTTAAACAATTAAAGACAGATACTTTGGAAGAAATAGAAAAAACTGTTTCTTCTATTTTAGATATTAACCTTTATAAGAAATATAAGCCTCTTGCATTGTGTATGCCGCGGGATCAGGTTATCCTGAGAAATTTAAAATTTCCGGCTAAAGGGTCTCAGGAACTGGAGGATATTATCAGTTTGCATCTTACTCAGGAAGTTCCTTATTCCAGAGAAGAGATAATTTATAATTATTCCGTTTTAGAAAAAGAACCTTCGGGGTTTAGCTATGTTCTGCTCGGAATTTTGCATCGCCAGAAACTAATAAAACAATTTTCGGTTTTTGAAAGGCTAAATTATTATCCGGAAAATGTTTTATTAAGCACCTTTGGGGTGCTTAATTTCTTGTGTAAGGCAAAAGCAGCAAAGGAAAATGATACTCGGTTAAAGGCCTGTCTGGACATAGGCGACAGATTTTCGGATTTTTTTCTTTTTCGAGGAAATAAGGTACTTTTCAGTAAAAGTATACCTATGGAAGGGTTCCAACTTAATGATGATAAACAGCTGAACAGGTTTATGTCGCAGATTAAGCAAGCAATGGTTGTTTCCAGGGCGGGCAGAACTGAAAACCTTTCAGTGGCGTATATATCCGGTATGGGGCCGGAAAGGCCTTATCTGGAAAGGAAAGTAAGCGATATTTTTCAAGTGCCGGTACAGGGCATAAATCCCTTAGAAATGGTACCTACTTTGAAGCCGTTTAAAAACATTGATAACATAATAGGACATACGTCTATATCAGCTATGCTTGGTATCGCGGTTTCTCCGTTATCTTCCCGGTTTAATCTGATCCTTCCGGAAGCGAAACTTAGAAAGAATATCAGGGAGACTACAAAAAACCTTTTTGTTTTGGGCGGAGTAATAATTTATATAATTGTAATAATGCTGATGACTTTTATGGGCAAAATATACAACAGGCAGAGTTATTTAAATAAATTATCCGCGGAAATAAATATAATGGAGCATGCTAATATCGATACTAAAAAGGCTCTTGATAGAATCAAGGTTCTGCGTAAATTTACTAAATACAAAGAGTCGGTTTTGTATTATTATTATGAGCTGGCAAAGATGATACCGGAAGATATCACCATTAACAGGCTGCTTTTTGTGAAGAACAAAGAATTTTCAATGGTGGGTGAAGGCGCGGACATGGGAGAAATCTTTAAGTTTGTGAGAGAGCTTAATCATAAGGAACTATTTGGGGAGGCCGAACTGAGATATTCAAGAAAGGCCACAAAACAGGGCCGGGAATACAACGAATTTAATATTGTGTGCCATGTTAAATAGTCGTTAGTCGGGGGTCGTTAGTTGAGAGTCGGGGGCGGTTCGTGAACCGCCCTGATAAGGATAAAGTCAGAAAGCGGAGTGAAGGGTAACTAAAAAAATGACTTCTATAAAATTGAACAAACGTGAAGCAGTACTGGCGATAATAGTAAGCCTTATTGTCGCGGTTTTTATAATCGAAAGAATGGTTGTCTCTCCTTTTCTTGAGAAAGCAAAGAGCATGACAGTTGAAACAGAAGCAAAGGAAAGACAGTTAGCGAGGATTTTGCAGATAGATTCTCAGCGAGAATCTATAACCGGTAGTATGGACAAGGTTAGTTCGTATATAGAGATAAAGGAACAGGGTGAAGGCCTTTTTTCCGTAATAATGAAAAAGATTGAAGAGATGTCACAGGAGAACAGGATTGTTTTGTTAAACATGAAACCTAAAAACATAGAAGGGAAAAAAGGTGAGAGCTATGAGATCAAGAATATAGCTCTTAACATAGAAGGCGTACACCACAATATTATTCGGTTTATGTACCAACTGGAAAATGGAGAGTACCTTTTGCGTATAAACCGGTTGGATTTAAAGGTGAAAGATAGACCTAAAGGGATAATGTCAGCGACACTCGATGTTTATTTGATATATTTTCGGTAGAATGTTGATAAAAAACAAACCACAGAGAACTCTGAGGGGGAAAGAATTACTCGGTGTTCTCCAGAAAAATATTTTTTGGCAGATATCAAAGATATAATATTTTTGTATTTCAACGCAACGAAAAAGTATTTTTAGTAAATATAATGTAATGAAATGTTGGTGATTAAAAAACTTTGTTTTAAGAGGCCACAGAGATAGGCTGAAACAGAAAAAGTGCTAAAGATTGATACTGAAAAAATTCTCTGTGTTCTCTGTGGTTAAATTCCGAAAAGGTCAAATTGGTGAAAAGGAGAGGTATATATGGATAAGAAGGGCACAAAAGGGTTTACGCTTATTGAGATATTATTGGTTATTACTATTATAGGAGTATTGGCCGCAATGGTCATTCCTAGATTTGCAGGCAGGACTCAGCAGACAAAAGTAGCTGTTGCGCAGACAGATGTTGACGTAAACATTCCGCTTGCTTTGGATTTATACGAACTTGATATGGGAGAGTTCCCCAAAGGGCTTAATGTTCTAATGGAAAATATAGACAGCAGTGACAGTTGGAAAGGGCCATATTTGAAAAAAATACCGAAAGATCCATGGGGAACTCAATATTATTATCAATATCCCGGGGAATATAATCAATACAGTTATGATTTGTATTCTGCCGGCGCTGACGGCCAGGCTGAAACAAATGATGATATTGCTAATTGGGAGAAGAAATAAAGTATGGATTAACAGTCAACCAAACACGTCTTTGCGAGGGAGCAAGAGCGACCGCGGCAATCCCCAAAAAGTGTATAAACGGATTATATGCTACATACAAAAATAAATATGCAAAAAGATTCTAACAAAGGCTTTAGTATGGTGGAAATGATGATAGCCGTCATTATTGTCGGGGTTTGTATGGTGGCATCATTAAGGGTATTTTTTGTGTGCACGCTTGCTGTTTCCGGAGCAAAGAACAGTATTTCCGCGTTAGAAGCGATACGCGATAAAATGGATGCGTTGAAGATTAATGTTGTCGAGAATGGAGGTGTGGACCTTGCTTCTCAGATAGAAGAAGATATATTGCTGGCTGATGGTAATAAATTGGCCATGCATAGCGAAATTTTGGAATGGAAGGCTCCGGTTGCGGAAGAGGATGCAGCGGAATCTGTGTCAGAGCAGGAAGAACAATTTAGCGGTTTATGTGAGGTTTTTTGGCAGTTTGTTTGGGGAGACGCAAGGGGCGATACTACTGTAAAGATGAAGAATATTTTGCCGTTTAAAGGATATAGACAACAGTTTTATGGAAAACAATAAAACGAAAAATTCAAAAGAAAGAAAAAACTCCTATATGCGGGGAAAGAGCAGTAAATTAACTAAAGGGTTTACTTTAGTTGAAATATTTCTGGTAGCATCGCTTTTAGGCGGATTAATGCTTACTATTTTTTCCGTATATGCTTCGGGAATAAAAATATGGCGGACAATAAAAGATATTGAATTGATCAAAGACCGAAAATTTATAATTTCTTTTGAGAAAATAAAAAGAGAATTGAGCGGATACATAAGAAATTATTCGCAAATTGAATTTGAAGGAAGTAGTGATAAAATAGTGTTCCCGTATGTTCGGGGAAAGGATATTTTAAAAATTACCTATGAATTTGATAAAAATGACAGAGTTTTAAAGAGAAAAACAGTTAAACTTACAGGGGCCTTAAAAGATGAAATGGATGAAGAAACGGCTGATCTTTTGGACGCTGATGATGTTGAGATTTCTTATTTTTATTATGATGATCTTGAAAAAACAGGAAGTTGGATCGGGACTTTTTATGAAAGCGAGAATGGCTCTCCTGAAATAATAAAATTCAATTTTTCAAGGGGCGAAAAAAAGTTTGACAGGTTTGTGTTTATTCCGAGATAGATAGGGCTGATATTGGAGGGTGATGGTTGAGAACGATAAAAGGGAAAATGAAACGAGATTGTCCGCCAGAGGCGGATCCGCCTCTGGCGGACCGCGCTCCTCTACGCTCCCTCGCAAAGACAGAAGGATGTCATCGCGAGGAGGAACGAACTTTTTTTGTCATTGCGAGCGACTAACGGGAGCGTGGCAAGTTGAATTCAAAAGATACGTATAAAAATCATGAGACTCAAGGTTGCTAAAACAAAAAACGGTATGGTGCTTATAATGGTTGTCTGGCTTATTTCGATCCTTGCTGTTTTTGGTATAGGATTGGCAAGGTTTTCATGGTCAGCGTATCATTTTGCGCAATGGCAAATAAATAATTTTCTAGCCGGTCCTGCTATGGAAAATGTGCTTTTGATATCTAAATTTGACAGGATGAATGATAGTACGCCTGCATATGACACATTATTCGAATTCACGAACGCCGGAAAATATGATGCCGGTATGCTTACGGTCGAATACTCAATTATCGATGAAGAGAGATGGATAAATATAAATAAAACTCCCAGCTTGATTTTGAAAGATCTGCCTGAAATGGATATGGATAAAGCTGTAGCTGTTGTTAATTCGGAATATAAACCTTATTATCCGAAAGAAGAACTTATGTATGTTGAAGAGATTACTGAAACAGAATACGAAGGGCTAAAAGATTTCATAACAATATACGGTTTGGGCAAGATTAACTTCAATACATGCGGTGAGGATGTTTTGGCCTTCCTGGGCCTGGATCAGGATCTTATCGAGGATATTGTGTTTTATCGAAAAGGGGAGGATGGAGATTTCGGAACAGAAGATGACGGCATTTTTACTTCTACCGGGAGCATAGTAAATACAATTATGTCTAATTCTAGTATAACATCTTCAGAGAAAACAAAATTGGAGACACTGATATCAAAGGGAATGCTGGGAGTATCTTCGGATAATTACAGGATAGAAGCCGGAGTATATTTTAAAACAAAAAAAATAGCCGGATATTCTGTGATTTTCGGTCCAGGCAAAACTCTCGGTACATACGCAGTTAAGGAATGGAGGGAATAAGTGTCTTAGAAGTCGAACGCAAGCAGACTATACCTTTTTTTGAGATTGCCGCGGTTGTTACGTTCCTGCCGGTAGGCTATATGTGCTGTTTACTTCTCCTGACTGGTTGTGTTTAAGACGGCAAAGGCTTGTTTGTAGATTTTATAGGCTTGTTCGAAATCCATTTCTTTGTAATATTTGTTTCCCTCTTTCATTAGTTCTTCCGCTTTTTCTATTCTTTGAGTTTCTTGTTCGGGACTCAATAACGGCTGTAAATCTTCTTTTGCCTTCGGGAGTTCGGATTTTACTTCTGTTTTTTTCTCGAAAAGTTTTTCAAAGGGTTTGCTGATTTTTTCTTTTTGTTCGGTTTCGATCCGGAAAATTCGGGTTTCCAGTTCTTTTAATAATCGAATTTCATTTTCTATTTTTTCCCTACGAGCAAGCTTTGTTTCCGGCCGGTAATCTTTTTTTTGTTCCAATGCTTTGGGTCCGCACAGACTTAAATATTCGCGAGCCTCTTTATTCTCGGGGTCTTTGCGTAAAGCTTCTTCAAACTTTTTTTGGGCATTCAAATAATCCTTTTTAGAATAAAAAACCTTTCCTTCTTCTACTAACGCGCAGGCAAGAAAAATACCGGTGGCCAGTTCAGTGAGGTCTTTGGGTGAAATGTCTGTTCGGTTTGTCTCCTCATGAGAGTCCCCGTAAATAGACGCGGAGGATACTGTCAGGAATAGAAAAAGCGGAAAAATTTTTTTTAAAATAACATTCATGTGATTTTCTGTTCCCCTTGTTTACTTTTTAAACGGTTTAATTCAGATTCAATTTTCCGCAGGAGTTGATAAGCCTGCTCTTTTTTAGTTTTTTTCAGTTCCCCCAATTTTTTCTTTAATTTCGAAGAAACTTTTTTTTGTTCTTTGCCAGCCTGCTCTTGAAGTGTCTTGTTTTTTTTGTCTATGTAATCCTGTAATTCTGAATTTTTTTTGCTGATTTCCAGGATTTTCTCGTAACATTGCGCGGCTTGTTCGTATCTTTCAAGTTTTTCCAGTTTTTCGGCTAAAAAAAAGAATTCTTCAAGTTCTTTTTTGATAAATTGCAGGTGTTTCACATGCCGTTCTTCTTCTATTTTTTTCTGAATATCCTGATATGAAACCAGCGAGCTGTTGTATAAACGCCGGATTTCATTTTTTTGCGCGTCAATAGATTGAGCCGGGGATATGTCAGCGCGTAACGCGATTATTATAACTGTTATAGTATTTATGGCAACAATAATTTTATTCATTAGTAATTTTTTTCGTAAGTAAGCTTGTCTTCTCTTCTTGAAAAAGGCGAAAGTCTTTTTATAGTAACAAATTCCGGTTTTATTATAGGCGCGTAATCGTTGGAGCCCGCAAAGGGAAAAGTCAGTGTTTCATAAAGCCCTATGGTTGTTCTGATGCCTGCTTTTACCAATCCCAGAGGGATTCCGGCGATAAAGCCTATGGGAGATTCGCATTTTTTCATAGTCGCATGCGATGCTAAAAAAACTTCCAGCCAGCCTGTTGCTATATTAGCAATGCCGCGTCCGAATTTTTGAGCGGGTCCGCCGGCACAAGAAGCGGTACGCGCTGAAAAAATTATTATTAGCAGAATTGAAAAAACAATAAATATTTTTTTCATATTGGTTGCTTTTCTTGTTCAAAAAGAAACGTTTAAGTTCTAGTATTTAAGTTTATCCAGATTTATTTCAAACTTTTGATCTTTTAAATATTTCGTTTCGCTGCCTACTCTTTCAAGCGAATTCACGCGCATTTTTATTTCGTACAGGTCTTCGGCGTCGGGATTAAGCGCGAGATAGTGATTGTAATGTTTTACGGCTTTTATTTTATCTTTTTTCGCGTGTTCATATAACATGGCAAGATTATAATGAGCATCAGCATTGTCATTGTCAAGTTCTAAGAATTTGAGAAAACTCTGGATCGCTTCATTGAACATGCCGGCTCGCGCGTAAAGAAAAGCAATATCATAGACATAATTTTTTTCTTTTGCCAGATATTCGTTGTCTACAGCGGTAAGTTCGGTGTTTAATTCTTTTACCTTGTTTTCCATGTTTTTCAGAGAAACCACCAGTTTTTCTTTGTGTTCTTTTTCGGATGAATAGGCGTCATAATACTTTATGCGTTTGGTAGCCAGGCCTTTGACTTCATCGGCATAGCCTTTTATTTTTGTCTGAAATTCAAAGAACTTATCTTTTGTTTTTGAAAGTTCCGACGTGAGTTCGTCGTTTTGTTTTTTGAGATTATCGGACAGATCCTTTACGGAAGTTAATTCGTTTTTTATTTTTGCCAATTGCTCATTTAAGGGTTTGTATTTTTCCACGAGCCTTTCCTTTTCACCCACCATTTTTTTTGCTATTTCGGCATTTGAAACAGCTTTAGTTTTTATTTCTTTTATGCTGTGCTGTAGTGAAAGATTCCACATTATAGAGGTGTATGTTATCGCTCCGAGCAAGACAAACAGGCTGATACAGCCCCATCGAATTAATTTCGTATTTAACGGTACTGTTTTTTTAGTATCTTTCGAAAGATTTTCATGAAGTTGTTTATTTTCGGTTTTTTTGTTTTTTTTCGGAGGATCAGGATGTATCTTTCCGTTTTCTATATGATCCAGCGCCATGCGGGCTTCTTCCCATTCTTTTTTAGGATGCGCGCTGTTATTTTCAGGCTTTTTTTCTTTTTCTTCATGGACATTTTCAGGGGTCAGTTCTTCGCCGGAATTTTTTTCTTTTTTGAACGGATGTATTATACCTTCCAGATTGATGAATTTTTCCAGTTTTTGATTTTCTTCATCAGCGGAAGCGTGTTTTTTTTTCGCGCGCGCTTCATTGGATGAAGCCGGTATTTCAAATTTTTTATTGTGGTTTTTTTCTTCCAAAGCTACCTCCCGGATTTTTTAAGATTACGCAACGAATTTATATCAAATTTGGGTTCAAAAAGATCGCGATTTTCAGGCCGGAGTTCTACCGGATATTCTTTGAATTTTTCACGGTCCCAGCCCATCATCTCATCGCCTCTAATGATATGCGGTGTTAAGAAGATTATTATTTCTGTTTCTTCCTGGGAACTGTCATTGTTGCTGAAAAGAGACCCCAGGATAGGAATATCGCATAAAAAAGGAGCGCCGTCTATATTGCTTCGGGTGTCGTTTTCTCTTAAGCCGGCTATCATTATCATTGCTCCATCCTTGACTTTAACCGTTGTTTCAGCCTCGGATGTGGAGATTATCGGTATTATGCTTCGCGGTTCAGTGGCTGATCCTGTTCTCACTTCATCTATCGCTGTACTGACTTCCGGTTTAATCTTGATTGTGACATAACCATCGCGGTTTATGGTAGGGACGACGACCAGTTTTACCCCGACGTCTACAAATTCAACACTGTCTGATGTTATCGTCGATTCTCCGCTTTGGCTAAGCGTACCCGTAACAATAGCTTCGCGCCTGCCGACATGTATTACGGCTTCTTCGTTGTTTGTTACGGCGATCTTGGGACTTGAGAGCACTTTCACGTCTCCTATGGATTTAAGTACATTTATTGCCGCGCTGAAATTATGTTCGGTTGTAGACCCTGTGTTGATATTCTGGTAGCCGGAGGTCATGCCGGAACCGGGAAACGCTCCTGTAAGTACCGTGCCCCAAAGAGAAGGATTGCTTAATATTTTTTGCCATTCTATGCCGTAATTAAATTCGTCAGACAGGGTTATTTGCAATATTTCCGCTTCAATAAAAACCTGTTTGGTTTCCTGATCCATCATCTTGACGGTTTGTTTGATTTTATGCATATTTCCCGGAAGATCGGTAACTACGATAGTATTCGTGCGTTCATCGGCCAGTAAGCTTCCGCTTCCTTCCGTTATCAGGGAAGAAAGAGAGTTTTCCATGTCAGCGGCTTTTGCGTATTGAAGTTCAAAAACTTCTGTTACGCGCGGAATATCGAGGCTGACAAAGATTTCCCTCATATCTTTAAGTTTTTCAGGGGTATCAATAACAATGATAGTGCCGGTCAGCTCATCTACCACAACATTTCCTACACTGCTTTTTAAATTGCTTAATGCCGTGAATATCATTTCCGGACTGGCATATCGAGCTTTTAAGGTTATCAGTTCTCTTTTCTCGTTGAATTTTTTTCCATACACAGCTTCGTATTCGGCTTCGGTCATTACGATGATGACGTTTTCAGCTTTTTCTTCATAAGCCAATCCCTGGCTCAGCATTATTATGTCAAGAATATCAGCATAATTTACGTTATTAAGAAAAAGATTTATCCGGCCCGTTACATTTTTACTCGGAATGATATTTTTATCTAGCTTTTTGGATAGCAGTTTAAAAAATTCATTAATAGCTACTCCTCTGAGATCCAGACTTATAGTTTCTTTTTCCGGATGGGTTTTGGAGGAGAGCGTCTGCGCGTTGTGTTCTATGTCATAATCGTATGATGGATCGGCGGGAGTATTTGCTGAGGCGGAAGCGGCTGAAAACAATTTTACCGGCACGTTTTTCTGAACACTGCTTTGCGATAAAACAGAGTCGTCAGGTTCCTGTGATACTGACACAGGTCCTGTCAGTAAAAAAGATAACATTAAAAATAATGTTATTTCCGTTATTAAGTTTTTATTTGAGTATTTTTTTACCATTTTGTGATTTCAATATAACTTCGGTTTGTGTTATTTCTGTAATAGTATAGACATCGATTGTGTCTCCCGCGGAAACAACATAAGTATTGCCCGATATGCCGTCTTCTATGATTGCCTGGGATTCGTCCGACCAGAGAATGCCTACAAGCTGTAGTTCCATTTTTTCTTCGGCATATTCCTGGACCGCTGGGGTGTCTTCCGTGTAAGGAATCATATGAAACGGATTATTTTCTTTTGTGCTTTCGTAAAAAGTGGATTGATCCGGCATTCCTTTTTGTTTTATATCGATATCCATAAACTCTGTCTTAATTTCACCGGCTTGAAGAGAACGGATCTTTTCGCGTACTATGTCATTATCTTTTGTGAGGTAGACTGCTACGATGATTGTGGCGATAATGCTTATTGAGATCAATAGTTTAACTGCTGTACGCAAGGATAAATTTTTTAAGGAATATAAGTGAAAAGGTGATTTGCCGGAGAAAAAAAGGAAAGATCCGGTTTTAGCGGAAACCTTTTTTTTATTATATAATTTGTTATATTCCTGTGATCCTTCGATAAGGTGAAGGAGCTTTTCTTCGGGAGTTATTTTTTCTAAAGGCGCGGCCATATTTTATCTTTCTTGTGTCCGTTTTATTTGATTTTTTTTGTGTTTTAAATCAACACTTCTTTGGATACCAGATGATGTATGGTTTCTTTGGATACTATAGGCTGTTCGGTCATGACCAATTCTCTCAGAGCGTTATGGCACAGCATTCCGACCCGGCGAGGATAACCCTGTGTATTTTTATAGATCTCTTCAATTGCTTCGTCATCGAAGAGAGGCTGATGTGAATTGTATCCGGCCATTTTCAGTCTAAAGTCCAGCATTTCTTTTACTTCTTCCAGGCCCAGCGGATTTAATATGTATTTCAGACTTATCCTGTCCGTAAAGTTTTTAAGTTCTTTTATCTGTGCAAGAAGTTCCATTTGGCCTACCAGTACAAGCTGAAGCAGTTTAAAGTCGTTGGTTTCATAATTTAACAGCATGCGCAGTACTTCAAGGGATTCAGCGTTAAGTTTTTGCGCTTCATCGATTAAAAGGACTATTGTTTTATTTTGTTCAACTCCTTTTTTGAAAAGGAAATTCTTAAGTTCTTGTTTGTAATCAAGGATGTTTGCGGTCTCTCGATTGATATTAATCCCAAAAGTATTTATAAGCGCTTCCATAAAAAGATCTTCATTTTTAAATGTGGGGTCAAGGATTATATGGAGTTCAAGGTTGGATCTTTCTTTTGACATCTGCATTAGTTTTCTGCAGAGAGTAGTTTTGCCGGTTCCGACGTCTCCCAGAATTACGGATAAACCTCTTTTAAGACGGATTTCAATAAGTATTCGCATCAGGGCCGCTTTATGTTCTTTTGAGAAGAAAAAGAAATGAGGGTCCGGACTTGTAGAAAACGGTTCTTTCTCCATACCTAAAACTTCATAATGATACATAGTTTTTATCCTATTATAATAAATAAAAAAATATACTACTATATAAACTAAAAATGTTTCTATAACGATACTATATTGTAATTATAAAAACACCTAATGTTTTCATAACAATTATATCCCTTCACAAAATTGTTGTCAAGAACACAGATGTCTTGTCTTGGTAAAGGGTTAGGAAGCGGTTTTGCTCGAAGCATAGACTTCTTTGAAACGTGGCGTTTAGAGTATTTAAATAAAACAAATTTTTTTGAAAGAAAATACTGAAAAATATACTCTTATATAGTGAGAGGGCAAAATCAGGGACCCATGTAAAAAACCGGAAAAAGGAGGATTTATGTTTTGTGATTCGTCAAAACCCGGCGGGATTATTTCACGAAAGGGGATTAATACATTTATAGAAAAAATATTTTTTTTATTAAACAATTATGAAAGTAAAAATAAAGCATTAGCAGAATTATTAGCAAGAAATATATGCGGGATACATTTTTTGTCTGTCAGGGGTCAAAAAGAGAAAAGACATTTGTTAGTTATGCGAAAATTGTTTCTAAACTGTTTATTCTTGCTGATGTTATGGAAACGTGCGGGAAATATGGGTGGCATGGCATATGCCGCGTTAAAATCCGAATGTGAAGGATTTTTGAGGGAGATTGAAGCAGCAATAAATAGTCGTTAGTCGGGAGTCGTTAGTAAAGAGTAGGGGCGGGCCTTGGATTAATAGGGACGTCACCTATTTATAAAAAAGCAAAAAGGAGGGTCCCTCTTATGTTCGGAGCTATCCGATTTGAATCCTGGGGATGAAGCTCAATCTGGCACTGGCAAGGATGTAGTAATATAGTATAAAATAGTGGATTTTCCAGAAAAATACTAAGAGAGTTTTGCGGGGAATATTGTGAAAATTTTCGGGAAAGCTTTTTTAGTAGATTCTAATGACGTAATAGTCGAGCTTTCTTTTTGTCTAAATAAATGGGTGACGTCCCTATTAACTACGAACGCGCTCTAGAATCACTTATAAGGGCATAACACAGAATAAAAAAACAGGACAGGCATTTTGTCTGATTTGCTGGTAGCCCCAAGGGGATTCGCTACTGCCGGGTTTATATAACTACAATGATCGCCTTGTTTTGTATGTAACCACCGATAAATAAGGGGTTTATTATCGTTATGTTTCGTGCTTTATCGTGATATCCCGGATCCTGAAAATACCGGTTTTAGCTGTTACCGATGGGAAAACCGATGGGAAATTTTCTCAGCGAAAAGAGGTTTCAATATATTATTGACGACATGATTGTCACTGTCAAGTCGGTATCTGATAGAATTACCGGTGGATTCGGGAATCAATATTCCTTAGGGTCACAAGGAAAACCAAAAAGAAAGAACCCCCTAAAACTTCTGCTAATTTTTTCAATAAAACCAGAACACCAGCCTACGCCAGGAGGTAACAGTGCAAAGGAGTTAAGCAGGAAAAAGCATGCTTACTTTTTGTGAAATTAACCAGTAGGCGTGTTATAATGTTATGTGAAAATTAAACTTAATTTGATGGAAAAACATGAAAAACCCTATAAATAAAAGAAAAATATGCCTAAAAGTTACTATTTTGACGGTAGTATGTCTTTTATATTTGCATACTATCGTTGGTGCATTGGCCCCGGAGGTGCGATCCGGTACTTTTAACTTCAAGACACGTTTCTTGAATGAAGCCAATTCTCGCCATTCTTTATCCCCGATCGTAGATACTGTTAGCGGAAGAAAAGATTCATCGATTGTAGCAAATTATAATGCATGGGATGGAATGATTATTTTTCAGGCAGATAAAGTATCTATTTTTCAGGAAAACGCATCTAAATTTTGCCCTGAGGACCCCGGAGCATTTATTTCAGCGTTGAGACAATTTGTAAATACCGGAAAATTATCCCCAATGAGGGTTGATATAGATATTACAAATATTTGTAATAACAAATGTACGATGTGTTTTTCTGCGGATTTTCAAAAGAAACATCCAGTAATAATTCCAAAAAATAAAATGATAAAGATACTAGAAGATTTAAAGACAATCGGGGTTAAAAGTCTAAGGTTAACAGGTGGCGGAGACCCCTTAACTCATCCAGACTTTATATGTTTCGTTGAAAATGCATATAAGCGAGGGTTTAAATTAACCTTAGAAACAAACGGAGATGGTTTGAACAATGGGATAATAGAAACCATAAGCCGATGCTTTACTCATGTAAGAGTAAGTGTAGATTCAGCTGTTGATAGCACTAGGCAACTAGTACATCAGCCCAAAAGAAAAGGTGCTACCTATGCAAGATTATTAGAAAACTTAAATAAAATAAAGGCTGAAAAAGAAAGAATAGGACGGCATAATGAATTGCTAATAGGTGCGACATTTTTGATCTTACCCGAAAATTATAGTGAAGTATATGCTTTCGCGGATGAAATGAAAAATGCAGGTGTGGATTGGATTGCTGTTAGAAAAACATTTAAGGAGGATTACTATGACGAACATCCAGAGCATTTAGAGGAGGCGCTAACACAGATCAAAGAAGCCAGGGTTGTTCTTGAAAGTCCTGATTTCAAAATAGTTGGTCCTTATGGAGTTAGTCGCACCCCAAAAGAAGATTTCAAGGAATGTTTAATAGCAGGAACCAGGCTTGTGATTGTAGCAAATTCGCATATTTCGTTATGCTGTCTTTTGAGAAGCGGCGTTAATGTGGATGCGATCGATCTAGGGGAAATCGGGGAAGAAAACACACCTGTAATTAAATTGCTTGATGAGAAAAAAGAACAAATAGGAGACTTTTTTAATAAAGCTCCCGCTTTTTGCAATGTATGCATTGATGTGGATTTCAATCACTTTTTAAACAGGATCAAGGATTTTCTGGAAGAATCCCAGGAGAATCTTTTTAGGAGAATGCAGGTATTCCCGCATAGTGGAAGTGAGATCTTAGTAGGAGAAAAAGGTTCGGAAGATGATATTGTTCCTGTATTTGTGCCCTATGAGCATTTTCGAAAATTCAATGATGGGGAAACGATTTCGTTCAATATGGACGAGATTGTCAGAACATCTAAAAAAATAGATCCGTTTTTAGCAAGAATAGCAAGGTTTTATCATTTGGAACGAATCTTAATAAGACAACAATCAGTTTCAAAAGAAGCAACACAATCAAAAAAAATATCAGAGCAGTATTCGGATCTGGACTTTTCTATTTTGAAAAGATTGAGCGAACAATATTTAAAGCCTACAACGCAAATATTAGTAAGCGGAAGCGTGGCTCGAAGACAATCTAACTTTTATTCTGATTTTGATCTATTTATTGTTGAGGAGACAAGTAATGATCCTGGGATAGGCCCTTTTTTGAGTGCGTTAAAGACTGTTACAGGAAAAGAAATTCAAGATTATCATGCATTAAAAGAACAAATGCGGCATCTATATTTTAATTATCCATATGATCGTATGATGATAAATGATACAAGACCGCTTGATAGCACGAAGAGCTTGTCCGGAATACTCGGAATATCCAGAGAAGAGATTGAAACTAAAGATGCAGAGATTGCATTGTTTTTTTTAATAGGAAACGTTGTAGCGGAAAAGAAAAGTAAAGGAAAAAGGGATGAAGATATTGATATTAAGCACGATGCAGGGTTGTTTAAATATTTTTCTTTTTTTCTTGCCTCTTTGAACTACTTGTCAATTCCCCTTAAAAATGAAGACGAACAGTTTATAGAAGAACATTACAGGATTGTTTTGTCTTTCAGAGAAAAGGTGCAGCGTTTTTACGGGAAAGAGACCAGGATTGTGGGTGAGAAGTTTTTGGAAAATTCGGAAGATAAATTTATTGAGGAATTAAAAGCTTGCATGGAGAGCACGGTAAAATTAGTGAATTCATATGTGCCGCTAATATTTCAAAAATTGCAACAGAAGCTCCCTGGTCTTGCGGGAGAAGACCTTATGCAGATTTTAAACATAATTAAGGAAGGAAAAGAAGTAGAGTTTTCGGAAAATACGCCAGAAGCTGTATTAAGTATGTTGGCAGCGTTTTCAGAAAATGAGCTAATACAAATCAGATTGTATCAAATAGCAAGAAAGAAGTCATCTTGGTCGACATTATATTTTCTTGCACGCAATGAGAAGTGTCCATATGAAATAGTAGTCAAATTGGCTCAAATGGATGGTTATGTAAACAGGGATATACGATATGAAGCAGCTAAAAATCCGAATGCGGATGAAAATGTCTGGAAAAAATTAATGACGGATATACATTTGCCGATAGCTAAATATTGCCGCAAAAAACTCGGACGAGAGTTACCCCTTGTTAAAAGAAAAACTCTAGTGGTAGAAAGAGATAAGCCGGATCATTGGCAGCGGGAGATAATGAAAACATACAACATTGTTTTTAATATTATCGGGAAGGAATCAACAAATGAAACTATCCGGTCACAATTTGAAAAGGCTAAGATGAGGTTTGATGAATTTTGGGAGTCAAGCTCGGTGCACGAGTACAACGACGTTATGACTCGACTTTTTAGGATAACAAGCGAAATCGTAGAAGATCCATTTGTCGCGGCCAGGGAGCAATTAAATCAAATTGCAATTGAAATATATGAAAAAAATATCAAGAGTTTTAGCTATATGTCTTTACAGGAATTATTAGAAGCAAGCAGTTCGTTTAATCGCTTAGATGCATTCCTGAAAGATGATAAATCCGGCTTGAAAGATGCAGATGTGAGGGATTTGCTTGAAACTCAGATAGGCGCAGAGAGTGTTCCCGCGGCTGTAAAGATGCTGGAAGATAGTGGAAGTATTGGAATCGTCTTGGATAATTATGGTGAACTTTTAATAGATTTAATGTTAACCGGCCAATTGCTCGCAAAAGGGAAGAATGTTAAGTTGTTCACTCGCAGTAGACCATTTATGATATCAGATGTAACATCATATGGGCTTTTGGGTTTTCTGGGAAGGATGGACAGAATCCTCGGGATGGAAAAGGTCTTATCGATCTTAAGGAAAAGTCATAAAAATGGAAAACTAAAGATCATCGCTACTGATGCCTTTTCAGATGGAGAGGAATTGTATTCTGAGGATAAAATGTCGGTGTTAAGGGAATTCGAAGATCTAGATGTAACGATAATAAAAGGAGATTGGAATTATAAAAGTGCCATTGGAATGAAAAATTGGCAGAGTGAAGATCCACTGGAAGAGACAGATCTAAAATATTTTCCAACAGATGTAATAGTACTTAGAGTTGTGAAATCTCCGATTATAGTCGGAGAAAATACACCTAAAGATCCTGCTGAGTTATTTGGAAAATCTGAAATCAAGGTTTACTCGCAAAAGACCATAGAAGACAAGATCAGGTATATGCAGGAAAACAAAAGCGTTGAAAAAATGCTTAATGGTACTTTTGTTGTTAAAGATCATCATATTCATTTGGCTCCGACACGAGTTGAAACTTTCATGGAATTAGCTGAAAAAAATAGAAATATTATATTATGGAATGATATTGAAAAAGAATGTGGTGTTGATATGAAAGATATCATTGATAGGGGAGATGTTGGCGAGTTAGAAACTGTATTACAAGTATCGAAAAATAACGATCTTAAAGATTATCGAACAAAATATTCTATAGTGCAAAGAGCAATGGTAACAATGGACGATGTTGAGAGGGTGGCTTTTGAGATAGGGCAAGATTGCTACAGTAGCGGAGGGCAATATTGTGAAATCAGATTTGCAGCAGAAGATCCTAAAGTTATGATAGAGAAGATCCTTGCAAGTTATAATGGGCTCATGAAAGTGTCGGAGATGTACCCGAACTTTGAGTTTGGATTTTTGATAACACTTGAAAAGAGCTTAGATGAGGAAGATGCCGTAGCCATGATAGCTGAACTGGTCAGGTTTAAAATGGATACTAGCGTTTCTGAGGATATTCGTCGCCGCGTGGTGGGTGTAGATGCCGCAGGAAAAGAAAAGGGATTTAATGCGATGAAATTTAAGGGAGCTTTTGAAGCTGCCGGGAAATCGGGGCTTTTCGATGTTATCACTTCTCATGCAGGAGAGTCTTTCGGAAGCCTTGAGGAGGGGATACTTGCCATAGAAGAGGCCATCGAGGTGTTGGGGGTTAATAGAATAGGGCATAGTATTGCCGCCGGAATTGACCCGGGAATCTTTTTGGGAAAAACAGATGAGTATGGTGAAGAATATGATGAAGAAAGGGTTATTAAATTATGGAAGATGCAGAATGGACTATTAAAAAAGATAAAGGAACGTGGAATATCTATCGAAATAAATATATCAAGCAATCTTAAGACTGGAGCAGTATCAGATATTTCGGAACATCCAATTTCTGCTTTTCTTAAGGAAGGTATCTTGGTGTTAATGGGAACAGATGCACCCTTGGTGGCAAATATAGATATTTCCAAAGAAATTGATAAACTGCTCACCAGCATTAACTCTAATAGTAGATTAGAAGAAGTGGTATTTGCTAATGGAGATGAAATAGAAGAGGCAACAAAAGAGGTAGTCCAAAGCGCTGCAGAAGTAAGGCATTATTTGTCTTTTCAGGAAATTGATCTATTGAACAATTCTCCACTTGTTGTTATAAAAAAAGATTTTATAGATCGACTATATAAGGAGACCCCTCTGGGAATATTGATGAATGATGGTTATAAAAAAACATTGCAAAAATTGAGAAAAATGCTGGGTCCGGACAACTTTATTGTTGCAGATGAAGATTTCAAGTTAGATGCGTTTATTGAGAAATCTGTCGCAGGAGGGCGAAAAATAATTATTTTAGATGATGGTGCTTTAAGTGAACGATATGCAAATACGGGAATAAAAGGAGAGCCGGGGAAGGATTATGTTTTCATGGTTCCCGGGACATCCCTTGATATTAGAAAAGATGCTGTGGAGTTTGTAGACATTACGGCTCTGGTATTGCTGGGGATCGGCATAATGGACGAAGATGACATGCTGTGTAGGATCGCATATAAAAAGTTTACAGGAGAAGAGATCACTAAAGAACTGCTATTATCTATACTGACAGGCAAATTAGAAACTATAAATATTTTGCCCAGGATTATAGCCATAAGCTCTGATGTTGATTGTAGTAGAAGTATGATGAGATTATTTGAGATAGCAGCTTAATAAAAATGAGAAACTGATCGATAATGAAGAATTGGAAAAAATTTGGACTTTTGACGAAAAGTATAGCTATAAGCGTTATATGCTTATTGCTTTTTAATGATGCATTGATTGCAGAGGGCTTCAGGAAAGGCAAAAAAACTCTGCAGCCGCCTACTATTTTTACTGTACCGGATGAAAAGGACACATTTTTTATTGCGATAAGTGGATATTTAGGATTTTATCTTGTTGATATCGAGAATGAACCTGAAAACTGCAATGTGTTACGGATGAGAAATAGGGTAAGAGCGGCGGTAAAAGATATACAGGCAGTAAAAGGCATACCGGACAAAGTGAAAAACAAAATCCCCAAAATATCATATGATCAAGATGGATTCGTACTAGTGATCGATTTCGATGAGTTTACGGTGCGATATTTTAATCACAATCTTGCAGATTCAGAGATCTTTTGGGAACCCGGGCAAGAAGCGAATTATTATGTATCAGAAACGTGTAAAGGGAAATACCTGACAAGACAGATTATTACCCAAAGATCTTTGCTTTCATCGGGAAAACCAGTAGGTGAAACAGGAAAAGGATCTTCAGCATTAGGAGCAACCTCGATAGCCGGGGATGAAGCTTCAGAGGTATTGAATCTCTCTAGCCTGACTCAAGGATTGTTTGAATTTGATCTTCGCGCTGTGGAGATCGCGTTGAGTTATTTTAAACCCAATGTTGATATCGATCAGCTTGAAAATCAATTGATGAAGGTTGAAGGGGTTAGCCTTATACGATGGGTAGATAATGTCTTAACAATTGTCGGAAATAGTGAAATTGTTAAGTTTCATTTAAAAAGTGATGAGATCAATGAGCGGCTTGGATTAAAGGACAGATTATACATTATGGACGCAGACTTGGAGCAGGATATAACAGTCAAGATATATGCCAGGGATGAGCGTGATGATAAAAGGGGTATTGGGCCCGTATATATTCTCGGAGTAGTGCGCACTAGCCATGATTCGGGAGCTGTTTTGATAAAAGATGGTGTTGTAATAGGTGCGATTGAAGAAGAAAGATTGGATATGAATAAACATACACGTGCATATTTTCCAATCTTGGCGACAAGGTATTTATTGGAGGAACAAGGTGTAAAATGGGAACAAGTAAATCATATCGCGACCACGTATGATTATAACTGGTTTAGAGATACCCCACACAGTAGAGCTCCTCGTGATCATTTTCACGAAAGATTTGGCTTGCCGGAACTTGCAGATGACAAGAAATTATATAATACTGATACGTTGCAAACATTTTTGGAAAGATTAGCTGAGACTTATGGATCTGAATATGTACCCCCGGTTACATTTGTAAAACATCACAAAACACATGCTGCAGCCGCGTGGCATACCAGTGGTTTTCCTGAACCTACACTTGCGGTTACTATTGACGGACGTGGCGAAGATGAAGCGACTACTGTGTGGCTATGTGCTGAAGGAAAGATGAAAAAAATAAGCTCTGAATCATATATACACTCTCTAGGACATCTTTATTACATAGTTACAAAATATATCGGATATAGGAGCCATGATGAGGGGAAAGTAATGGGCTTTGCGCCGTATGGCGCCGCGCGAAATTATGAAGAGGAAGAAAGGGTAGATAAGCTAAGGTTATTAATGGATGAGGCTGTTAGCTTTGATACAACAACAGGTCATATACAGCTCGATCAGGATTGTTTTAACTTTTTTACTTTAGAAAACTTCCCTGGAATGGACTTTTCAGATGGATTTTTAAAAAGGCTTGAAGCGGTTGTGCCGAAGTATCCCAAAAGCATGGCGGGAACAGAACTCGATCCTGATAGAGAAGAACATCGTCCGTATGCGAATCTTGCGTACGTTCTTCAAGAAAAAGTCGAGGAAAGCATGATCCGTATGCTCGAATATTATTTACAGGAATACCCTGAAACCAAAGGGGTTAAGCATGTAGTTATGGGAGGCGGATTATCCTTAAATATTGCAGCAAATGGAAAGGTCATTGAATCGGGTGTTGTTGATGCCGATAAGTTCTTTGTCCCGGCTTTCCCTGCTGATGACGGCACAGCAGTCGGTGCAGCTTTGTCAGTAGCAGAGGAAGAATATGACCTAAATGCCAGAAATATTGTTGCTAAAATATCTCTAGGGAAGACTTATTCCGATGAGGAGATAAGTTTAACATTGGATAGATATGGTTTGGTTGAAGGAGAAGATTATTTCGCTATGCGGGATGATGTCGCGCTTGTTGAAACCGTAGCTGAAACTTTAGAAAATAATAGAACAGTAGCCTGGTATCAGGGGGGTGCTGAATTGGGACCCAGAGCTTTAGGAAATAGAAGTATTTTACACAGATTAGATGATCCTGAAGGGAACCTTAAAGTTAATGAAATAAAGAATCGCGAATACTGGAGGCCATCAGCTTTGTCAATTCAGCAGGAAAGAGCATCTGAGTTTCTTGAAGGAATTGCAGTCTCACCATTTATGACTATAGGCTTTAAAGTTAAAGATGAAAAGAGAGACATCATAAGGGCCGGTGTACATTCAGCCGATGGGACAACTCGTCCACAAACTGTATTCCGTGAAGCAAATCCTATCTATTGGGCCTTGTTGGGGGAAATGGATAAAAGAACCGGTATTCCAGGAGTTTTAAATACATCTTTTAATAGAAGGGGGCCAATTATAGAAACGCCTGAAGATGCTCTTAACACTCTATATTATGGTCATGGAATCGATCAATTAGCGATCGGACATTTTATTGTGAATAGGACCCAGCGCTTGCAGCCGAGTATCTTGAATTTGCAAGATGAACCGACTTTAAGAAAACAATATAAAGATATCATGGATGATAATTATGATGTAAGCAAATGGCAACAATTTTCAAGAGATCTAAATCATCTGGTTGAATCACGAGGAGCAGCTCACCAGCATTTTCTGACTGTAAGTTCACTTGGTTCAGCCGGTAAAATAGATGTATTAAAAATTCCACTTTGTAAAGAAATGTTCCAAAGAGGCTCGCGTGAAAAAATGATTCCGGAGATGGCTGCATACATTCATGAGAGAATAGGTCGCAAAACAAATGCAAATATTGTGATAAGTTCAACTTCTCACGAATATGAGGATGTGGTCATTAGCTTGTTTGAACGATTTACTCCACTGGAAATTGTCAGGAATTGGCGAATCATGAAGGGTGATCCAAATGGAGACCTGTCTTGGGGAAATAGGGGAAGAGCACATGGAACCGACAAGGGAAAATTGTTGATAGTAGCAGGTCTTGATCCTGAAACCCAAAGAGTACAGCCGGAGATAATGATAATCGACAATGCTGAAGTGAAGACATTGTGGGGAAAAGATAGAATTATTAAAAACGCACAAGAAAAGATAATTCCTCAGCTCGTGCAGACTTTGATCGCTGCTTCGGAAAATATCGCGAAAAAAACACCAAACCAAAAAGCTGCAATTTTGATTGACACTGAACTAGCTGAAGTTGGTTTTAGGGATGTTAAAAAAGAAATTGAGAAAATGATTAAACTTCTTGCAAATATTGAAGGGAATAATGAATATCTTCGTAGTTTCTTGAAAAACCTTGAGATCGTAGTTGGAAAGGGGAAGGATCTTATAAAGAAAAAAGGTAAGGTTAAAGATGAAAATGTAATAGTTGTAACAACAAAAGAAAATATGCAATATTTTGATGAAGCTTTATACGGAAAAGCCGTAATAGCGGCGATTGACAGAAAAGATTTTCCCAAAACCGCATATTTACCTTTATTAGAGGTGACATTATTTGCGATCGGAAAATATTTAGGGTGGAATGAGAATAAGATCAAACAACATTACATGAATATTCCAAATACCATTCCTCTTGAAATGATGGAAAGCGCAAATATTAATGATTTATTCGATGCTAACAAAAGAACTTTTATTATAAAACTGATTCCGAATGCAATTGCCTTTGAGAAAAATGAATTAGTTGAGATGATGATGAATATAAGAAAAAGTCTAAGAAATGCATGATCATTAACTTTTGTTCCGTTTGGTTTATTGAACTTGTCGAAGAATGACTATGATACACTAAGCGACATCCATAACATTTTATGAATACATGCTTTATGAATCAATTATGCAAATATGTTTGGGGGCATACCACATGGTAGGGATTATCCACCGGACAGAATATAGCAGGACAGGGCTATATTCCCATTCAATTTTTATGATCTGTTTCTAGAACCAGGTAGCGTAATTTCGAATAAGTCTTAATGAACTCTTTAAGGAGTTTTTTTACTTCACTAATATATCTGGCATTGGGAATTTCTTTAGAATTGTTTAATTCCTTGATTAGCTTTCCGGCGAAAGCGTTCGTGATCGCCGGTTTTTTAAGTATTACATTTTCAAATAGTTTTAATTCTTTGCTATTGAGATCGGAGTCCTTGCCGGGAGCGCTTAATGAACTATAGTCGGAAAGATTGAGCTTGTGCAGCTTTTCGGCAAAGTACTTCGTTTTTAGTTCTATCTGCAGCGCATGTTCTATTCGTTCGATTATGGCGGGGGAGGGGAGCTTGCCGTGTTTTTCTATCTGTGTGATATAGACAGGGTTCACTTCGACTTTTTGAGCGAGTTCGTAGACCTTAAGCCCTAATGCCAATCTTTTATCCCTAATTATCTGTCCCAGGTTTTTTGCCATACCAGAAGTATACTCTAAAAAAACAAACAAATCAATTAGTTTTAAGTGTTGACATTTGTGGTTTCTTGATATATAATACTAACAAGATAGTTAGTTAGTTTAATGTAGCGGTTTGAGCCAAGAAATTTTAAAGAGACGAATAAAAAGAGGAGGGTTTTCGATGGTTAAAGAAGACTTCATATGGTCGGATGAGATGTGTGAGTTGTGTGGGATCGCCAAGAAAACATTGCAGGATCCCCGGTGGCGGAAGGGTGTGAGGATCCCGGTAAAGAAATTCGGGAGGTCTCTTGTAGCGGCAAGAGGTGAATTTGCTGAGTGGTTCAACGGTCGGTTAAAAAATGCCTAAGAGTAAACGTAAATACATTAAGACCAGATACCAGGGCGTTCGAAGGTATGTAGGAGATGACTGCCTGTTTGAGATATATTACAGGCCGTACCGTGGCGCTAAGCCGAAATATGTGACCATAACGGCAAGCTCCGCCGAAGAAGCAAGGAAAGAGCGTGTGCGTCTGCAAAATGAAGATATGAACCTTACAGGTATCAGCCGGAGAGGGGAGCCTATGAATTTTGAGGGGTACAAAAGCCTGTTGATAGAAAAATGTAAAACTGAGGATGTCGATAAAACTATCAGGAATTATCTTGCAGTTTTCACAAGGTTTTATACATGGCTTTCAGGGGCTCCGGCGAATATTGAAGATCTGAGCAGGATCAATTCTGTAGTTATGGAGCTTTATCACCTATATGTTGTAAATGAGCTGAAGCTGGACTGGCGAAATGAGCTGACCAAAATACGCGCGATAATCAAAAAGTTTGTGGATATCGGTAAACGTGACGAGAAAGTTTATACGGATGTTCTGAGGAAGATCAAGAAACCACCCAGAAAAGAAAAGGCATATGTGGATATATCTCCTGAGGATAAGAAGATCTTCCTGGAATATACCAGGGAAAAGAGGCCTGACTATTACGGGATATTATACCTTAATATGCGTTTTGGCTGGCGGAGAGAGCAGGTTATTTTACTCAGGAAATCCGACGTTAGCATTGAGCTGGGTAGACCCGTTGCGATAACATTCAGGCCGGAAACCACTAAAACGAAGGTCCCGTATGTTTTTAGGGATATTGATGAGCAGCTTGCCGCGGTGTTGAATGAGTACCGGCTTAAAGCTCTAGGGTCTGAGTATCTTTTCCCGAATAAGTCAGGTGGTAAACATCATTCCAACCATTACACCTCCTGGGTGACAAAGAACAGCTTAAAAGTCCTGGGGAAGAAGATCCGGCCGCACGACTTCAGGCATGCTTTTTGTACAAAGATGCTGCAGAAGGGTTATTCTAAAAAAGATATTATGGCTGTTACCGGGCATAGGAGCGAGGGATGTTTCGATATGTATGTTCACGCGACAAGCGAGGGTACCAGGCGGGTTATAGAAAGTTCGGCTCTTTGATCAAAAATCAGTTACCGATGGGAAAACTGATGGGAAAAACAAAAAACCCAGTTCATTGAACTGGGTTTTTATATTCTGGTAGCCCCAAGGGGATTCGAACCCCTGTCGCCAGAATGAGAATCTGGTGTCCTGACCGGGCTAGACGATGGGGCCGCCGTAAAAGTTAAATAATATATGATAGAATATTAACACAACCCTTTTTTTTTGTCAACAAGTCGACTTTAGTCCGAATTGACTCACATTAAATGTTACCGAAGCAACAAAAAATTTGAATCGTCAAGTCAACTTTAATCATACGCTGAATTTTATTGAGAGAATATCGCCGTCTTTGACTATATAGTCTTTACCTTCAAGCCGAAAAAGCCCGGCATTTTTAACTTCTCGTTCATTGCCTTTTCTTTTTATGTTTTCAAAGGAAAAAACCTCCGCGCGAATAAATCCCCGTTCAAGGTCCGAATGTATTTTACCCGCGGCTATAGGAGCGGGCGTGTCCTCGGGTATTGTCCATGCGCGAACTTCGTCTTTGCCTACGGTAAAAAAGGAGATAAGGCCTAGAGTCTGGTAAGCTTTAAATATGAATGAATTTAATGAAAGTTCTGCTATGCCCAGATCCTCCATAAAATCTTTTCGATCGTTTTCGTCAAGCCGCTGAAGTTCCATTTCAATGTTAGCGCACATAGCCATAGAGTTTGGAACTTTAGATACAAGATGCAGGGTCGTTTCAGAGCGCAATGAATCATCAGAGACATTTAGCAAACAAAGATAAGGTTTAAGTGTTAAGAATTGAAAAGAGCGGATGGCCTTTTCTTCCTGTTTTGTAAGCCCTGTTTCTGAAGCCGGTTTTTCATTCTCGAAAGTTTTCATTATTTTTAAAAGCACTAAAAGTTCCAGCTTCTCTTCATCTGTAACAACTCCTTTGTTTGCGGCTTTTTGGAGACGCTCTATGCGTTTTTCCGCAATAGACATGTCAGCTACGATTAATCCGATTTTTATTCTGTCAAAATCTTTTAAAGGGTCGATGTTTCCCAGAGGATGTAAAACATTGGGGTTTTCAAAAGCGCGTATTACAAAAACAAAAGCATCTGCTTCACGGCTGGCAGCTATTATTTTCGGGTCAGAAGAATCATTGATACTGCCCGGGATGTCTACAAATTCTATATCAGCGTAAATTGTTTTTTTTGGTTTATAAAGGGTTGAAAGCCAATCAACTCTTTCGTCGGGCACCTTGATCATTGCTATATTAGCCTCTATTTTTCCGAAAGTTCCGACTTGTTTATCTGCTCCGGTCAATGCGTTAAAGACCGTGGTTTTGCCGGATTGTTCCAGTCCAAGTATTCCTAATTTCATTACAAGTACCTTTCTCTTTTATTTGGTTAGATTTTTGGCCCGGTTAGATTTTCCCAAGTTGAGATAATATAGCATATCATGGAGTTTATTACAAATTTTATTACGTTAAATAAGAGAAGAAGGCGGCCTAAAACAACAATCTAAAGACCCTAAAAAATTAGCATTTCCGTTGTTGGTGGGGAGCGCATTATGCATAAACTTACCATTCCTAAGGATAAAGTGGAGGGCGATGCCTGAAATCTGATTTATTTTAGCAATAAGAGTCAAATTCCGCTTTTGTTAGTGTTTAAAAAAGTTTGACAGCTTGGCTTGATTTTTTTCTTTTTTTGATACATAATTATATGTTATTTATTATATATGCGAAGAGTTTTTATTATATAGAAATTAATAATAAAAACTAAAGCACAGAGTGTATTTGAATTGATGTTAAAAATTTATTTATGCGGGGTAAGCGTTAATGCGGAAAAATATAGAAATCATGTTTTTTATAAAACAAACATACAAACAAATAAAAAAGAGAATTCGTAGAATCCTTGTTTTTATTTTTATAGGGATTCTTGCAATGGCAGGCGTGCCTTTGCCTGTTGCTCATTCTGGTGGGTATGAGCCGCTTGGAGTTTATCAGGATCTTTTTTTTGAGGTTCAGGATAATCTTTTTACCTTACCGGAATCTTTAGGATATGTGCAGGATGTTTTTCTGGGAACAAAAGACAGGTTTGTGATACATATTCAGGATGCGCATAGTAATTATTATGCGCAAAAAACCATAACTGAGATTATCCGGTATTTTAAGGAAAAATACGGAGTCAGTTTGATTTGTCTGGAAGGAGGAAGCGGAGAATATGACCTGGAGCCTTTTGAAAATATACAGGATGATGCGATACGATCTATTGCGGCGGATTTTTTTCTGAACCAGGGCAGATTAAACGCCGCTGAATTCATGAAAATAAAAGAGCCCAAAGGCTTTGTTCTGGCAGGCATTGAGGACGCGGCACTTTATAAAGAGAACTTAAATATTTATAAAGAAAATATAAAACACAAACATAGTGTCAATTCTTTTCTGGAGAACACATCCCGCGTTATGACAAGTCTTAAAAAGCAGATTTATTCAAGCAATCTTGTGGAGATGGACAAACAATATATGATGTATAAAAATGGAGAGATATCCTTTAAAACATATCTTTCTTATCTGATAGAACAAGCCGGATTCAAGGGGCTAAACATCAAAAATCTTTCTAATCTATATTTAATTCAGCAAATATTTGACGTGGAAAACCAAATTGATTTTAAAAAAGCAAATAAAGAAAGAGACGCGTTTATAGAAAGACTCAGACAAAATCTGGCACGCAATAAAATACAGGAACTTGTTCAAAAAATAACGGAGTATAAAACGGGCATAATAAAGCAGGGAAAATTTTATGATTATCTTCTTGAAACCGGAGAAAAATCAGGAATTGCTATTTCAAAATATCCGATTTTTCAAAAATATATCATATATGTATCGTTATATTCCGCGATAGATAAGTCTCGAGTTTTCAAGGAATTGAACCAGTTAGAGGATCTTATCCGGGAAGAGCTCTGTTCCGGTGAGATTCAACGAAAACTTATGGTTTTCAGTAAAAGGTTTACTTTAATTGAAAAGGCCTTTGATTTTACTCTGACAAAAGATGATTACGATCATCTTTTGTTACAATGTTTCGATAGTTTTCCGATAACTGAAATGACATCTTTTTTAGCAAAACAAGCTTCTTTTTATGGTACAAGAAGCGGCTTGCCGAAAAATAGCTTTGAGCTGGATGAGAGACTAAAACAAATAAGCGGGTTTTATGTCTGTTCTTTCAGGCGAGATGAAATTTTTACGCGCAATACCCTCGAGCAAATAAAAACAACGGGATTTAATGACGCAATACTTATTACCGGCGGATTTCATTCTGAAAACCTTACGCGTTTGATGAGAGAAAAAGATGTTTCTTACATTTCTATAATGCCGCAGTTTAAAAATGCGGCCGGATATACATGCCCTTATTTTGATCTTCTTAGCGGCAGAGATTCATTTATGGAAAAATTTATATTGGATACAGTTGCTTCTTCCGGCCTTCAGATCGCCAGCATATGGAACCGGCTGGGGATGGAACTCGCGGGAGAAAAAGAAAAAAATCTGGCGATGATACAGCTTGAAATAGTTAAAACTCTTGAAACGGAACCGGAAGCTTTTCTTGCGATAAAAGGATCGGAAATTGCCATAAGTTTTCATAAGGACCCGGCCGGAAATATTGATTATAAGCTGGTACGGGCACAAGAAGATAAAATAGCCGATGTTTTGATAACAAACGCTGATGATCTTAGCTATGACGATCATGAGAAAATAATAGATGAACAGATCGTTATGGCAAGAGATAGAGGAGATGTTAACTTGTTTGATCCGGAAAAAGAAATTGGACAAAAAATGGTTTCTTTTCTTAAGGCAGTAGAGGAAAGGGGCGGTTTTAGCGGGATAGCTGAAGCTGTTGAAAACAAAAAAATAAATATTTATGAAGTGAAAGGGGCGAAAGGTTTCAGAGGACATGCCAGCTGGCGGGGTATCTACATAAACGCGGAGATCCCTGCTAAAGAACAGACTGCTGTTCTTGTTCATGAAATCGGTGCTTATTATAGACAAACGCATAAACAAAATATAGAACTTGAAAAACTGTATAAGAAGTACGATCTATCTGAGGCTGTTCTCGAAACTGCTGACATTACAAAGTTTGGCGCATTGAAAGAACAGAACGAATTAAAAGGACCGGGATATGTTCCCGGACGGGATTATGCTAACGCTGATATAGAATATGGGGAGCGAAACTTAAATGTAGATTTTTTGTCCAAGAGAGAAGCAGAAGGCACTGGCAAAAAATGGCTAAATGTGATTTCTTCTCAATCGGGAAAAATAGGGAACAAGATGATCCGTATTATTCAAAAGAGAAGCCGGAATATACCCTTTTTTAATGCGGAAGCATTTGGGGCATTTATCGAGAGCTGGGATATCCTGACCATAGAGGATAATTTTTATACTGCCGGGTTTGTTGACGCTGAGCAAGACGAGTACGGAAGGAGAAAACTTTATTTGACAGAGACTCTGCATAATGCGTTAACCCTGGTTCCCGAGGCCGTTCCTTTTATTATTCTTAGTGAAGTTTCTCGTTCAGAAAGAGAGAACAAGCATACTCAAGCCATTCTTAAACAACTGATAAGCGGTACGGACATAACAAGCCCCGGTATTTTTATGCGCGGATTATCAGGGATAAAAAAACAGGCCATAAAACAAGCTTTTGAACAAACAGGCGCGGATTTAACCAAATTGATCAATCTGGCAGAGAAGATAGGCAAAGAAAAGTTTTCAGAACAGGAAAAAAAGCTTATCCGGATTAACCAAAATAACCTTAGGGTAGGTGATGAGCCCGCCAGTGCTGTGATATTAGGATATGGACTTATTAATCAGCTTTTTGCCGGATATGATGATATCGGATTGATGAATGTAATGCGGAATATGGACGGTTCACATCAATCTAAAACGGAAATTGCGGAAGCTATGTTAAAAATAAAACCGCGTTTATGGGTATGTTTTGCCGATGTTATGGCAGGCCGCGCCAGAGAAAAATCTATGGGAAGTAAGATCATGGATATTCTTTCTCCTGAGGCTACTGATATGGCAGTAAATTTTGCCAGAGAACGCGGCATTTTTGCTTATGGTTTTGAAAAAGATGAGCATGCTTTTGTGTTTCCTGATTATTACATAGCGGATGATATTAAACAGTTTTTTCTGGACATGGCAGAAGAAATGGAAAAAGGGTCAGCGTATGAACTGTATGCGCTGGGAAAAGGATCAAAAGAAAATGCCGGATGAAATATCGGATGAAATTCGAAAAGAATCGGATTCAGGGTTGAAGTTTGCGGCAGAACAAAAACATATTTTGATTCCCGTGAAATACACAGGAAGCCTGAGAGCAGTTCTTGAAAAATATAGTCCGATAAAAAAAGATATAAGCCCCTTTTTCTTGCCTGCCGGAGGGGTAAGGCAGATAAAGGATATACCTGTCGGATTCGCGTATATGCTAAGAGAAGCGGAGAAAAGAGCCGGCCAGAAATGGAGAGAAAGAGAAATAAGATGGATATCAGAAAATGATCCCGCTAAAGAGCAAAAGATATGGGGAGGTTTTACTGATAAGCAGAAAAGAATAATCAAACAATCTGCATGGGAAAAGCTTAGCATCGAGGAACAGTGTGACTATGTTACCGCGGATAATATTTCTGAGGGAAAAGCTTTTTTGCTCGGAATGCCGGGACTGAATAAAAATATAGTTATGCTGGAAGAGATAAGTCCTGATAAGGTTTCAGTTGTAGCAAGTCCGGTCAGAGTAAATGTTCTTAAATATGAAGGTTCGTTTGAAGAAACGCAAACACAAAATAGCAATAAAATTCGAGCAAACATAGAGCGGTTTTTCAAGAGAAGCTTAAAGGGAAAAAGGAAAATATATACACAGGAGATACGCGATGATTATACAGTTTATAATTTTTATATATTTGAGGATCTTTTAAAAGAGATATTTTCTCTTATTCCGGAAGAAATAAAGATCCTTTCCCCGGAACAAAGGGTCTTTATGATCCGCGGGCCGCCTACTGATTTTTATATAGTAATTGTAAATGAGGATGCTACGGTAAAAATATTGAATATTGACAGTATGTTTCATGCTGAAAATTTGCCGCAGGAGTTAAGGGAAAAAGTAAGGACAGAGTTGAAGGAAGGGCTGGGAGGGCGGGATACGGATTATATTGTATTTAACATGAAAGACAAAAGCAAACTAAAGAAATTAATCAAACTTGATCCTACGGAAAATGAACTAAGCAAAATTTTACGCGAAAAAGGAGCAAGGGTATTTCCTTTTAAAGCAGGCAATTCATATGCCGCGCATGATATTGTTGATAACTATATTCTTGCGGCCAGCATAGAAATATACAAAGCTTTTCTGGATGAGGCCAAAAAATCAAGCGGCATAGATGCTGAAGGTATAAAAAGAGCAGTTAGAACAGCAGGAGAAAAGATCAACAGTGCTATAGATGAACAAAAATTCAAAAAAGTAACTGTTTCCCGGGAAAACCCGAATGGTAAAGAACCGATCGCTGTTATGCTGCAGGCGCATGTTGTCAGTCAAAAAATTGATAATATAAGAGACGCGGAAAACAAAGCTGCGCAAAGTATAAGATCTCTTGAAGCTATGAGCTCGGTGCGAAGTTCGCTGGTAATATTGGCTGACGGAGAGATAGTAGGAGATTACGCGGGTTGTGTCAGGACATATATTCCGGAAAACGGAGAGCAATATAAAAAGGCGTATTCTGCGATGGAGGGATATGCGAGGTTAGCCAGCGAAACAGAACTAGAAATAAAGAACGGTTTATTTAAAGAAGAAGCCCTGAAATTAAGATCCGAATTAAAAAATAAAAAAGCTCAAAAAAAGGTTGAGGAAATATACTCGTTGTCAGGCGGGGTAATAAGTAATCTTGCTAACGCGCAATCTCCGCTTGTTGTAGCGCTTCCGTGTTCGTTTACAGCGCTTGACGATAAGGCTTATATAGCGCAAAAAGTACGGCGCCAATTAGAGGAGAAATACGGTACCAAAAATATACATGTTATTTCCTATGAAAACAAAGATGATCTGGCAAAGAAAAAAAGTCAGATACAAAATATCCTGAATCTTAATGAAAAAGCGGCCGCGGTTATTTTTTGTGATTCAAGATCCGGGATTCATCCTGAAGGTAATATGCAAAAGGATATATTTAAAGATTTGTGTGCGCCTGATACGGGCGAAGCCAAGGTCTATTATGTAAACGAAGATTATAAAGAGAGCCGGAGTGTGGAGCCTTTGATAGGTCCGCATGTGGCCCTTGCTATGGGAATAAAACAGGTAAAAGCAGGGCAAGGAAATCCGGAACTGATTGCCGCTATGTCAAGATTGATCGTGGAGCTTAGCGGGAATGACAGTAATATAATAGATAAGTTAAGTACGGTTCAGGGGTTTAACGATTTTCTTAAAGCTCTGCTTAACGGACAAATGCTTCTTCCGATTCAAAGAATAGACCTGGACGAGATAAGGGATAGGATAAGAGCCGAGGAAAAAGCTCTTATATCGTTATAATCACTATACCACAATATACCCTTTCCTGAAAATTGACCTATAATTATTGCTATTATTATTAATTATTTATAGTTAAGAGTTTGTTGGCTGTTTCAATTGTTATTCGGTTGACAGTTGACGGTTAGTTAGTTGATGGTTAAGGGGAAAGGTTCTTGATGGGGAAACAGTCAACGAACCAACGATCAACCGTCAACAAACGGGTGATTTGATAGTGAATAAAAAGTGTCAACTTTTTCAGGACGATACATTGTCCTGGAAAATAGCGGATAGCGTATAGAAAAAACTAAACGCTAAATGCTGAAAAAAGCTTGGAGGGGAAATGCAAAGTATTTTGCCGGAATGGCAAGCATTCCGTGCTCAAACAGTTTGCCTTCACTTGGTTCAGGCAAAAACTGCGCTCAGAACGCTCGCCTTTCCGGCAAAATAGTGGTTGGTTGTTGAATAGGGAAAAGAGAAAACATCCCATCTGTCTTTGCGAGGAGGAACGAAGTGACGACGCGGCAATCTCGGATAAAAATAGCTAAAAAAAGTGTCAACTTTTTCAGAACGAGACAATCAAACCATGAAATATGACCAGCTAAGTGCTCCTTATATTATTAATTTGATAATACCTATAAGATTTATAAAACAAACGATTGACAATTTTTTTAATATTTGTTATATTAAATTTAATTAAAAAGTTAGTTCAGGTCAAAAAAAATTAAAAACTAAGTTTTTGTATTTTTCGCTAAGGAGTAGCAAGATGCCCCAGCAAAAAAAAGATGTAAGACCCATTGAGGGCTATCCTACGAATGATCGAGCGTTGACCAGCCTTAATATTTATCATATTTTAAAAACTGAAACAATATCTTCAGTTCCTGCGATAAGCAAAAAAACAGGACTTTCGGAAGATGTCGTAGCGGAATATGTGAACCTGTATATAAAAAAAGATCTTGTGGTAATAGACGGGAAAAGAAGTTCAAAGAATATATTAAAATTTAATAAAGATAATAAAAAGTTTCTAGGCATAGGGTTTTCCTCTAAAGCATGTTATTTAACTGTTATTGACTTGGCCGGGGACATTGTTTCGCGGGAAAGAATCAAGATTCCGTCTCTTTGTGATATGAAAGGCAGAGTCAGGGATGTTAAGCGGATCATTGATGAGATAGAGAACGAGACAAAATTAAAAGGGAAGAAATTTTTTTATGCGGGGTCAGCTCTGGCGGAAAGGATGAAAACTTGGAACGTTAAGAACGCGGAGATGTTGACAAGAAACATTAGCCGAATGTTTGGGTGTAATGTGATGACTGTGAAAGAGGCTACGGCCGCGGCTTATGGGGAAAGGGAATTCGGGGATAAGGCACGGGGAAAAGATATTTTGTATATGCATATGGATGTTGGGACAGGTGTTGTGATTAAGAATGAAACAATATTCGAAGCTCCGGAAAATGCCGCAGGAGATAATGATATTAGTTATTTAAGACCATGGACACAGTTCAATATAGTGGAAATTGCTAAGCATTTAGTGAATAAAGGGGTAGGGACAAATATGGTGAATATGGTAAACGGGGAAGTTGATGATATTACCTTAGATATAGTATTACAGGCGGCAGAGAACAAAGATGAAGTTGCTGAGGATTTAGTCAGAAGAGCAGGATTGGCTCTTGGGCTGAGGGCGGCTTACTTGTCGAATATGTTTACACCGGAAATACTGGTTTTAGGGGGGGGTACAGAAAGACAAGAAGGAGGGTTTGTTGGATTCGCGGAAGAAAGCGCGAAACGGTTTTTTATGAAGAAACAGAAAAGCAGGGTTAAGATAATTCCTGCGGTACTGGGGAAAGAGTCTTTTTCAATAGGTGCGGCAGCTTTATGCCGACGAGAACTATTCAGGGAGGTCTAACTATGGAAACTAATATGGGGAAAGAACGAATATGCATGATGTGTGGGAAACATTTTATTCCCAACAAGTACAGGCCCAATCAGGAAGTCTGTTCCAGTCTGGAATGTCAATACCAGCGTCAGCTTTCTAACATGAAGGTATGGCGCGAGGCTAATCCTAATTATTTCAAATACAAGGAATCTCAGGACAAATCCTGGAAACAGGCTTGCAGGGAAAGATCCTTGGATTGGAGACGAAAACACAAAGAATATCTCCAGCTTTATCGGGAGGCTAACAAGGAAAGACATCGGGAGTATATGCGAGATTACATGAGAAAATACCGTCAAAGAAAAAAAGAACATCAGGAGCAAGTAGAACCCAGCGGACAGTAAATTGAAAATTTTGAGGATACAAACACAAATTTACTTTGGAACGGGTATTTTTTCATTTGTAAAAAGTAAATACCAAAAGGGATAAAAAGTATGGCAAAAGACATAAGACAGGAAAAGTGTATGCGGTTTTTTGCGATAGTTTTTTCAGTTTTGTCCTTTCTTTTAGTTGTCGACACTCATATTAATGGCAGACTTTTGGCGCAGGAGAAAAGCTCCGGTCGAAGCGATGAGGCTTTCGATCTTTTGAAACACGCGGCAGAATGCGTAGAACACGGTGATTACGCGTCAATTGAGAAAGAGCTTGAAAATCTTGACAAAAAGTTTCCTTTGGACAGCGAACTAAAATCTTTAGCTATTCGCATTAAAGATATCCGCAAACAGGAGAATGCTTTTCGGTCTGACAGAGAAGAACAGCTGGAACAAGAGGTTTCAGGATATCTTTTAGACGCGGAAACAAGTCTTAAAGACGATGATTTTGAGCGGGCTCGAAAACATGTTGAAAAAGCGCGCAAGATAAAAGAAAAACTGCAAAAAGAAATTGATACTGCGGTCGATAAATTCAGAGAAAAGGAAGCCAGGAATCTTTTTCGGAAGTTCAAAAAGAAATATGTATATGATAAAGAACGAAAAGAAAAAGACGAGGAGAAAGAGTATTTTGACGAAAAAAACGCTAAAATAAAGCAGGAAGAGGAAGTTCTTGAGCGCGCTGAAAAAATAGCGAACTATCTGGAAAAAGCGAAAAAGTTTCTTGATGAAGACAATTTGGATAAGGCGCAGGATTATTCGATGCAAGCCATGCGGATCGAAGAGAATAATCCGGTAGTTCTTTCTTTTCTTAAAAAATTAAATGAACAAAAAAAAGAACATGAAATTTTCCGGCAAAGAAGAAGAGAGGAAATAGAAAAACAAAGAAAAAAAGAAGAAGAGGCAGAGCAAAGGGCAAAGGAAGAAGCTGTTTTTCGTGAGAAGGCGGACCGAATTGAAAAATACTTAGGAGAAGCTAAGCTTTTTCTTGAACAAAAACGGTTTTACCATGCGCGAAGTTACGCGGCAAGAGTGCTTGAAATAGACGCGGCGAATGACGAAGCAAAGGCTTTTCTTTTAAAGGTAGATGACTCGGAAGAAGCGGGTGAGGATGAAAAAGCAAAATTGGAGCAGGAGAAACAATCGAGAATCAAAAAGGAAATAGAGGCAGTAGACCAAGCGCAAGAAAAGGTTGAAGAACGAGACCGCTTGCGAAAAATAGAAGAATATCTTATGAAGGCCAGAAAGGCATTAAACAAGAACAGTTTCTATGAAGCCGGAGATTATGTTGATAAAGCTTTGTCGGTTGACGCGAAAAATAAAAAAATCATTGATTTTATAGCGGAAAAAGAGAAGGCTCAAAAAATATATGAACAAGAAAGGGAACAGCTGAGGTTGGAGCGGAGATCAAAGGAACAAGCAGGGATAGCCGCTGAGCAAAAAGTGAAAGAGGAAGAAGTCCTGCGGAAACAGGCAGGAAAAATAGCGGAATATTTAAAACAAGCGAGTAAAGAATTAGACGCGGGGAATTTTTACGCAAGCCGAAATTACGCCAGAAGAGTATTCAGCCTGGAAGAAGGGAATGTGGAAGCAAAAAGTTTTCTTGAAAAAACAGATAAAGCGGAAAAAGCATATGAAGCTGAACAGGAAGCGATTCGGCGCGCTAATCGGATAGGCGAACTTTTAGAGAAAGGAGAAGAAGAATTAAACGCTAATAAATTCGATAATGCCCGGAATTATGCTTTAGAAGCACAGGGGATAGAGGAAACAAACTTGGCAGTAAAAGCATTTATAGCGAAGATAGAGGAACGAAAAGAAGCGGAGGAATCCGAGAGAATTAGCGCGCAAAAGGAAAAGAAGGAACAAGCGGCCAGGGAAAGAGCAATAAAGATAGCGGGATATTTGTCCGAAGCCAGACGGGAATTAGACGCAAAAGCGTTTTACAGGGCAAAAAGCTATGCGATGAAAGCTTTGGGAATCGAAGCGGACA
>JBDRBG010000031.1:0-10276 GCA_043823005.1 Candidatus Omnitrophota bacterium
GTATCTTTTTGCTATGCTGTAGCATTTTTAAGCTTAGGGTTTGGTACATTTAAAGAAAAGATTAAAGGAAGATCTAGGGGAGGATCTCGAGAAGTTTTACATCTTGAAAAGCTTGTTAAACAAATAAAGCCTCCGACACAACGAGCTGCCGGCGCGTGGTGGGGGAATCCTGTGTATATGAAATGGTTCAGCTGGTGGGTGGAACCGCTAGTAGTTTATGGTGCAGGGTATTTAATGTGGAATGTGTTTGGTGTATTAAAAACGCCAGTTCAAGCGGCGCTTTTTGCTTCAGTAATGTTTTGGGGGTTGCATGGTTTTAGGGATAAGCCTTTATTGTGCAATGCTGGTATTGTTGGATTAGCATTTGGCGCATTTTTATCAGGTATGGTTTTTTATGAATATGGTATTTTTGAATTAAGCGCTTGGGTCATGTTATTTATAACAACACTTTTTCATATAAGAATGAATCTTAATTCTTTGAAAAAGAATAAAAAGCCTGGTTTTTGGGGGAGATATTTTCGACCAAAACCGTTTGAGAAAAAAGGTGCAATATATGAAAAAATAGGGATTAAATGTTTTAAGCGTGTGCTAATGACAACAATATTGGGACCTCTTTATTCTGGATTGGTAGATCCCAGTCAGGGTATAGATGGATATATGGATGGATATGAAAAAAAATGGTCCAGAATAATGGAGATTATCCATGGAGTAGGGTTTCTACTTTTTATTTGGTGGATTTTGATGTCTTCCAAGTTAGGTTTCTCAAAGATTTTTTATAATATTGAAGCAGTTTTTTTTAATTTTTATTTTTGGTCGTTACAAAGATATAATCGGGCAAAAATACAATGGTTCAAAGAATTGAGAAAGAGCAGACCTAAACAAGCAGCGCATAGAAACCTGGAAAAAAGAAAGCTATGGCTGAATCCTCAGAGAAAAATCCGTAGATTTCCAGAATGGGTCAAATACTTTTCAGTTATAATTTTGTGGAGTGGGGTAGTTGCGCTTTATTTTTTTAAGAGCCGATTATTACGGCCGGCATCTGTTTTTGTGTTCTGGTCGCCGAATTATATTTTCAAACGAACATCTTTAACTAAATATGACTTTTGGGGATGGTTTGGTGGAGGCATTATGTTAGCGGTTTTTCTGCATAATGTTGAAATATCTTCGAAGATTTTGTTAGGTATTTTATTGGTGCATCAACTAGTTTTTACAAGGGCAAGCAATATGGATATAAAGGGTGAATTAGCAGAGGCATCGTATAGATTGAAAAGTGATTTTGGCGGAGGCCGGATCCAGGCTATAGCTACTGTAAAAGAACTTTATGACAGAGGATTCAGGACTCAAGATGAAGCAATAAGAATGCTTATAGCTAAAGGTGTTGGAATCTATGATCTAAATCGCGAAGTACGGAAAAAAGCAGTTGAAGTTATCGGTCAGATAGGCGGGAGAAAAGCTATAAAAGCTTTGACTGCACCGGACGCAGGGATAAATGATGCATATACGGATGTAATCCAAATAGCACAAAATATGCTTAAAAGCATGCCGCAAGCTGAAAAGTTTCTGCTTGATAAAGAAGTTTCACACCCATTTCGGTTTCCTGAATATATCTGGCAGGAATTTAAAAAGATCTTATTAGAAAAGCAGAGCAACGCTATTTATCAAACAGTAAAAACTTACGGCCTGGCATGGACAGATAAAAAAGGTAAACTCCATTGGATCGACGAGAGGCTTGGCAAACAAAAAGCCAAAGAAGTTTGGCTGTCAGCAAAACAGGCAATAAATACAGCTAACGGGTATACTGAAAACAACACCAGATTTGTTAAAAAGATCTCGCAGATCAAAAAAGTCATAGGTTTCCATGAAAAAGTACACGCACTTTTAAGTAAACAAAAACACAAGCGCCTTATAAAACTTTTCAGGCAGAAACTTGAAGGAAAAATAGGCCCTCTTCATAAAAACCACCCTTTTATCCTAGCGTTCCAAAAAGTATACGGCAAACCGTATTTCTCGTCATTGCGAGGAGGAACGACGAAGCAATCTCAAATAAAAAATCAAACAGTAACAGATGATCAACTAATAGACTGGTGTGTCGAAGAATTTATAGTTCTTTTAATACAAGAACAGGATCTTTTTGAAGATTATAGCGTTGTTGTTGATCGGATCGAAAACGTAATGTCTCAAAAGAAGACACAAATTTGTCAAAATATCAGAAAAGATATAGATGATTTTTTATTGTCAATACAAGTGAAACAATTATTGAAAAGCTTATTTTTTTACCGAATAATACCTCTTACAAAAAGAGAGTTGTACAGATCTGTAAGCAATAGATTTAATCATCACCAGCAATCAGAAATAAAAAAGGAATCCAAAATAGTAGTTGATACTTTGCTAAGACATAAGGCTCCATTTCAGAGAGCAGTGATATCCCGAAACATGGAAAATAGTGTAATGCCAAACTCGATTTTACGTGCGATAAGAACAAGTTTGATATTTCCTGTAGATAATTATATGGGTTCTTTTGTTTTATTTGCGGCAGTTGTTTTTGCTGTAAGACAAACATTGAAAATAGTGATTTCAGGAGAAACTTTTACCTTAATTGCAGCTCTTAACGGTTATGTTAGATCCTTATTTTTTGTTACTGCGATAATTTGGATAATAATTTCCTGTGGAGTATTCTCTGAGATAGGTTACACAATCGCAGACTTGAAGATTAAGCCCGGGCAGGGAACTTTACATCACAGATTTGCTTGTTTTGCTTTAAAGATAAGCGGGCTTGAGCAAAAAAGTTATGTTAGTCCTTTTGCCGGAAAACTAGGAACAGTTTGTGCCGCGTCTCATGAAATGGTCCATTTGTTGGATAAAGACAAAAAAGGTTATATGAATAATTCAATTTTTCCTCCTGTGGCAAGTATTATGGCACTAAGAAGGGGGGCAGCTGAAAATGTTTATAAGATATTAGAAAAGGAGTTTCCCAAGGTTCCCGGTTGCAATAACAAAATGGCTTATAATTATGGATATAATGCGATGAACGATATGAAATTAAACCCGGTTGACAGATATGAAGATGTACTTAAATGGGCAAAAAATTTTACTCCTAACCAGAAACAAATAGATCTATTTGAAAAAAAAGAACCGACTTATACGTACGTTTTGGGCGCGGCTATGGCAGGCATGGCAAAAGCTCTTAGTGAAATAACTCATGATCCCGGGGATATGGATCGTTATATATATTTGATCTCACAGGAAATAGAAGCAGCTGAGGTAGAAAACATAATAAGGAAAAATGCCGGATTAATGAGGGAAAATTCCGGTAAAAGCAGGATAGCTGTGATCGCAGAGATTGTTGCTGAGGATAAGAGATTTTTAAATAGTAAGCTGTTTGAAAAAGTCAAAAACAATAAAGCAGTTCATTTGGAAGGCGACATTAAAAATGAGATCTGGCTGGATAGGATGTTAATAGAGTTTGCTTGTTCTTATGAAGAAAAATCGGAAATAATACGTAAGGCTGTTGGTGTTAGCAAACTTTATGACAAACTTATTGAAACGCATGTTTTTCTAAAAAAAGCCAAACAAGAGGACAGATTTTACGGTAAATATTTTGATGATATTATTGAAAGCGGCGCAGTGATTCCCGCAGAACAGTTTGAAGAAGCTTTAAGACAAAAAAAACCTTATGCGTGCAGTTTAGGGGATATTTCAAATGAAGGTATAGAGTACATTCTAGCTCAGGATAAAGACGGATATTTGTGGGTAGAAAAGAAATGTGTGTATAATCCTAAAAAGTTGATCGGCACAAAGATCAGGGAAAAGAAGTTTCTGAATGTTGATAAAGAAAGTACGGTTAAAGAGATCAAGGGAAATAACGTGATTCTGGAGGATGACGCGGGTGAGATAAGAAATATATCTGTTTATGAATTGGAAGAATATCTGGCTGAAAAGAAAGGGATGAGGACTTTATATGCAACAACCAGTGTCCAAGCAGTAAAGAATATTCTTTTAACCGGAAATATTGTTGCTTCACGTGTTGCGACAGAAAGAATCGACAAAAAAATTGAAGAACTTTCAGGAGAAGACCAGACAAAAGAAAAAAGGTCAGTCACTTCATTTGATCGTGATTTTATGGGAAAACACCCTTCATATTTCAGACTTTGGGGAAGTATAAAAAACCCGCTTAAAATGAGTATAAGAGAACTGAAATCTATGAGTTTTAGTAAAAGGCCAGAGGTAACGCTTGTTTTTGAGGAAGACGAAAAGGACGTTACAAAACCAGCTCCTTGGAAAAGCTGGGTGATCCAGCCGTCTGCTCGATATATAGCTAACAAACCCTTGAAATCGATCGCAGCTGTAAAACGCATAATAATACATACAAAAGACGCTTTTGATGAAATAACTAAAGATTCCGGGTTGATTAAGATCATTAAAGAAAATAACATTCAAGTTTCAAAAGAAGCTGAAAGGCTGGGCAGGGATGTTAATCAGGTTGATTCATTTCTTTATCTTTTAAGAATAATTATATTTTATGGCGTATTTTTTTCTATAGTTTTTTCTGGGAAGATTTACTTTATTTTGAATAAAAGATTTCCTGAATTAGGGTTTATCTCGGGAATTATAGTAATAACCTATAATGCAATATTTGTTTATACGATGAGTCTTTCTAATTTTGATGTTAAAAGTATAAGAGTTTTTAAGTTCTTGCATGGTTTAGTTAGGGAAAAGATGAAAGAGGAAAGGGCGGATTCAGTGCCTTATCCTGCTAACGGGCCGGAAGGTGTCTTTGTGCAAGCCGGTCATTTTTTTATAGCTCCGATAAAAAGCGCTGTTTCAACAACAGGCCTTGTAACGTGCTGTAGCCTTATTATCGTGAACGAAAGAAAAGGAATCCAGTATCTTGCGCATATAAATTCAATTGCAGATATGAATCAGATCAGGAAATCATATAAATATTTGGGTTTAGATGAATGTGACATATATGTAGCAAAAGGAGCTGAAGGAGATTCTATTGCTTTTCGAAAATTGAAGAAGGCTCTAAAAAAAGACAAACTTTGGAGAAATGCAAGTTTTATAAAATTTAATAATGTTGGATGCTCGCATGATCAAATAGCTGTTACTTTATGGAATGGAAAAGGTTATCTCAATAATTCCAGGAAAAAGGAATACCGGAATAAATTTGCAAGGCTGACTGATGAGAGTGATAATTTAAGCCATATTAGCCTGACATTGGAAGAAATGGAGCAGGAACAAAGTGCAGAAGAAGAAAAGTTTATGTTTGAGTTTATGTCTAAAGATCAGGACATAGAGGTTTCAGGAAATGATATAAAGATCAGAACAGAACGGGCTGTAAAAGGTAATATTCTGCAGGAAAATAATAAAAATATAGAATTCGGCACGATCTTTTGGAGGATAAAGTCATATGATATTCCGGCTATTTTAGAAAAGGTCTTTGAAGTCTTATCAGTTCGTGGATATACAGAAAGAGACAATATAAAGCTTTCTTCTGACATTTTTGATAAAAACGCGATAATCATTGATGCTAACGGAGAAACTTTTTCTGCGAAAATGGAAAAAGATCCGATATTGTGCAGTGAAAAGTTTGAAAAGGATATCTCAAAAGAAAAGGATCCGGATAACGGGCAGAAACAGCCTTCAGAATTAAGTTTGAAAATCGTAAATGAATTAAAAACAGGACCGAAGACCAGAATTTTAAGTTTATGCGCAAAGGATCTTGTTAATGAACTATATCTGGCTGAACATGCAGGGAGTGTTACAGCAATAGGGAAAGAGATAGATATAAATGCGGATTCAGGTAGATGCTCCAATCTTAAACTTATAAAAGGTGACATTAGAAAAGAATTGAAAAGTTTTAATGGAAGGTCTTTTGATATTGTTGTGGTGGAATTAGGATTGCATTATTTTGACAGAGATGAATTAGCCGGGATTTTCAGAGATATATCAAGATTGCTTGTTCCTGAAAAAGGACATTTATGCTTTACGGTCAGGTCTAAAAAGGACTGGCAGTATTTACAGAGTGTTAGTTCCGAAAAAAAAGAAGATGTTTCTTCGTGGCTGACTGAATATTATGATGAGCAGAGTAAGAAAATTTATAAGAGACAATTTTTAGATATAGAACGTATTAAGTATTATTTCAATCTTAAGGGTATTGGTTTTAGAATTAAAGAAATATATGAGATTAAACGAAAACTGTGTCGAGCAAGTAATCCTCTTCTGGGTGAGGAGCGCGAGCCTTTTGTTTTAATCGAAGGAATTGCAACCAATTCTTTGAAGAGAGAGGCAAAGTTGACTCGAATTATTGGCAGACAGATCCGCGTGGCGGAAAAAGTCCTTTTGTCTGATAAAACTTCAGTACATTCTTTTGTTATTGCGGCTGATAAGGCTTTTATCACACAGGATAAAGCAGTGACAGGAAGTGTTATGCAAAAGATCTTATCTTTGATCCGGAGATTGTTTTCTCCTGATAGAGGCAATCATGTGCATGTTTGCAAATCTTTCCATGAAGCCAAAGAGATTTATGAGAAGGTCAACGGTAAGGATAATGTTGAATTGAATTGGACAAATACTTTTATATATTCGGATACAAGGATAGAGACAAGAATAAAACAGGATGAGACAGAAACAGAAGCAAAAGCTTTTTTTGACGGGTTTATAAAAACAGAGCTTATAACAGAAGATGATGGGTCTGTTCTTTTGGGAGCTCCTATTAGCGGATATTCGGCGTATTCGCAAGTGTATGCTGATCTTATAAAAAGGATAAAAAACCTTCATGATAATAAACGTTCTTTGGAAGAGATCATGGATGAAATAGCTTTTCTGGCAGAAGCTATGGCTGAAATCAGGAATGATGTGATGAAAGAAGAAATAATAACCAAAGATGAAATTATTCTTTTAGTCTCAGATATTATAAATATATTAAACAATGAGAACACGTCTGAAAAGATCCAAGAATATCTTAAAAAACACTACACCCAGCATGCCTGGAAACTACCCTATGTACAAGCGCTGAATTGGGAAATTATTCGGGAACGGTTTGACGCGGAAATAAGAGTATTAGCGGCATTGTAAAATAGTGAATAGTAGATAGTGAATGGTGAATGGATTGCCGCGCTTCTCGCTTAGCTCGAAGCTCGCAATGACAGAAGAGGGTCGTCATTGCGAAGGCTGAGGTAGACGAGGCCTGCGGCAATCTCAAAAAAGTTTCAACTTTTTCAGGACGATACCATAAGGCGCCTTTGGCGCCGTTCAAGGTTCAAGGCTTGAGGCTGAAGGGAAAAAAGAGATTGCCGCGCTTCTCGCTTGGCTCGAAGCTCGCAATGACAGAAGAGGACCGTTAATCGCTTGCTGGCGTGTTCTAGGTTCAAGGCTCTAGGTTATAAATCGTGAAGGATGTCTCTTCCTGTACATTTCGGGGACACGCTTGTTATTGTGAAAATAAAAATAAATGGGACTGGTTTCAGCCAGGGATTATTCTTCTACAGGGAAACCTGTCCCGACTGTGTTATCTCTCTTTCAGGCATGTCTCCGTATTCTTAATATTCACTTGAAACTCAGCTTTTATTAATATAATATATAGTATGTATAGAACTGCTATATAGATTTAGTATTAATAATAAAGGGAGGTTAAGATGGCGGAAGGTATAAGCGCGATAAATAAAAAAGTTGAAAAAGAAAGTATATTTGTAGAAGAACTATTAGCTGAAATGCGTAAGGTTATAGTCGGACAGGATTATCTTGTTGAACGGCTTTTAGTCGGACTTTTGGCAAACGGCCATGTTTTAATAGAAGGTGTGCCCGGCCTTGCTAAAACAATGTCAGTGAGGGTGCTGGCAGCCGCTATTAGCACTAAATTTCAGCGGCTTCAATTCACTCCGGATCTTTTGCCTGCGGATCTTATAGGCACATTGGTCTATAGTCCGAAAGAAGGCAATTTTACCACTAAAAAAGGGCCTATTTTTTCAAATATTATACTTGCGGATGAAATTAACCGTTCGCCTGCAAAAGTTCAGAGCGCGCTTCTTGAAGCTATGCAGGAAAGACAGGTGACTATCGGAGAAAATACTTTTGATCTGGATGAGCCGTTTTTAGTGCTTGCGACACAGAATCCGATAGAACAGGAAGGTACGTATCCGCTCCCTGAGGCGCAGGTCGATAGATTTATGTTGAAAATAAACATAGGATATCCGAATAGAGAAGAAGAACATAAAATACTGAAACGTATGGCGCGTACTACTCAAAAAATAGACGTAAAACCGGTTGTATCTCCTGAAAGGATACTCGAAGTAAGAAAAGTTGTTGATGAAATATATATGGATGAGAAGATCGAAAAATATATCGTTGATATTGTTTTTGCTACGCGTCAGCCTAAAGCTTATGGGCTTAATGATCTTGTAGGTTTGATCGATTACGGCGCTTCACCGCGCGCCAGTATAAATTTAGTACTTGCCTCTAAGGCATATGCTTTTATCCAGCGTCGCGGGTATGTAACGCCGCAGGATATAAAATCAATAGGTCCGGATATTTTAAGACACAGAATTATCCCGAGTTATGAGGCCGAAGCCGAAGACAAGACTTCAGAAGATATAATTAAAAGAATATTTGAGGAAGTTGAAGTGCCTTAATAGTCGTTGGTCGTTCGTCGTTAGTCGTTCGTTGTTAGGGATTAGTTAGGGGATAACATGAAAGTGAAAAGTTATAAAGATTTGAGGATTTGGCAGAAAGGAATTGAGATAGTTGATAAGATCTATGAAATAACTGACAATTTTCCTAAAAGTGAATTATATGGTTTGGTTAGTCAAATGAGACGCGCTTCAGTTTCGGTTCCTTCGAATATTGCAGAAGGTTTTGTGAGAGGGCATCGTAAAGAATATAAACAGTTTTTATATATTTCATTAGCTTCTTGTGCTGAACTAGAAACACATCTTATTATTGCCAATAGAAGAAAATATGTAACAGAAACAAAAACAAAAATAATATCTGAAGAAATAGATTATGAATCACGGATGATAGTAACTCTTATTAACAAACTTGGATAATAGAAGAGAAGAAAACTATTAATTACTAATTATCTACTACTAATAATTACAAGCAAGTCACCCTTTCCCCAACGGGGAGAGGGAATGGGTGAGGGGAAAATAAAAATTACAAACGACTAACGACTAACGACTAACGACTAACGACTAACGACTAACGACTAACGACTAACGACTAATTATGATACCAAAAGAAATTATACAAAAGGTCAGAAGGATACAGATTACTACGTCACGCAAAGTTACGGATGTTTTTGCGGGGCAGTATAAGAGTGTATTTAAAGGCGCGGGTATGGAGTTTGACGAAGTACGCGAATATCTGCCCGGAGATGAAATACGTTCTATCGACTGGAATGTTACTGCCAGGATGGGCCATCCTTATATCAAAAAATTTGCCGAAGAACGTGAACTTACTATTATGATACTTCTTGATGTTTCCAAGTCTTCGAAGTTCGGCACGACAGGCAGGCTTAAAAGCGAAGTTGCGGCTGAACTTTGTTCGGTTATAGCTTTTTCTGCTATCAAGAACAGCGATAAAGTCGGGATGATTACTTTTACCGACCGGATAGAAAAATTTATTCCGCCGCGTAAAGGAGTAAGGCATGTTTTAAGGGTTATAAGAGAGGCCCTTTATAATAAGCCGCAAGGAACGGGTACGGATATTAATAACGCGCTTGAATATCTGAACAAGGTGACTACGCGGTCGGCTATTACTTTTGTTGTGTCTGATTTTTTTGCTCCGAATTTTAAGAAGACGCTTTCTATTACAAACAAAAGGCATGATGTTATCGCAGTTACTATTACCGATCCGATTGAAGAAAAACTGCCGGAAGTCGGTATTGTAAAACTTCATGATGCTGAAACAGGAGTGCCGTATATTGTGGATACTTCTGATCCAAAAACGCGGAAGATTTATGAGGAGAATGCTTTAGCAAAGAGTGAAGGCCGTCAGCAGGGTTTTCGTTCTATAAGTGTTGATAATATTAATATACGTACGGATGAGTCCTATGTGGAACCTCTTATACGTTTTTTTCGTATGAGAGAACGCCGGCTTGTACGGTAACTCAGAGTCGTTAGTCGTTGGTCGTTTGTCGTTAGAAGCAGGAGGATAAATGGCAGATAAAAAGATCACTGAAGTAACAAAAGCTTTTACCAGATATGCTGAAACGGGAGATAAGTCGCTTGTATCGGATTTTAAGATGCGCGAGATAGAAGCAGCGTTAATAAAAGATACT